>JAZRLV010000094.1:0-91216 GCA_045646985.1 Clostridia bacterium | reverse complement strand
CGATTATATCAAGTTCAGAATCAACATTTTCCTGACCTTCATATTCAAAGCCTATACCATATGGAAAATGATTGTCAGCTAAACTGCTTGTAAAGCATATGCCTAAAAGTCCGCAAAAAGCAGAGCTCTTGGGCATATATTTCATTATTTTTGCCATCGAGCCATTCTGTCCGCACTCCGCCCAAAATTCTCTTATGTCTGTGGCTGCAACATCACTACCCGGTTTTTCTACTTGTTTTCTTTTGCATACAACCTTAAATGCATCTTTTTTCTCGATTCTGTAATTCATAAGATTACCTCCAGATAAAATTAGTTTTACGGAAAGCCTCGAAAATGCTGTGATTGTAGCACCGCTTCGCACTTCTGTAGGAGTAACCCCGTGGAATTTAGAAAATGCACGGGTAAAACTTTCGGGACTATCATAACCGTAATCAAGAGCAATGTCAATTATTTTTTTATCGGTATTCATAATTTCCTGTGCCGCAAGGGTAAGCCTTCTCATACGGATGTAATCTCCAAGAGTTATACCGCACATAATTCCAAAAATCCTTTGAAAATGAAATGCAGACGAACAGGCCTCCTTCGCTACTTTTTCATAATCAATTTTCTCGGTTATGTGTTCCTCAACATAGTCAATCGCTTTTTGCAAGCTACTAATCCAATTCACATTCTCTGCCTCCTTCCGATGATACTACTTTATCAGAAATCAATATATAAATCTTGATACTGTATGCTTTTTGGTGTTAAGGATAAAAAAAGCCTTAGCAACCACTTAGTTACTAAGACTTAAAGGTTCAGTAGAATTATAACATATATCTCGTGAAATTACAATGTTTCAAGTCGCATTTGCCACACAAGTCAATAATATCCACTTGACATTTTCATAAAAATATGGTATGATTATTCATACCAATCATACAGGGGGGGTATAGATATGAATATACACGAAGGTAAATATGCATGGATGGTCAAAATCGGCGAAAAGGGACAGTTTGTTATTCCGAAAGAAGCAAGAGAAATGTTTGATTTTCAGCCGGGAGATGAGATTTTGGTTCTCGGTGACACCCAGAGAGGAATTGCAATTCTTCCTAAAGCAAAACAACAAGATACTATCAAACAAGTTTTTTCTAAAATAGAGGAATAAAATATGAGCAAAATAGTTTTCTTTTGTATTCCTGCACACGGACACACTAACCCAACTTTGGGTGTTGTCAAGGAACTCGTTTCTCGTGGACATGAGGTATGGTATTATTCATATGACATTATGCGTGAAAAAATCAAGTCGGCAGGTGCAACATTTATATCCTGCGACGATTATGATACGGAGCAAAACTTAAGCGCCAAAGACGCTACCCGTGTAGGAAAAGACCTGGCATTCTCTACAAAGATACTGGTAGACACCACATTGGCTCTTGATGACAAGGTTTGCAGGGAAATGACAGAACTTAAGCCTGATTGTATTGTGGCAGATTCCATGGCACTATGGGGAAAAGCGGTTGCACTGAAACTTGGCATTCCTTTTGTTTCTTCAACAACAACTTTTGCCTTTAATCAACACTCGGCTAAAATTATGAAACAAGGTATCGGAGATTTGTTTAAGATGCTCTTTGCAATGCCAAAAACATCTAAACAAGTCAAACGGTTAAAGGATAAGGGGTATCCTGTTAATAATATTCTTGATATTATTGGCAATGATTATAACACCCACACGATTGTCTATACTTCTCCCGAATTTCAACCATGTTCAGAAACTTTTTCGGAAAAGTACGCATTTGTCGGGCCTTCCATTCGTTCTGCAACCGAGAAAATAGAAAAAAAGAGGGATAAACTAATTTATATATCAATGGGGACAGTCAATAATGATATGCTGCCTTTTTACAAAGCTTGTATATCTGCTTTGAGGGATACAGATTATCAGGTTATTATGTCTGTTGGTAATTTGGTGTCTATCGAGGATTTTGGAGAGCTCCCTGAAAATATATCTGTTTTTTCACATGTTGACCAGATTGCAGTTCTGAAAAAAGCGGATGTCTTTGTATCACACTGCGGAATGAACGGTGTCAGTGAAAGCTTGTATTTTGAAGTTCCGCTTGTTATGTTACCACAGACCTCAGAGCAAAAAGGTGTTGCCGAGAGAGTGTCTCAGCTTGGCGCAGGAATAAAACTTGATGAATCAGACGGAGCATCCATTGTGAGTGCAATAAATACAATTTTAAGTGTTGATACCTATAAGCAAAATGCCAAGAAAATTGCTGAAGGCTTTAAGAACAGCTCAGGTGCAAAAGGTGCAGCAGACAAAATTATACAGGTTTGTAATGATATTAAACTTTAATTTGGAGTGGAGAATTAAGCAATGAAAATTTACGATATTTCACAAGAAGTTTTCGGTTGTCAAGTGTATCCCGACGATCCACTACCTGAGAAAAAGATACTTAAATCAATGAACAAAGGTGAAGTGTATAATTTGACAGCATTTAATATGTGTGCACACAACGGCACGCATATAGATGCACCATTCCATTTTGTTAAAGACGGCAAAACTGTAGATGAGATATGTATAGAGACATTTGTGGGAATGGCTTATGTGGCAGAACATCATGGTATTGTCACCGGTGATGGTGCTATAGAAATAATTGAAAAAGCAAAAAAACAGAACATTGAAGCTGCAAAGAGAATTCTGATTAAGGGTGATGCCGAAGTATCACTTGAGGCAGCAAAGGTATTTGCATCTTCAGATGTTTTGCTTTTAGGAAATGAATCCCAGACAATCGGTCCGCAAAATGCCCCAATGGCAGTACATCTTGTGCTTTTGAGTGCTAATGTTATATTGCTTGAGGGAATTCGTTTATCAGAAGTGCCTGAAGGTGTTTATTTTTTAAATGCTGCACCGCTGAATTTATCAGGTGTGGACGGTTCGCCATGTAGAGCTGTATTGATAGATTTCGAATGATAAATTCCAATATGTAGAACAGTTAAACAAATAAGAATTTTTCGAACATCAATCCATATTTTTTCAAAAGGGTATTGACTTTCACGCTCCGTCATAGTGTATACTCTTGTTGTGAGGTGATAAAATTGAAAATGAAGATTAAAGAATTTGCCGATTTTACGGGTGTAAGTGTGCGCACACTTCATTATTACGATGAAATAGGATTGTTGGTGCCTGCCTATGTGGATGGGTTTACAGGCTATCGTTATTACGACGAAAACTCCCTTCTTCGTATGCAAGAGATTCTCTTTTACCGTGAACTTGACTTTTCATTAAAGGCTATTCGTGAGATTTTGTCATCCCCGAATTATGACAAAAACAAAGCACTGAAAGAGCAAAAACACCTGCTTATGCTCAAAAAAGAAAGGTTGGAAAGATTGATTTCAGCCATTGACGGTGCCGTGAAAGGAGAAAATATTATGAGAGCATTTGATAACAGTGAATTTGAAAAACATAAGGCAGAAGCAAAAGAAAAATGGGGACAAACTCCTGCATATAAGGAACACGCAAAAAAAACAAAGCATTATTCAAAGGAAAAGTGGAATAATCTTGCTGAGCAAATGAATGATATTCTTGCAGAGTTTGCTTCTTGTATGAAGAGCGGCGATGAGCCTGAATCCACCAAAGCACAAAATCTTGTTAAAATGCTACAAGACCATATCACAAAAAATTACTATCTCTGTACAAACGAGATTTTGGCAGGTCTCGGTCTAATGTATGTTGCAGATGAACGCTTCAGAAATAACATTGATAAGAATGCCGACGGTACAGCGACGTTTATCTGTGAAGCAATTAAAGTCTATTGCCACAAGTAACTTTCAGTTTGTCAGTTCGCCAAATTCCAATATGTTGAACAGTTAAATAAATAAGTATTTGAGAGAGTATTATTATGGAATTTAATGAAAAATTACAAGAATTAAGGAAGAATAAAGGGCTTACTCAGGAAGAGCTTGCTGAAGCTCTTTATGTGTCACGAACAGCAATTTCTAAATGGGAATCAGGCAGAGGATATCCAAGCATAGATTCTCTTAAAGAAATAGCAAAGTATTTTTCGGTAACAATAGATGAACTGCTTTCAAGCAACGAAGTCCTGAGTATTGCGGAGGAAGATAACAAGCAAAGAGAAAAGCATTTTCGTAGCCTTGTCTTTGGTCTATTAGACATAAGTGTTTTGATGTTCTTCTTCCTGCCATTCTTCGGACAAAAAGCAAATGGAATCGTGCAGGAAGTTTCGCTTCTTTCATTAAACGGAATTGCGACTTATTTAAAAACTTCGTACTATGCTATTGTAATTAGTATTGCAGTATATGGCATCCTGATACTCACATTTCAAAATTGTCAAAAAACATTTTGGGCAAACAACAGAGATAAAATATCGCTTATATTAAATGCGGTAGCAGTGTTTTTGTTTATTATAAGTTCTCAGGTCTATGCAGGAGCTTTCTTGTTTATATTCCTTGTAATAAAGGCATTAATGCTTATAAAATGGTAATGACACGGAAAGTATCACCGATGTTACGGAGCGATTCTTGAGATTTTTTATGCCTTTCTATAAAGTGTGTTTAGGCGAAAGCCGAATACACAAAAGGAAGGTTTTAAAAAATGAAAAGAAAAAGTTTTTACATTGGGTTAGGGTTACTTGTATTATTCATTATTTGGACAGTAGCTCTTCAGTTTGTTGATGTGGGAGCAATCGGACCGCAAGGTTCAAGTGTCGGTTTTGCAACACTTAATAAAATGATTCACAACATCACAGGAGTGCATATGTCACTCTACACCATTACGGATTGGCTAGGTCTTGTTCCGATTTGCTTTATAATTGGATTTGGCATACTTGGACTTTGTGAGTGGATTAAGAGAAAAAATCTTTTCAAGGTTGACTACAACATCATTACCCTTGGCGGATTCTATATTGTTGTGATGGTGGCGTACATCTTCTTTGAAATGTTCGTTGTAAATTATAGACCAATACTTATAAATGGATTTTTGGAAGCATCTTATCCCTCGTCAACGACTATGCTCGTAATGTGTGTTATGCCAACTGCCATAATGCAGTTTAATTCACGTATCAAAAATAGTGGATTTAAGAAATGCGTGAACATTCTAATTACTGCATTTATTGCTTTTATGGTAATAGGCAGACTTGTTTCAGGTGTGCATTGGTTTTCCGACATTATCGGTGGTGCACTGTTGAGTAGTGGAGTTGTTATGATATATTATTCTGTCAGCAATGTTGCAAATCATAAGTTATAACAAGAAAAGTTGATTTCATAGGAAATCATGCCGAAAGGCTTGATTATATATTTTATTTTAAGGAGATTTGCTGTTTGAAGAAAAACAACACCTTGGATATTGTAGCATAGCCGGAGGCTGTGTAAATAATATCCGCACAAGCCTCCCAACATTGCAGTCAACAATTATCAGGAGGAGAAAAATAATGAGTAAAAATGACTATTTAATTCGTTTAGAAAGAAAAGAAGATTACCCTGTGGTAGAAAATTTAATCCGTGAGGCATTTTGGAATGTATATCGCCCGGGATGTATGGAGCACTATCTCATAACACGGTTAAGGGGACATCCTGACTTTGTCAAGGAACTTGATTTTGTTATGGAAAAGGACGGTAAAGTCATCGGGCAGAATGTATTTGTAAAGGCAAATATTAATTCTGATAACGGAAGGTATGTTCCGATTCTGACAATGGGACCGATTTGCATAACCCCTGAACTCAAAAGACAAGGTTACGGTAAAATTCTGCTTGATTATTCAATTGAGAAAGCAACTGAGCTTGGCTTTGGTGCAGTGTGCTTTGAAGGTAATATCGACTTTTACGGAAAGAGTGGTTTTACATTTGCAAGTGAATTTGGAATCCGTTATCACGACTTGCCTGAAGATGCGGATGCATCGTTCTTCCTATGCAAAGAGCTGATTCCCGAATACTTAAAAGGTATCGCGGGAGAATACGGACCACCGGAGGTATATCTTTTCCCCGAGGAAGAAGCAGAGGAATTTGATAAAAAATTTCCTTATAAAGAAAAACTGAAACTTCCGGGACAACTTTTCTAATAACGAATTTGCGGCACTTCATTTGAGGTGCCGCCTTGTATTTTTTATATAATTCAAATTGTTTATGTAAGTCATATAGATAATTCTAGAGGAGGATGAGGATGCGGACGGGAAATTAAGCGGAAATAATAATATAATAAAGATAAATATGGATAAATTCGTGAGAACGCTTGATTTTTATTTAATAATGTGATATAATATAATCATATTATTGTAATTATATGTGGAGGAATTAAAATGCCTGTAAGTTACAAAAAACTATGGATACTTTTAATAGAAAGAGGGATTTCCAAAGTTCAATTTAGGGAAATGGCAAAGATTTCAACTGCTACTCTTACAAAATTAAATAAAAACGAATATGTTGCTTTAGAGGTACTAACACGAATATGCAAAGTACTAGAATGTGATATCGGAGATATAGTTGAAGTGGATAATGCCATTTGATTTTATTTGTCTTTTTTATATTTTAGATAGAACTGATATGCAGAAACCCATGCAGCTTGGTGTGAAGATTCCCATCCGGCGGTGACAAGACACCAATTCTTGTCTGCACAAGATTTTATACACCAAAAAAAAGGTTTAGATTCATTTTTTTTATTATTGGGGTACAGGTTTACTTCGATTTTATATATAATGTTCATAATAACACATCCTTTTATTGTATTATTATCTATATGCGGAGGAAATATAAATGATTAAAGAAAAAACACAAAAAGAACTTGAAGCTTTGAAAGACTTAGCTATTAATCAAGGCCACAAAATAAATTTGTCTATGGTTTTAATTACTTTAGATGGCGGAAAAGAAGATTTGAACGAGGTTATTGACTATTTTGTTCAAAATGGTATTGAAATTATAAACGAAGATGTTGAGCCAGATTATGATGATTCATCGGATGATAATAATTCTAAAGTTATACCTTTTGATCCCTCAAAGATAGATATAAAGATGGAAAAAATTACGGTTGATTCTATAATAAAGCGAATTAAGAATGATGAACTAGAATTTGACTCTTCTTTTCAACGAAAATCAGGTCTGTGGAAGAAAAAACAAAAAAGCCAACTAATAGAGTCTATTTTTTTGAAGATACCGTTACCTGCTTTTTATTTTGATGCTTCAGACGATGATAAGTGGCAAATAATTGATGGATTGCAAAGAATTGGAACAATCAAAGAATATGTTGTCGATCAAAGTTTTGCTTTAACCGGGATGGAGTTCCTTAAAGATTTAAATGGATGCAAATTTGAGCAATTGCCAAGAGCTTTACAGCGTCGCATAGAGGAAACAAATTTGAATGCGTATTTAGTGAATCCATCTACTCCTAAAAATGTTAAATTTAATATTTTTAAACGTATAAACACCGGTGGATTAATATTAGAACCTCAGGAAATCAGAAATGCCTTGTACCAAGGACAAGCAACTGAATTTTTATTAAAACTCTCTCAGAATATGTCGTTTAAAAGAGCAACGGACTATAGTATAAAATCAGATAGAATGCTAGATAGAGAATTTTGCTTAAGATTTGTTGCATTTACTCAATTGGATTTAGAAACAGAGTACACTATCCTAGATGAATATTTAAATAAGGGGATGGAATATCTGTCGGTGGCATCGCCTGAAAAATTAGATGAGATTTATAGTGAGTTCGGAAGAATTATGACAATTTGTGAGCGACTGTTTGGTAAATTTGCATTCCGAAGACTTATTACAAGTGATCGAAGAGGCCCGGTTAATAAATCTATCTTCGAAACTTGGTCTCTAATTTTAACAAAAATGAATCTGATGGATATAGATGCGTTGATTGCAAAAAAAGATGCATTATACAAAAAATTTACCGATTTATGTAATGATTATGATTTTCAAAATGCAATTAGAGCATCAGATAAGAGTTCTGTAAAAACACGAATTACCAAAATAGAGAAAATGATAAGTGATTTGCTTGATGGAGGGGCTGACAATGATAAATAAGCTTAAAATAAAAAACTTTAAATGTTTTGAAGAGTTAGATATAGAATTGTCAAACTTAAATGTTTTTGCCGGAATTAACAGCATGGGCAAATCAAGCGTTATACAGGCACTTTTGTTGTTGCGTCAATCATTTGAAATGGGAACATTATGTGATGGATTGCATTTAAATGGCGATTTAATTGAATTAGGAACTGGATTCGATTTGATGAATAGAAATAGTAACGAAGATATAATAGGAATTGGGCTTTCAGTAGATGACAAAGAGTTGTTTTGGAATTATACATACAATAAAGATGCTGACTATCAGGAATTAAAAGAAACAAATTTCAGCGCTTCTGAACAATGTGACATTAATATTTTTAAGCCTACTTTTTGTTATGTTTCTGCTGATAGAATAGGTCCTCAAAGGTATTACAAGCAATCCTATCACGAGATTCATCAAAAAAATCAAGTTGGTGCAAGAGGCGAGCTTTTTGCTGACTATTTAGCAAAAAGAGGGTTAGAAGACAAAGTCGAAAATCAAAACGTATTGTATCCTAGCACCAGTGAACTATTACTATATCAAACAGAACAGTGGCTTTCTGTTATTAGTCCAGGAATACATATTCACCCCAAAGAATATCAAGAAGCTGGTATTGTTGGTATTGGATATAATGTATACAATTCTGAATACACACCGATGAATGTTGGTTTTGGTATTAGCTATGTTGCTCCGGTGATTGTAAGTCTATTAAAGGCAAAAAGTGGAGATATAGTAATAATCGAAAATCCTGAAGCGCATTTGCATCCAAAAGGGCAAAGAAAAATGGGAGAATTAATTGCAAGAGCTGCTTCAGGCGGAGTTCAAATAATATTAGAAACTCATAGTGACCATATATTAAACGGAATTAGATTAGCTGTAAAAAACAAAATAATTTCTGGCAATGATGTTAGACTTAATTATTTTTATCAGCGAACAGAAAAAGATTTAACAATAGGTGAAAAAGTAATTCACGAAAAATGTTCTCCTGTTATTTTGGATGATGGTAGTTTATCAGATTGGCCAGATGGTTTTTTTGACGAATGGGATAAGGCGTTAGACGAGTTATTTTAGGAGGTTATATGTTTTTAACATTAAACGAGCTTTCAATTAATCGTCTAAATTTGCATGATTCTTCTGAAGCGAGTGATATAATCACTAAATTTGTTCTTTTTGTTAAATCATTATCTGAACAAGATATTATTGATGAACTTATCTTTCCTGATGATCTGTTTTCAATTCATTTAGTAGATGGATATGGATTAACAGAATGGCTTACAGATAAAAGCGTAGAATTTAAAATCAGGCAATATTTTAGACGAATACTTGATAAATACAAACGATATTTTGATCCAAGTGAATTAGAAGGTGAATTTACAGTTAATATTGATAATTCTATTACTAATGCTATTGGTTGTGCATTTGCTTTAGAACGTCAAAATACAGTTGTTAGTTTGCCTACTCATGCATTGTGGAATAATGAAATCATCTCAGGTGAATATACATTTATAAACGATAATGAAGAATTAACCGTTGATAGATGTAGTGTAAATAATTTGCATACAAATGTATCAATAGATGATGTTATAAAGTCATACAGAAAAGAAATGTATGAAGGTATATCTTCAGGACAAGATTTATGGGAAAAACGTTTACGATTGTATCCAAATCTAATATTCTGTGACGATGTAAAAGATAACTTATATGAAGATTCAGAGAAATATCATATTATGAATGTTATGACAAAGTTGAATCGACTACAAGAATATTTCTCAACATATGATGGAAAATACGATCCTAAAAAATTAGGTATGAATGCACGCACAGAATCTGATTCAGTCAAAAATGATCCAACATTAAAAAATTTACGACTTTTTAGAAAACCTGATGGAAGTGAAGATTATTTTTATGATCATATAGGTTTTTCAGGAAAATATTCAGGTGGTCGAATTCATTTCTTGCCGGATAACGATAACAGGAAATGTTACATAGGATATATTGGAAGACACTTAGAAACTAAAAAATATTGAAAGAATATTTCCTAACAAAATATACAATTACAAAAATAGCTTGGAGTTAGATAATGATTGGATTAAAACGCGGAACTGTTAGATTGTATCAACACGAAAAAGAATGGGAGATTGAAGCTAAAAATACAATTTCCCGTTTAAGGAAGATATTGGGAAATGTTATCAAAGATATTCAGCATGTAGGAAGCACTTCTATTCTTTCGATAAAAGCAAAACCAATAATTGACATTGCCGTTGCGGTCGATGATTTTAATGACATCCTCGTATATGAAAAAGAACTAAAAAATGATGGGTTTTACTATCGCCCAAATGTATCTATTGAAAATCAATTATTGTTTGCCTGTGGGAATTTTTATGAAGGTTCCGGAGATTTACAAACGCATTTTGTACATATTGTTCTTACAAATAGTATGGAATGGATAAATTATATAAACTTTAGAGATTATCTCAACAATACACCCTCAGTTGCAAAAGAATATGAAGATTTAAAAGTATCTCTTGCTTTGCAAGCCCCTATAGATAGCGGGAGAGAGAAATATCTCAAGGGAAAACATGATTTTATTATCCATACTTTGAGAAAAGCACTTGTCAAATCATATCTCGGAAAAATAGTAGATATTAAAATTGACAGACCTATTGGAAGTATTCATCCTAAACATCCCAACATCTCCTATCATATTAATTATGGATATATTCCTAATGTATTGGGCGGTGATGGCGAAGAGTTAGATGTGTATTTGCTCGGGGTAGATGCTCCGATTGAAGAATATACGGCTCGAATTATCGGAATAGTTCATCGCCATAACGATGTTGAAGATAAACTTGTTGCTGCACCTGAAGGAAAGAATTTTTCACTGAATGAAATATTAAATGCTGTACATTTTCAAGAACAGTATTATGAAATCGAAGTAGAAATTAAGGTTTGAAATTAGGTGGATATGATGAATTTTGTCTCAAAAGAACTAATAGACAAGGGTTGGTCGGGAGATAGAAAATATTGTGTTACCGACGAGAGAGGAAACAAATTTTTGTTTCGTGTTTCTCCTATTGAACAATATGAGAGAAAGAAAAGCGAATATGAACTCATGAGTCGGGTGGCAGCTCTCGGTGTGCCTATGTGTAAGCCTTTAGAGTTTGGTACATCAGACGAAGGAGTTTACTCTATTCAAACTTGGATAGATGGTGTTGATGCAGAAGAAAATGCACACAACCTCACAAGTAACGAGCAATATTCTTATGGTTTTGAAGCAGGACGAATACTAAAAGATATTCACAAGATTCCTGCTCCTAAAGGAATAGAAGATTGGGAAATATATTTTAACCGCAAAGCTGATAGTAAAATCAAAATGTATGAAGAAAGTCCTATCAAGTACGAAAATGGACAGGTCTTTATTGACTACATAAATTCTCATAGACACTTGCTTTGTGATCGCCCCCGAACCTATCAGCACGGAGATTATCATATCGGCAATATGATGATAGGCAACGATAAGCAACTCTATATCATTGACTTTAACAGAAATGATTTCGGAGACCCCTGGGAAGAGTTTAACCGCATTGTATGGTGTGCTCAAGCTACTCCGTTGTTTGCAACCGGAATGGTAAATGGGTATTTTGATAATGATGTGCCTATGGAGTTTTGGGAACTTCTCGCACTCTATATCAGCAGTAATACATTATCCTCTGTGCCATGGGCAATTCCTTTTGGCGAAGAGCAAATTCGAGTAATGATAAATCAAGCAAATGATGTGCTGAGTTGGTATGACAATATGCGAAATCCTGTGCCAACTTGGTATAAATAGGATTTTTACAATAAATTATTACACTAAGAAAGAATGTAATGGAGGATTTTATATGGAAATCAAGTTGTTTGTCAAAGAAAATCCTGAAATTGGCGCAGCAATGATAACTGCAATATGTGGTATTATAAGCATTTTTATTAATGTTTTTATAAACTTTTTATATAGAAAAAAAGAATATAAAGATAAACATTTAATTCAAAATTTAGAAATTATGGAAACCTTTTATTTCCCGTTTGAAAGACTAATATGCTGCCTTTTAAATACTATTGAACGATTTGATGGTTGCCAACACTTACTTGATATCGTAAACAAATCTAGCGATTCTAAAAACGACAGCAATAGAGTTATATTAAAAAACATTATCAATGAAATTGATAAACATGTTGTCAATCAAAAACATAATTATATTGGTGACTATAAGCTATACTTATATCAAAGCAACGTATTAAAAATTATAGAGTTAATTAAAAATTATACTTCTATTGACGATGATTTATTAAAAAAAATCACAGTCAATAGTTTTGATAAAGAAATAAAAAAACTTATTGACAGAATAGAAGAAAGAAAACTTCGATTGTTTTCAAAAAATTTTTTACAATACATATATTACAAGGCTCAAAAACGCATAAATTACAAAAAGTTAAATATACATAATAAGGAGAATAATCATGGAAGCTGTGAATAAGATGATGGATATAATGATTGATGAAATTAATACAGATGACGAAAGTGGATTGGCAAGATTTTTGCAAGCAAACCCATATAGCAGTTTCCCATTTTATACTTACAATAGTACTATAACACCGGATTTATTTGAAAAAGTTTTTTATTGCGAAAGTTCTGAATCAAGAACAAACAAAGATTACATATGTAGGACTTTAGATAATCCCCATGGAAAAAACACATTTTTCATTGTTGGTTATCAAGGTTGCGGAAAGACAACTTTTATACATTCGGTTATAAACCAGTACTCTATTGAACATAAAACAGATTTAATAGAAATTGACTGTGATAAAAGCGGTATAGGACAAAGCATTAGTAAAATTAAAAAAATTTTTTCTATGCGATTACAAGAAGAACTTATTGATTTGAAATATTGTGGTTCTTTTATCGATTTCTTTGATGACAATTTAAAAATTATCAACACATTCTCTAATAAGGCAAAGCTTATTGGGTTTTATATGTTTTTGAAAAAACACAATAGTAATCCCGAATTTGATGAGATAAAATTTTCGTTAGAATTAGATAATTATATAGATAAAAATCTTAAATTTGAAGATATCTTTTACCTATTGGTTTTTTTGCAGTTATCGAAAAATTATGATGATGCAAGTTCATTGAATAGAAAACTACTAATTGTAATTGATAACTTGGACTACGCAGATGCATATAATGATTTGGTTATATTTATACAGACATTGGATGCTTTCACTATCAATTTCTCAGATAAATTTAACCTATTTAAATTGCTACGCAATTCGGATGAAAAAATGCAATATACTGATAAAATCAAATTATTTGTTGCAATGAGGGAAACAACAAAAGCCAGTCTGCCAACAGCGCATTTTTCAGATGCTTTCCAAAGCATTTATAAGAGCAAGGACATAACAGAGTGGTACGATAAAAGTAATATAATAAGAAAAAGAATTCAAGAATTAAAAAATTACGATCGAAACAATACTCTAAACTCCGGAATTGCCAAACGACTTAATATACTTTTAAAAATAACTGAAGACTCATATACACAAAAAGTTATTTACCCCTTATTTAATAATAATTATCGTTCTGCAATAACTTTAATATCAAAAATTGTTACGGAACATTATGATTTGTTGAAAATATATGATTCTATAATGAATATTCCGGATCATACTTTTAGGCATGGTGCAAGAGGTGTATTATTTAAACTGATTTTTGATGAATTTAACAAAAATGATGGAAACGATGAAAGCTGTTTTAAAAAGATTGGCGTACTGGATTTACTAAACAGGAAGAATAACGATGTTAGTATATGTAGATTATTACTATCGTACTTAAGCAATTACACTGAAACAAAATGTGATTCTGCACGCAATAGTGTAAAACTGAGTGATATGTTAAAAGAATTTAGAGGTATATTTAAGAATAATGAAATAATGAGTTGTCTATGTGCCATGTTTGATTTAAGAGATACTCGATGGACCCATCTTGTGTCATTTAATCAAATAGGTTATAAGAAAAAAGAAAAAGCAGATAATTATTTAGGTAAAATAGACTTCAAAAATCTTAATCCGGATGATACAATGATTCACTATAGTTGTGCCGGAAAAATTTATGTTGAATATGTTACAACTCATTTTGAATTTTTTACAGCACGTGTTTTTAAAGAAGAAAAGGTAGCTCTATTTTTAGAGAATAATATAATTAAAGATATTAATACGAAAAAATACAAATTTGAGGAAATAATCAATACTGTTTACAACGAAGTTGTGCAATGTTGTAAAGCGCTAAATAAGTTTAATATATCTCTGTGTGAAGAAAACAATTTTGACAATCCATACGATGATGCTGATATGTATAAAAAATCACACTACATATGTCAAATCAAAAGAACAGACTATGATACTGGTGGCGAAAGAAGATTTAAACAGTTTCATGAAGATAGAATGATTAATAGTCACATTGTCTACATAGATAAATTCCGATTATATTTACTAAACTACTACACCGGGATAGATGATGAAAAGGAGAAGATTGAAATTAACAAAAAAATCATAAAATATCTAAAGAAATATTATAAATTGTTGATATCGGATAATGTTTTGATATCAGAAAACACAAAAGAAACATTAATTCCTCATTATGAAACACAAATTGATAAAGCCGAAAGATACCCAGATAACTTTTCCATAGAAATAAGTTATAATAAAAATTAATATGCAAACTTGATATCTGTGTTTTAGCGTAAGTCCTTTTGCCAATACTGGTTGCTGAACATTATTTATAATTATAGGTGTAATAAGCTTTTCTGAGCTGTCGTTAAATGTGGTACGCAAATAACGCACAAGTAACAAAAAATAGAGAAAACCCCGTAAAATCAGGCTTTTTTAGAAGCAGGAAATTCTCAAAGAGATAACTTTTTTCTGCAACTACAAACACCACGTATATTTTACGTGGTGTTTTTGTATTTAATCAATTTTCAATAAATTAAAATGAAACTTTAACAAAAAATATGATTGAAAAGATATATTAAAATATATTATCATATCCTTAGGAGGCGATTTTGATGAACTGTGAATTTAAAAGAAAACTTCCCGTACCGATGGAAATAAAGGAAATGTATCCTCTTACCGATGATATGAAAAAATTAAAGGAAGAAGAAGACTTCGAAATAAAATAAGTTTTTTGCGGTGAATCTGATAAATTTATTCTTGGCATAGGGCCATGCTCTGCCGACCATGAGGACACAGTTATGGATTATATATCCCGCCTTGTTCCCGTTCAGGAAAAGGTTAAGGATAAAATCATTATAATACCCAGAATTTATACCAATAAGCCCAGAACTAACGGAAGCGGATATAAGGGAATGCTTCACTCCCCCGACCCTAATGCCGAGGCTGATATGCTTAAAGGAATTATAGCGATACGACAGGTGCATATGCGTGCTATAAAAGAAACAGGCTTTACCTGCGCTGATGAAATGCTTTATCCTGAAAACTACAGATATCTTTCTGATTTGCTTTCATATGTAGCAGTAGGTGCACGAAGCGTTGAAAATCAACAGCACCGTCTGACAGCAAGCGGAATTGACGTTCCCGTAGGTATGAAAAATCCCACTGGCGGTGATTTATCCGTTATGATGAATTCTATTATGGCAGGACAAAGCTCTCACACTTTTCTTTATCGTGGTTGGGAGGTTAAAAGCACCGGAAATCCGCTTACACATGCTATTTTGCGTGGATATGTAGATAATTTAGGTGTTTCCCACCCAAATTACCATTACGAAGACCTTATTTTGCTTTCCGATCTGTATGCGGAAAAAAATTTTAAGAATCCTGCTGTTATAGTTGATGCAAATCATGCAAATTCAGGCAAAAAATATCTTGAGCAAATAAGAATATGTAAGGATATTCTTTACAGTATGAATCACTCTGAGGATATCAAAAAGCTTGTTAAAGGAATTATGATAGAAAGCTATATTGAGGACGGCTGTCAAAGTGTTGACGGCGGTGTCTACGGAAAATCAATTACCGACCCGTGTCTTGGTTGGGAAAAGACCGAAAAGCTTATATATGATATTGCTGACACATTAAGATAAAGAGAAAAGGAGCCTTTAAAGGCTCCTTTTCTCTTTATCTTAATCTACTATTACACCTGCTTCGTCTTGAGGGGATTGTTCTTCTTCAGAAGGTTGTTCCTGCTGCAACGGGGGTATTTGTTCATTTTCTACGTTTTCTTCATTTTCAGGCACATCTTCCTCGGGAACTGCTTCCTCAAGGAAATCACTTTCAAAGGAAATTGAAATAATAAAATTGTCCTCTTCACGTATTTTTGCGTCGAAAACTATACTCTCGCCTGCTGTGTTTTCAATAACATAGATAAGTCCCTCTATAGAAAGTCTTTTTCCGCTTTCACGAATATCCGTTTTTTCATTTATAAAAAGCTTTCTGTTATCCTTTTTATTCATTGCTTCATCAAACAAATCAGCAAGAATCGAATATCCGTTTTCTTTTTTTATTATACTGTCACTGTAAAATACAACGCTGTAGTAGCTTTCTTTTTTTTGTGGCTGTATATCCTCTCCGTCATCTTTTCCTTCCTCGTAAGGCTCATTCTGCATGATTATTTTATCATCAGACGGCAGAGGGGGATTATTCTTAAATCTATCCATATTAAGAACAATTATACCTGCCACAACTGCTATTATGAGTAATACGGAAAGAATTATTGCAATATATATAAGAGTTTTGCTGTTATCCCTGCGGTGAGGATAATAGTCGTTGTTCTTTCGTGCACGGCTGTATATATTATCCTCCGTTCTTTCTATATGCTGTTTTTCTTGGTACGGCGGGGTAAATTTCATGGTTTGTGACTTGTCATTAAAATCTTCCATATTTTAGCCCTCTTTTAAATTATTCACCTTGAGTTTGCGGTGCGATTTCCTGATTTTCCTGTGTTTCTTCTATTTCTTCGCTCTCCTCATGCTCGGTAACGCCCATAGAAACAACCTTTACTCCCTCATTAAGTCTCATCAGCCTTACACCCTTTGTGCTTCTTCCTATGGTACTAATACCGCTTGCAGGGATTCTGATAATTATTCCCTCGGAGGTAATCATAATAATATCTTCTCCATCCTTTACGGATCTTATACCTATTACGTTACCCGTTACGTCACTGCACTTATAGGTCTTTATACCTACTCCGCCACGATTTTGTACACGGTATTCGGAAAGCTCAGTTCTCTTTCCGTAGCCGTTTTCCGTTACAGCAAGAAGCTGTGTATCCTCATTTGCAAGGCACATTCCGATGATGTAATCATTTTCTCTGAGGGTAATGGCTTTAACGCCCCTTGTCACTCTGCCCATTGAGCGTACATCTTTTTCATTGAATCTTATTGCCATTCCGTTATAGGTACCTACGATTACTTCATTTTCTCCGTTTGTAAGTTCTACCTTAATAAGCTCATCACCCTCATCAAGCGAAATACCTATAATTCCGCCCTTTCTTGAGGTATCGTAATCCGATACGGCGGTTTTCTTTATTACGCCTTTTCTTGTACACATGAGAAGATATTTATCATCTTCAAACTCACGAAGTGCAATTACGGCTGTTATTTTTTCGTCCTTATCTATGGGAAGAAGGTTTACAATAGCACTTCCCTTTGCTTGCCTGCTTGCTTCGGGAATCTGATAACCCTTCATTCTGTACATTCTTCCCTTTGAGGAGAAGAACAGCATATGGTCATGAGTAGATGCCACAATAATGCTTTCCACAAAGTCTTCTTCCTTAGTTCCCATACCCTTGATGCCTTTACCTCCTCGGTGTTGGCTCTGGTATGTGGAGGCAGGAATTCTCTTTATATAACCGCTGTTTGTAAGGGTAAATACACTCTCTTCCTCCTCAATGAGGTCCTCTATATCGATTTCCGTCATCACATTTTCAATGTTTGTCTTTCTTTCATCACCGAATTTATCACGAATTTCGGTAAGCTCTTTTTTAATCTGAGCAGAAAGAAGTGTTTTATCTGCAAGAAGTGCCTTATATTCTTCAGTCTTTAATGTGAGTTCATTATACTCATCATCAATTTTTTCACCATTCAATCTTTGAAGCTGTGCAAGACGCATATCAAGTACACTTTGCGCCTGTATTTCAGAAAGGCTGAATTTTGCCATAAGATTTTCTTTTGCATCGTCGTAAGAATTTCTTATAACCTCGATAACCTCATCAATATTGGCAAGTGCTATACGAAGTCCTTCAAGAATATGCATTCTTGCTTCTGCTTTTGTAAGATCGTATTTTGTACGGCGTGTTACAATTTCTTCCTGGAAAGCTATAAAATGGCTAAGAACCTCTTTAAGTCCCATTGTCTTTGGCTTTCCGTCACAAATTGCAAGAAGATTTACAGAAAAGCTGTCCTGTAGTCTTGTATATTTATAAAGCTGATTTAAAACAACATGAGGATTTGCATCTCTCTTTAAGAATATTTCAAGGCGAATTCCTACACGGTCTGATGAATGGTCATCAATATCTGAAAGGCCGTCTATTTTCTTTTCCTTAACAAGATTTGCAATAGACTCAACAAGCATCTTTTTATTTACCTGATATGGAAGCTCTGTTACAATAATAGAGCTTGTTCCGTCTTTATGCTCCTCTATCTGTGCTTTTGCACGGATTATAACCTTACCTCTACCTGTATTATAAGCACTGCGAATACCGCTTCTTCCCATAATAGTTGCACTTGTAGGAAAATCCGGACCCTGAATATGCTCCATAAGCTCCTCTACAGTAATATCAGGGTTATCGATTTGTGCCATTGCACCATTAAGTACTTCAGTAAGGTTATGGGGAGGTATGTTTGTAGCCATACCTACAGCAATACCGCTGCTTCCGTTTACAAGCAATGTCGGAATTCTTGTAGGCAGAATTGTAGGCTCTTTCCTCTTTTCATCAAAGTTAGGAGCAAAATCAACTGTATTCTTCTCAATATTTTCAAGAAGAACATTTGAAAGCTTACTCATTCTGGCTTCTGTATAACGGTATGCAGCCGGCGGGTCACCGTCTACACTACCAAAGTTTCCGTGTCCGTCAATAAGCGGATAACGCATAGAGAAATCCTGCGCCAATCTTACCATAGCATCATAAACAGAAGCATCACCATGAGGATGATACCTACCTATAACGTTACCTACGGTAGTAGCAGATTTAAAGAACGGCTTATCCGAAGTAAGGTTTTCTTCATACATCGAATAAAGTATTCTTCTGTGAACAGGCTTAAGACCGTCTCTTACATCAGGAAGAGCACGACTTACAATTACGCTCATAGCATAATCGATGAAAGCCTCTTTCATTCTTTTTTCTATGTCTATATCTACAATGGTTTGAGTATCGAAGTATTCTTCAAAATGAGAGTCTTCGTATTTTTTATTTTTTGCCATTTTTTATATTTCCTTTCATCTAAAAGGTTTTTTAAAATCCGTCTATACATCCAGATTTGTTACGTACTGAGCATTTTCTTCTATGAATATACGCCTTGGTTCAACTTCGTCCCCCATCAAAATACTGAATATTTCGTCTGCTCTTGCCGCATCCTCAAGTGTAACCTTAAGAAGAATTCTGTTTTTAGGATCCATTGTTGTTTCCCAAAGCTCTTCAGGATTCATTTCACCAAGACCCTTATAACGGCTTATATCTACCTTTGCATTTTCATCACCGTTTTTAAATTCTTCACTTATTTTATCTCTTTCTTCATCACTGAATGCGACCTGACTCTTCTTACCTCTGCTTATTTTATAAAGCGGAGGCTTTGCAAGATATATATGACCTGTTTCTATAAGCTCACGCATAAATCTGAAGAAGAAGGTAAGAAGAAGTGTCTGAATATGTGCACCGTCAACGTCGGCATCGGCCATAATTATAACCTTATCATATCTTAATTTTTCAATATTGAATTCTCCGCCTATTCCTGTTCCCAATGCCTGAATTACAGGTGTAAGCTTGTCATTTCCGTATACCTTGTCTTCTCTAGCTTTTTCAACGTTAAGCATTTTACCCCAAAGAGGAAGAATTGCCTGATATTTACTGTCTCTTCCGTTCTTTGCACTGCCTCCTGCACTATCACCCTCGACAATATAAATTTCTGTCTTAGTAGGGTCTTTTACTATACAATCGGTAAGCTTGCCGGGAAGAGAGCTTGACCCCAAAGGAGTTTTTCTTGTTGCTTCCCTTGCTTTTCTTGCGGCAAGTCTTGCACGTGATGCCATAAGTGCCTTTTCTATAATTGACCTTCCTACATCAGGGTTTTCTTCAAGAAAATCTGCAAGCTTTTCTTTTACCATATTTTCAACAAGAGAACGCATTTCACTATTTCCAAGTTTTGTTTTTGTCTGTCCTTCAAACTGCGGCTCTTCAAGCTTAACTGAAATTACTGCTATAAGACCTTCTCTTGCATCTTCGCCTGTAAGCTCCTCATTATCCTTAATGAGCTTATATTTCTTTCCGTATTCAACCAAAACCTTTGTAAGTGCGGACTTAAAGCCTGTTTCGTGCGTTCCGCCCTCTGTAGTTGAAATATTATTTGCGAAAGACTCAATTACTTCGTCATATCCGTTATTCCACTGCATCGCAACCTCTGCCATGCTTCCGTTTTTCTCACCGCTTACGTAAATAACTTCATTATGAACTTCTAAAAGAGTATCCTTTCTACTCTTTTTATCATTAAGAAGATAAGAAACAAAGTTTTTAATGCCACCGTCGTAATGGAGAATTTCTTCTCTCTTTTCTTCTCTTTTATCAGTAAATATAATTTTTATACCGCCGTTAAGAAATGCCTGTTCACGAAGTCTTTTAAGCAGAATATCATAATCATATACGGTTTCTTCAAAAATTTCACCATCTGCCCAGAAAGTAACCTCTGTACCTGTTGTATTTGTTGTACCTATTTCTCTTACTTCACCCTCAGGAACACCTCTTTTATAGCTTTGATACCATACTTTTTCACCATCGTGAACCTCTACAGTAAGCTTTGTAGAAAGAGCGTTTACAACAGACGCACCAACACCATGCAGACCGCCGGAAACCTTATATCCTCCACCGCCGAATTTACCGCCTGCATGAAGAACAGTAAATATAACATCAATGGTTGAAATACCCATTTTAGGATGTATTCCGTGAGGCATACCTCTACCATTATCCTTTACAGTTACTGAATTATCCTCATTAATAGTTACATTAATTTGAGTACAGTAACCTGCAAGCGCTTCATCTATACTGTTATCTACAATTTCGTAAACAAGATGATGAAGTCCCCTGGAAGAGGTTGAGCCTATATACATACCGGGTCTTTTTCTCACAGCTTCAAGACCTTCCAATACCTGTATTTGATTTTCGTCATAGGCAGCATTAATTTTCTGTTCCAAGTCCGTCAATCCTTTCTGATCTCTTGTAAAGTGTTTGCGATGATATCTGAGAAATATAAACCTTTTTATTCTTTTCTATCACAAAAGTTTTAGGAATTTCCTCCGACACATATATCACATTCTTTTTTTTCTCATTTATTCTTAAAAATTCCCTCGTTTTTTTACTTATTGAGGTTGTTTCCAAATCAAAAATACCCACAATATCTTTTTTATTCAGAATTTTTCCTTCTCCTATATGAAGAAACATTTTTCCTCACCTTTATACCTTTTATTTCATAGTAAAAATTCTAAATGGGTGCATCATCACACTGCTTTTTTCCATCTTTTATTTTTATAATATTTGTATTCTCACCTATAAAGGATTTTTCTATATCTGTACAGGTTATAATTATTTGTTTTCCTTTTATCTGAGAAACTAAAAAGTCACGTCTTTTTTTATCAAGCTCGCTTAAAATATCGTCAAGCAGCATAACCGGATAATTTCCTGTTTCTTCTTTAATTATTTCCATTTGAGATGATTTAAGACATAATACAGCCGTTCTTATTTGCCCCTGACTTGCGTAGCTTTTTGCATTTTTTCCGTTTATTTCAAAATCTATTTCATCTCTATGCGGTCCTGTCATACAGAAAAAATTTTCTTTTTCTTTTTCCTTATATTCATCAAGCTTTTTTAAAAAATTTTCTTTTATTTCCTTTATACTTTCACCCATTTTTACAGATGGATTATATCTTATACCCAGTTCTTCTTTTCCGAGAGATATATCTTTTTGCAGCTCTTTTGCTTTTTCTTTTATTCTTTCTATATAGCTTGCACGCATAAGCATTATACGACTGCCGCAATCTGCCATTTTTTCATTCCAAATATCTAAAGTTTTATAATCTCTGCTTTTTAAAAGAGCTGTTTTTTGATTTATTATTGTTCTGTAACGAATAAGCTCTTTTATAAATTGCGGACGAAGAGGCATAATAGCACTGTCACAAAATTTTCTTCTTATATCAGGCATTCCTTTCACAATTCCCATTTCATCGGGAGTAAAAAGAACACATATAAAATTTCCCAAAAGCTGACTTGTTTTTTTTAATTCTATTTCATTTATATATATTTCTTTTCTTTTTGTACTGAGAAATTTTATTTCACCTTCATAATTTCTTTCTTCGTTTTTAAAATCAAGCTTTATACGGCTTTCCTTTTCTCCATCTTTTATTACTTCTCTTCCGTTTGAGCGGAAGCTCCTTCCGTAAGAAAAATAATAAACAGCTTCAAGTATATTTGTTTTACCCATTCCGTTATCGCCGCATATTATATTTATTTCATCACCAAAGCTTATTTTTTCATTACTATAATTTCTGAAATTATAAAGCTCTAATTCTAAGGCCTTCATTCTATTTCATATTCCTCATCAAATATTTTGAATTTATCACCTTTATAAAGCTTTTTACCACGCCTTAACTCAACCTCTCCATTAACAAAAACTTCGCCGTTTTGTATCATTTCCTTTGCATGTGCTCCGTTTTCTGCCACGCTGCAATATTTAAGTGCACTGTCAAGCTTTATATATTCCGTTTTTATTTCTATTATCATAAATATTTCCTTTTCTTAAATTCTTACGGGGAGAACCATAAACAAATAGCTGTCATCATCTGTTGAATTTATTAAAAGAGGATTAAAGGGAGAATTCATCTTAAGCTCAATTTCTTCACCCTCACACCTTGAAATTGCATCGTGAAGATATTTATAGTTAAATCCTATTTCTAAGCTTTCACCATAATAATCACATTCTACAACGTCATTAACCTTACCCAAAACAGTTTCACAGCTTATTATTATTTTTCCGTTTTCAAACTTAAAACGTACACAGTTCTTACTTACTTCATCAATAACAGGCTCTACTCTTTCGATAGCCTTTATAAATGAATAACAATCTGTTTTAACAACATATTTTGATTCTGAAGGAATTGTATTTTTATAAGAGAAGAACTCACCCTCTATAAGACGTGAAGTGATAGTTATTCCTTCACCCTCTATAAGAGCATAATTTTCACTGAAGGAAATATTTATATTTTCTTCACTGCTTCCGCTTATAATTTTTGAAATTTCACTCTGTGTTTTTCCTGGAATTATAAACTTTGCATCATTATATTCGCCGTCTGTATTCATTTTTGTAAGAGCAAGACGGTATCCATCTACAGATACAACAGTAAGAACATTGTTTTCTATTTCATATAATGATCCTGTAAGTATTTTTCGTGCATTATCAAGTGAAACTGCAAAAAGTGTTTTACCTATTATATCACGCAGCTTATCACTTTTTATATTAATACTGCTTTTTTTAGCAATCTGAGGAGGCTGCGGAAATTCATCTGCATTAAGTCCTACTATTTTGTAATCAGAATTTTTACATATAATAGAAACATTATAATTTTCATTTGTATTTACTTCACAAACATCCTGAGGAAGCTTTCTTACTATGTCAGAAAACATTTTTGAATTAAGAACTATGCTTCCTTCCTCACTTATATTTGCACTGATAGATGTTTTTATAGATATTTCAAGATTATTTCCCAGAAGAGTAAGAGTTCCTCCCTTTGCTGTTAATAAAATTCCTTCCAAATGAGGAATAGGGGATTTTGTAGCAACTGCTTTTGAAACTATATTTATTGCATCTGAAAGAGCTTTGGTATCACAGAAAAATTTCATTTATAATTTACATCCCTTCTGTTTTTTTGTATATATATATAATAATATATTTATTTAAAGTATAAGTAGTAAGGTTAGTAATGTTAATAAGCTTTAAAAATTACTTTATAAAGCCATTTAACCGCATTTTATCTTGTTAAAAACACAGTTAATATAAAATAAAAGATTTTAAGCTAAATTGTTAATTAACAATAAACTGTCAGTTAACGTCACCTTTTATGTCATTTATGAGACTTTCTATATTTATCTTTACACTTATATCTTTTTCCATAAGTTTTGATATCTGTTTGATAGCATAAATGGCTGTAGCATGGTCTTTTCCGAAAATTGCTCCTATTTTAGGGAAAGAGAAATTTGTAATTTCTCTTATTATATAAATAGAAACTTGTCTTGCAAAAGCTATTTCCTTTGTTCTTTTTTCAGAATATATATCTTCTTTTTTAACATTGTAGAATTTTGCACAGGCTTCTATTATAGATTCTACAGTTACTTTCTTTTCACCTTTTTCACCGTAATCTTTTAAAGCCTCCATCGCTACATCTATTGTTATTTCTCTGTTAATAAGTGATCTGTAGGCTATAACTCTGTTAAATACGCCTTCAAGCTCACGAATATTTGATTTTATTTTCTGTGCTATAAATTCTATTATATCGTCACCTATTATAATGTTATCATTTTGCGCTTTTTTACGAAGAATAGCTATTCTTGTTTCATAATCAGGCGGCTGTATATCACATATAAGTCCCCAACCAAATCTTGAGCGAAGTCTTTCCTCTAAAGTTTTTATTTCATTCGGAGGACGGTCGCTTGTAAGAACAATCTGTTTATTAGCTTCATGAAGAGCGTTAAATGTGTGGAAAAATTCTTCTTCTGTTGTTGTTTTTCCTGCAATAAACTGAATGTCATCAACCAAAAGAACATCTATATTTCTGTATTTATCACGAAATTGCTGATTTGTATTATCTTTTATGGAGTTAATAAGCTCTGTTGTAAAAGTTTCTGCACTTATAAATTCAATCTTTGCATCGGGATTATTACCTTTTATGTAATTTCCTATAGCATGCATAAGATGAGTCTTACCAAGACCTACCCCTCCGTAAAGAAAAAGAGGGTTATATGCATATGCCGGCGCTTCAGCAACAGCAAGAGATGCACTTTGAGCAAAGCGATTTGAATTACCTACAACGAAATTATCAAAAGTGTATTTATGATATGTATCAAAATTTTCATTTTTTCGTATGGAAGGTGTAAAGCTTTCACCTAAAATGAATTCTATATCATATATTTTTCCTGTAATTTCACTTAAAGTATTTTTTATAAGATCGCTGTAGCGCATTTCTACCATATTTTTTATAATTGTTGTTTGTGCACTAAGAGTGAAAGTAGTATCACTAAGGTTAATAGGCTTTAAATCTTTTATCCATGTGTTAAAACCAACCGGTGTAACTTCATCTTCTAAAAGAATAAGACATTCTGTCCATATTTTAATTAAATCTGATGACATAAGCAACATTCCTTTTATATAAATAGTTAGGAAAAATTTTAAACAAGGCTGTTAATAAAAACTGTTAAAAACCTTATAAAACAAGCAAATAATGCTGAAAAAGTTGTTAATAACTTTAAAATACATAATAAAACTGTTAATAACTTTTTTAAACCATTCAATTTATTATAACAAATAATAAGAGAAAATTCAACTTAAAAATAAAAAAATAAAATAATTGTTGACAAAAAACATAAGTTTATGTATACTAAATTGGTATCGTTATGGTATAGTTGGTGAAAGTAGCCTTAAATGGCTTTTATAAATTAAGGAGGTGCAGAGAATGCTCAGAACTTATCAGCCTAATGTAAGAAAGAGAAAAAAGGATCACGGTTTCAGAAAAAGAATGAGTACCGCTAACGGAAGAAAGGTTCTCAGAAGACGCCGTCAGAGAGGCAGACGTGTTCTTTCTGCCTAAATAGCAGAAAGAACACACTCTGTGTGTGTGATAAGATGAAAATAGTTTCTATTAAAGAAAACAGTGATTTCAAAAGACTCTATTACAGAGGAAAATCTTCTGTAAAAAAAAGAATTGTTTTATATTACAGAAAAAACAAATTTTCTTATAACAGACTTGGTTTAACAGTTTCTCCTAAAGTAGGAAATGCTGTCACAAGAAACAGAGTGAGAAGGCTTTTAAAAGAAAGCTACAGAAATTTAACAACTATTCAGGGATATGATATTGTAATTGTAGCTCGTAGAAGTTCCCAGAATGCAAACTTTCACGAAATACAAAAAGATTTAAAGAGTGCGCTTTATGACAGCGGGCTTCTTAAAAGGGATGAGCTTGATTAAGAAATTTTTTATCGGTTTAATAAATATTTACAGAAAATATATATCTCCGTTAAAAAAACCTTGCTGCCGCTTTACTCCTACATGTTCAGAGTATGCCGTTTTGGCTTTTGAAAAGTATGGAGCCATAAAGGGGCTTTATTTGTCTATAAAAAGAATTTTAAGATGTAATCCGTTTTGTAAAGGCGGATATGACCCTGTTCCGTAATAAAAAAGGAGAAGAAAAATGTATATTTTAGCAGAGCCTTTGGCTTTTATAACAAGAATAGTTTATAATTTAATAGAAAATTATGGTGCTACTCTTATAATAGTTACTATTTTGGTGAGAGTCCTTACTATTCCTCTTACGGTAATGTCACAGAAGAGCACTTCAAAAACTCAGCTTATTCAGCCTGAAATGCAAAAAATTCAGCAAAAGTATAAGAATGATAAGGATAAGCTTGCTATAGAGATGCAGAAGCTTTATAAAAAACATGATGTAAATCCTATGGGAGGATGTCTTCCTTTGATTGTACAGATGTTTGTTTTATTTGGATTTATACGTGTTGTATACGATCCGCTCAGATATATACTTCAGCTTTCAGTTGAGCAGATAAATAATATAAAAGAAGTTGTAGGTGCTTCTGCTGCTACTTATCAGGTAACTCTTTGTGGTATAAAAGGTGTTACAGAGCAGATTATAGCTCTTGGAAAGGAGCCTATAAACTTTAATTTCTTTGGAATAGATCTTACAAAAATGCTTAAGGGAAATGAAATGGATTTAATGATGTGGATATTCCCTGTTCTGGCAGTTCTTGCTACGGTCGCTTCATCTTATATTTCAAAAAAACAGATGTCACAAAACGGCAATGCTAATGAACAGGCGCAGTCTATGTCAAATTCAATGATGACTATTATGCCCATAATGACAGCGTTTTTTACCTATACAATGCCTGCGGGAATGTCACTTTATTGGTTTGTTTCAACGGCATTTCAGCTTATACAACAGACAGTAATAACAAAAATTATAGATAAAAAGATAAAGCAAAACATACCTTCTGAAAGGAAAGAGAAAAAATGATAATAATAGAAAAAAAGGGAAAGACGATTGATGAAGCAGTAAGCGCTGCACTTACCGAGCTTGGAACAACAAAAGAAAATGTTGAAATAGAAGTAATTAATGAGGGTAAAAGAGGAATTTTAGGCTTAGGTGCAGAGGAAGCGTACGTAAGAGTAAAAATGGAAGAAAATCCAACTCAAAAAGCTGAAAAATATGTATCTTCTATAATGGAAAAGTTCGGAATAAAGTCTGAGATTAAATCTTCTTATGAAGATGAAACAGTAAACATAGAAATAATAGGTGACAGCGAAGAAGTAGGAAAAGTAATAGGACGTCGTGGTGATACGCTTGATGCACTTCAGTATCTTACATCACTTGTTGTAAATAAAGGTGAAGAAAATTATATAAGAGTTACTATAGATACGGAAAATTACAGAGGAAAAAGAGAAGAAACACTTATAAAGCTTGCAAAAAGAATGGCAGGTGTTGTTTCAAGAAACAGAAAGAGTGTAACTCTTGAGCCTATGAATCCTAATGAGAGAAGAATAATTCATTCGGCACTTCAGGAATACAGAAATGTAACCACCTATTCTACAGGTAAGGATCCCAATCGTTGTATAGTTATAACAACAAAGAAAAAGGAATATGGCGATGATTATGTTTCAAAATACCGTTATAACCGTAAAGAGAACGAGCTGAAGACAGAGTAAATCCTATACTAAAAAAGTGGCGGGGGTGGAAACACTTCCGCCTTTTGAATAAGAGGAATATTATGATAAATAAAAATGATACTATATGTGCCCTTTCCACACCGAGGGGAAAGGGAGGAATAGCTGTAATAAGAGTAAGCGGAGAAGAAGCACTTTCCATAACAGAAAAAATAATTGTTTCTGATAAAAAAATAACAGAAGCAAAGGGATATACTATAGTTTATGGAAAGGTTTGTTTTGAAAACAAGGAAATAGATGAATGTCTTGTTTCTGTTTTCAGAGCGCCTAATTCCTTCACCGGAGAGAATGTATGTGAAATAAGCTGTCATGGATCAATGGTAAGCGTTGAAAGGATAATAGATGCACTTTTAGAAAATGGGGCATCTATGGCACAAAAAGGTGAATTTACAAAAAGAGCCTTTTTGAACGGAAAAATGAGTCTTACTCAGGCAGAGGCTGTTCATGATATAATAGAATCTAAAACTGATGAAGCACTTTATGCTGCGGTAAATCGTTTAGAGGGTGGAATAACCAAGCCTATTATAAAAATAAGAGAAGAGCTTCTTGATTTACTTGCGGCTATACAGGTATCCAGTGATTTTCCTGAAGAAGATATAGATACGTTTGCAGGGGGAGAACTTAAAGGAAAGCTTCTAAATATATATGATGAGCTTTTAAAACTTAAAAAAACAGCAAGAAGGGGCGAAGCTTTAAATAATGGTATAACATGTGCTATATGCGGAATACCAAACACGGGAAAAAGCTCTCTTTTAAATGCCCTTATACAAAAAAGAAAAGCTATCGTTACAGATATAGCCGGAACAACACGTGATGTGGTTGAAGAATATGCCGATATAGAGGGAATTCCTGTTAAATTCGGTGATACTGCCGGTATACGTGAAAGTGAAGATATAGTTGAAAGTATAGGCGTTGAAAAATCATATGATTATATAAAAAATGCTGATATATGTATTTTTGTAACAGAATCGGGGAGAAATCTTACAAAAGAGGAAGAAGAAATATTAGATAAAATAAAAGACAAAGAATATATCCTTGTTTCTAATAAAACAGATTTAAATAAAAATGAAAAAGAGGGATATATAGAAATAAGTGCAAAAAATAACAAAGGTATTGAAAATGTTAAAAAAGCTGTATCAGATATAATAGGAAATACGCCTTCAACAGCATTTATAGCAAACGAAAGACAGTTTGAAGCTGTTTTGAGAGCTGCTGAAAGCATAAAAAAGGCAATAGATACAGTAGAAGATGGATTTTTCAGTGATCTTGCTGCTATTGATATAGGAAGTGCTGTTGCATTTTTGGGAGAAGCAGAGGGAATTAGTATAAACCAGGAAACTGTAGACAGAATATTTGAAAAATTCTGTTTAGGTAAATAATTTCTAAAAGAAGGTTTTTTTATGGATAATACATTTAATTATGATATAGCAGTTGTTGGCGCAGGACATGCAGGATGTGAAGCTGCACTTGCTGCAGCAAGACTGGGAATGAAAACGATAGTTATTACTTTAAATCTTGATTCTATCGCAAATTTGCCTTGTAATCCCAGTATAGGCGGTACCGCAAAAGGTCATCTTGTACGTGAAATTGATGCTTTGGGCGGTGAAATGGGAAAAGTAGCAGATAAAACAAAGCTACAGACAAGAATGCTTAATCTTAGAAAAGGACCGGCAGTTCATTCTCTTCGTGCACAATCTGACAGACGGGCATATCAGATGGAAATGAAAAAATGCCTTGAAAATCAGGAAAATCTTTATATAAGACAGGCAGAAGTTAAAGAAATTGAAAAAACAGAAGACGGATTTTCGCTTAAAATACATACAGGCACCCTCTTTTATGCAAAATGCGTTATACTTTCTACAGGAACATATATGGAGGGTAAAATAATAATAGGCGAAACCTCATACAGCGGTGGTCCTGACGGATTATTTCCATCATTAGGACTTAGCGAGAGTCTGCAAAAATTGGGCGTGGAAATGATGCGCTTTAAAACGGGTACACCTACCCGTGTACATGCAAGGAGCGTTGATTTTTCAATTCTCGAAAAGCAGGAGGGTGACGAAGAAATTGTTCCTTTCTCTTTTGAAACTACAGAAAAAGAAGAAAACAAGGTTTGTTGTTACCTTACTTACACAAATGAAAAAACCCACGATATAATAAGACAGAATCTTCACAGAAGTCCTCTTTTTAACGGACTTATTGACGGGGTAGGTCCAAGATACTGCCCATCGATAGAAGACAAGGTTGTAAGATTTGCTGACCGTGAAAGACATCAGGTATTTATAGAGCCTATGGGTCTTTCTACGCAGGAAATGTATCTTCAGGGAATGAGCTCGAGTCTGCCGGAGGATGTACAGCTTTCAATGCTTAAAACCATGAAAGGTCTTGAAAATGTTGAAATAATGCGCAGTGCTTACGCAATAGAGTATGATTGCTGTAATCCCTTACAGCTTAAACCCTCGCTTGAGATGCGTGATATTCCGGGACTTTTCGGTGCAGGTCAGTTTAATGGCACCAGCGGTTATGAGGAAGCGGCAGCACAGGGACTTATGGCAGGAATAAATGCGGCAAGAAAAATAAAAGGACAAGAAAGCATAGTTTTTGACCGCAGTGAAGCATACATAGGTGTGCTTATAGATGACCTTGTAACAAAAGGAACAAATGAGCCGTACAGAATGCTTACCTCAAGAGCAGAATACAGGCTTCTTCTCAGACAGGACAATGCAGATTTACGTCTTACGCCTACAGGATATGAGATAGGACTTATTTCTGAAGAAAGATATAAAAAATTCCTTGAAAAGAAAGAAAACATAGAAAAAGAAATAGAAAGAATTAATTCTGTAAATATATCCCCAAGTAAAGAAATTAACCAATATTTGGAAAATATTGGAAGTCAAACGCTTGCAACAGGCATAAAACTGGCAGAATTAATCAGGAGACCGGAGCTTAGCTATGAGGAACTGGCTCCTTTTGATAAAGAAAGACCCGTTCTTGAAAAGACACACTGGCAACAGGCAGAAATAGCCGTAAAATACGAAGGTTATATAAAAAGACAATATGAGCAGGTAGAGCGCTTTGCAAAAAATGAAAAGAAAATAATACCTGAAAATATTGATTATTCAAAGGTATACGGTTTGAGAACAGAAGCAAGGCAAAAGCTTGAGAAAATGCGTCCTGAAAACATAGGAAGAGCAAGCAGAATCAGCGGAGTAAGTCCGGCAGATATAGGGGTTTTACTTATATATCTTGCCTCAATAAACTAATAAAGAGGTAAAATAATGGATTTAATAAAAGAAGCAGCAAAATATAATATAGAAATAACACCGCAAATGAACAGCGAATTTGAAGAATATTCAAAAATGATGCTTCATTATAATGAGTTTATGAATCTTACCGCAATAACAGAGATTGATGAAATAAAAGAAAAGCATTTTTTAGATTCAGTAACTCTTGTAACAAGTGAAAAGCTTTCACAAGGATGCAGTATGATTGATATTGGTGCAGGGGCAGGTTTTCCGTCTATCCCCGTAAAAATAGTGCGGAAAGATATAAAGCTTACCATGCTTGACTCTCTTAACAAAAGAATTAATTTTTTAAATGATGTAATTGATAAAATAGGTCTTAACGATGCACTTGCCATTCATTTTCGTGCGGAAGATGCGGGAAAAGATAAGTCGCTGCGTGAAAAATTTGATATTGCAACAGCACGTGCCGTTGCAGATTTAGCAGTTTTGGCAGAGTATGCACTTCCTTTTGTAAAAGTGGGCGGTTATTTTGTAGCAATGAAAGGTACAGCGCCCGATGAAGAACTTGAAAATGCAAAAAAAGCAATAAAGGAAATGGGAGGCAAAACGCAAGAGGTTAAAGAAATTTTACTGCCGTCGGGAATTAAACATTCACTTATTATAATAAAAAAGATTGGCTCTACCCCATCAAAATACCCAAGAAAAGCGGGAAAGCCCTCAAAAGAGCCTATAATGTAAATTTTAAACCGTACCTTTGTTAATAAGAGGCACGGTTTTTGTTTTATATAAAAATATAAAATAATATATATAGAAAATGTGTAAGAATAAGGCGAAAGATTTTTATTTAATATAATAATACAGTGTGATACAATAATATTAATTGTATGAAAGGACTGTTTTTTTATATGATAAGAAGCACTCAAAAGATAAAAATGATAAAAACAGCAGATATATTTCCAAATCCCTATCAGACACGCAAAAGCTTTGAAAGAAAGGAGCTTTCTTCCCTTTGCGAATCAATAAAAGAGGTAGGAGTTATTTCCCCCATTATAGTAAGAGGGGCGGTAAAAGGATATGAGCTTATTTGTGGTCAAAGAAGATTAAGAGCAGCTTTAATGGCAGGACTTAAGGAAATTCCTGCATTAATAGTAAGGGCAGGTGATGCACAGTGCGCACAAATAAGCCTTATTGAAAATATTCAGCGAAAAAACTTAAGATTAACTGAAGAGGCAGAAGGCTACTATAACCTTATGGCGTATCACAAAATAAAAAAAGAAAAGCTCCTTAAAATAATATCAATAGATTCAGAAAAAATAAGCGAAAAGGTAAGAATTCTTAATTTAAGCGAAAAAGTAAGATATAAAATTGAGGAGAACAACCTTTCTGAAAATGTATCAAAAGAATTGCTCAGATTGCATGATGAGGAAAAACAGCTTGAAATAATAGATAAAATTATAAAGGAAGAGCTTTCACAGAGTGAAATTCATTTGCTCATTAATAAAAACATTAAAGAAATGATGCAAAAGAGAAACGAAAAACAAAGCAGAAAAGAAAATTCAAAAGAAAAAATACCCGTATACATAAATACAGTTACAAAAACGGTGGAATTACTAAAACAAAGCGGTGCAAGGACTGGAATTTCACAAAATGAAAATGAAGAATTTATAGAATTTAAGATTAAAATATATAAATAAAGGATAAAAAGAGGCTGTTTTCGCAAAAAACGGCTTTTTTTGCGAAAAAAAGTAAAAAAATGTTTCACGTGAAACATTTTTATGGTATAATAATGATAAAATTGTAGAAGAAAGGATTTTTGTATGAGCAGAATAATAGCTATTGCGAATCAAAAAGGTGGCGTGGGAAAAACCACAACAACCGTAAACCTGGCGGCATGTCTTGCAAGTGCAGGAAAAAAAGTTCTGCTTATTGACATAGACCCGCAGGGAAACTCAACAAGCGGATTAGGCGTAGATAAAAGGCGCTGTGAAAAGACGGTTTATGATTGCCTTATAAATGAAGAAAGAATGGAAGATGTTGCAATTCAAACGCAATATGAAAATCTCTTTCTTTGCCCATCAAACTTAGACCTTTCGGGTGCAGAAATAGAGCTTATAAGCGTTATGGGGCGTGAAAACCGTCTCAAACAAAGTCTTGAGAATGTAAAAGAGGATTATGACTATATTCTGATAGACACTCCCCCGTCTCTTGGTCTTATAACTATTAATACACTTACAGCGGCAAACAGTGTGCTTATCCCCATACAATGCGAATTTTATGCCCTTGAGGGTGTAAGCCAGCTTGTAGAAACAATAAAAAGAATAAAAAAAGCACTCAATCCCTCTCTCTTTATCGAGGGAATAGTAATGACTATGTATGATGCACGGACAAATCTTGCCGTACAGGTCGTAGATGAGGTTAAGAGATTTTTCCCCGGAAAGGTGTATTCAACGATTATTCCCAGAAATGTGCGCATAAGTGAAGCCCCGGGCTTTGGCAGACCTGTCATTTATTATGATGGCTCGTCTAAAGGTGCACAGGCATATACAGAGCTTGCGTCAGAGCTTATAGAAAATACAAAATCCCAAGAAAATCAGGAGGATTAAAATGAAAAGAGTTTTAGGACAAGGGCTTGATGCGCTTTTTGCAAAAACCGAAAGCTACAGCGAAAGCGCATTGGAAAGCAGGCAGGATGAGGTTAAAATGATAAAAACCAGTCTTGTTGAGCCACGACCTGACCAGCCAAGAAAGAATTTTGACAGAGAACAGCTTCAGGCTTTGGCGAATTCTATTTCGGAACATGGTGTAATACAGCCTATAATAGTAACAGAGGGGCAAAACGGTTACTATAGCATAATAGCGGGAGAACGCAGATGGAGAGCGTCGAAGCTTGCTAATTTAAGCGAAATTCCGGCAATAATAAGAAGCTATGATGAAATGCAGATTGCCGAGGTCGCCCTTATAGAAAATTTGCAGAGAGAAGACCTTAATCCAATAGAAGAAGCCATGGGATATAAAACCTTGATGGAAAGGTTTTCGATGACTCAGGACATGGTAAGTGAGCGAGTAGGAAAAAGCCGCAGCAATATTGCTAATATGCTTCGTCTGCTTTCGTTAGAGGATGAAATAAAGCTGATGCTTTCAGAAAGTAAGCTTTCAATGGGACACGCCCGTGCTTTATTAGCGCTTCCCGAAGGAAAGCAGCGCATAGAGGCAGCAAATAAAATTATAAACGAGGGATTAAGTGTAAGAGATGCAGAAGCACTTACAAAAGAAGCACAGAGTAGAAAGAAAGCAAAAAACACACAAAAAGAGAGCGTTTATCCCGATGTTGAAAGAACTCTTTCTGAAAAATTTGGAACCAAAGTAAAAATAAAAGGCGACAGAAAGGGCAGAATTGAAATTGAATTCTATTCTGTGTCTGATTTGACGAGAATTGTTGATTTGCTCGATTGAAATTTAGATTAAAATTACGCACATTGTGCGGTTATTGTAAAACACGAAAGGAAGTTTTAGTATGTTGGATCTTAAACTCATAAGAGGAGAAACAGAAAAGGTAAAGAAAGCCCTTGCAAGAAGAAAAGAGAATGTAGACATTGACGCACTAATCGCAATAGACGATAAAAGACGTGCACTTCTCTTTGAGGCGGAAAGCCTTAAGGCAAAGCAGAACGAGGTAACAAAGCAGATCCCCGTTATGAAAAAAGAGGGAAAGGACACAACGACTGTTTTTGCACAAATGAAGGAGATTTCCGAAAAAATAAAAGAGCTTGATGCAAATATAAGAGAAGTTGAGGACGAGCTTAATCGTATGATGCTTACAATCCCCAACATTCCCAGTGATGATGTTCCCGACGGAGATACAGACGAGGACAATATAGAAATAAGAAGATTTGGCGAGCCTAAGAATTTTGGGTTTGAACCAAAGGCGCATTGGGATATCGGTAAGGATTTAGGAATACTTGACCCCGATACGGCTGCAAAAATTACGGGAGCACGTTTTACAGTATACAAAGATATCGGTGCAAGACTTGAAAGAGCCGTTATAAACTACTATCTTGATACACATACAGAGAAAAACGGATACACAGAAGTTTTCCCGCCATTTATGGTACACAGAAATTCAATGGTGGGAACAGGTCAGCTTCCTAAGTTTGAAGAAGATGCATTTAAGGTTGCAGGCACTGATTACTTCCTTGTTCCCACAGCAGAAGTTCCTGTAACAAATATGTACCGTGAACAAATTCTTGACGGAAGTGAGCTTCCTATAAAGCACGTTGCATATACTGCTTGTTTCCGTGCAGAAGCAGGAAGCGCAGGCAGAGATACAAGAGGTCTTATTCGTCAGCATCAGTTTAACAAGGTGGAGCTTGTTAAATTTACAAAGCCCGAGGATTCTTATGCAGAGCTTGAGAAGCTTACAAATGACGCTGAAAAGGTGCTGCAGGGATTAGGACTTCCCTATCGTGTGGTAAGAATCTGTATAGGTGACTTAGGATTTACAGCAGCTAAAAAATACGATATAGAGGTATGGATGCCCTCTTATGGCAGATATGTTGAAATATCCTCATGCAGTAACTTTGAGGACTTCCAGGCAAGAAGAGCAAACATAAAGTATAAGGACGGACAGGGTAGTAAGGCGCAGTTTGTTCATACTCTTAACGGTAGCGGCGTAGCTGTAGGAAGAACTGTTGCGGCTATTCTGGAAAATTGCCAGAATGAAGATGGCAGCATAACTATTCCGGAAGTATTGGTTCCTTATATGGGCGGAAAAACAGTTATAAAGTAAATAAAAGTGAGAAAAAAGAGGTTATTTTAATAGAAACGTATCGTAGCTTTATACAAATTCGTAGGGGCGTGCATTGCACGTCCGCTGACGACCAATGGTCGCCCCTACAGAAAATGTATTTTATGCATTTCTATTGAAAAGACCTCTTTTATCTTATTGACCAAGCACTTTTAAAATATCTTGACGGCATATTTTGTCTTTGTAACTTGGAATTTGCACGTTCTTTTATTGAAATTGCGTCAAAAAAGGTTTTCCATTGCTTCTGCACTTCAATCTCTTTAAGAGATGGCGAAGGTGGCACAAGATTTTCTGAGGAAGCAACATGCCAATCTTTCGTATCATAAACGGCACAAAGGTTATGAGTTACATCATGCAGCACAAAAGGAATTATTTTTAACCTATTTGCAAAGAAAGGGGTAAGAATGGGTAAAAGATTATTGTTTGGTGCTATTTTTGCGTACTGCACACCCCAATCCATTACAGTGAATCTTGTGAACTGACGAAACTTCTCTGTTTCACGTGAAACATTTTGCGCAATTTGGAAAGCACGGGCGACAGTTTCGTCTGAAAGTGCCGAGTTTGTAATTTCCCCGTTTTTAAACCCGAGCATCATATATTTATATATAATGAGGTCTTTATCTTTCTCGTCGCTAAGAAAAACATAATAAAGACGTTTCGTACCAAAGCCCCCTATTTTGCGGAAAATAGCGTCATAAACCTGTTTTGCACGTGATTTGTTGGTTTCAATTTCTACATAACGAGTGTTAAAAGAAATCTGAAGCCCCATTTGCGTAGAAATTCCCGAGGGAACAATTCTTGAATAAACGGCTGTATATATAACAGTAAGCAAGCCCTCAAAGCTGCCATCGTATATATAAAAAATGCCTGAATTATCTAATGAAGCGTTAAACGGCACATTTATCACTCCTTCTAAAATTGACCGCTTACAGAGCTTATTTTTTCTACTGCGGGGGGTAGCAGTGAATCATACCCGCTGAAAAATGAAAGCTGCTGTGCATTTTGTATTGCACCAAGCATAGGGCTTGAATGAGTAAGCGATTCGTAAATAAAGTTATAGTCCATTTTAAATGCAGAATACATATATTTGCCTTTGCAGGTAATAAAGTATGCTGCTCTTTTAAGAACTACACGCAGCTTCTTCAAATCTTCAAAGCTCAGAGAGGAAGCCCGCCTTGCAACTATAATTCTTTTTGCGCATATAACACCTATTCCGGGAACTCTTAAAAGCATTTCATAGGGCGCTGTATTAATTTCTACGGGGAAAAGATGTAAATTCCGCATTGCCCAGTTGCTTTTTGGGTCAAGAAGAGGGTCAAGAGAGCTGTTTTCCTCTAAAATTTCAGATGCCTTAAATCCGTAAAACCTTAAAAGCCAATCAGCCTGATAAAGCCTGTGTTCACGAAGAAGAGGCGGTGGAATATCCTTTGGAAGAATCGGATGATTTCCTACGGGAATATATGCAGAAAAGTAGACTCTTTTAAGAGAGTACTTTTTATAAAGTGCTTCTGTAAGATGAAGTATCTGATAGTCACTTTCTTTTGTTGCGCCGATAATCATTTGTGTGCTTTGCCCTGCGGGAACAAAAGAAAGTCGATTTTTTGCGGTGAGAGAGGTTTCTTTTGTTTCTGAAATTGTGTTTTTAATAAGCTGCATAGGGGCAAGAACAGATTCTTTTGTTTTTTGAGGGGCAAGAAGCTTTAATCCGCTTTCTGACGGAAGCTCTATATTAACGCTCATTCTGTCTGCAAGAAAGCCAAGTGCACGGGTCAGCTCGCCTGAAGCACCCGGAATTCCTTTAACATGGATATAACCGTTGAATTTATATTCGTATCGTAGTATTTGGAGTGTTTTTAAAAGAAGCTCGGCTGTATAGTCAGGTGATTTTATAATTCCACTGCTTAAAAATAGACCTTCTATATAGTTGCGCCTGTAAAAGTTAATACATAATTCAGCAAGCTCCTGTGGGGTAAATGCTGCACGGGGAATATCGTTTGAGCTGCGGTTGTGGCAATATTTACAGTCGTTAATGCAGTAGTTTGTAAAAAGCACTTTTAACAAGGAAATACATCTGCCGTCGGCACTGAAAGCATGACAGCAGCCCGCAGCTGCAGGTGCACCTATACCGCCGTAGTTTGCAGTGCGTTCGCTTCCGCTTGATGAACAGGAGGCATCATACTTTGCGCTGTCAGCAAGTATTTCCAGTTTTTCTAATATATCCATAAAATCCAGCCCCTTTAGTTTATAACACAAAGTATACCATAAAAAAGAATAAAATGCAAACAAATGTTCGCATTTTATTCTGAAAAAATAAGGTTTTTTATGAAAATGGCGGCAATGGGGCCAAAAATGAGCCCGATAACACCGAAAAATTTCATTCCCAGATAAATAGAAACTATTGTTGCAAGGGGATGAATGCCGAGCTTTTCACCAACAATTTTTGGCTCGCACAGCTGTCTTGTAAGAAGTGCAATACCATACAAAACCACAACTCCCCAGCCAAGCGAGCTGTTTTGAATAAGAAAATTATATAGTGCCACAGGAATAAGAATTGTACCTGTGCCCAGAATTGGAACGGTGTCGACTAATGCAGTGACAATGGCAAGCAAGAATGCGTAATTTATTTTAAGAATTAAGAAACCCGCCAGAAGAACAGAAAAAATGATGCTTTCTATAATAAGCTGTGCTTTTAAATATTTTACGCAAACGTTCAAAAATACAGACTTTATTCGTAAATAAATATGATACGCTTTTTCTCCAAAAAAGCGACGGCAAAATGAAAAAAGGTTTTTACTTTCTTTAAGAAGAAAAAATGCGGTAAAGAAAGATGTTATTGTCTGAACAAACAGGGCAGGAATATTTTTTGCAATACTCAACACCTTTGTACTTAAATTTGAAAAAAAGTCTACAAGAGCCTTTATAGCAGCATCTGAAAGCCCTGAAATAACCTTATTCAAGTCCCCAAGAGGCAGCGTCGGAGAAACCTGACCTATAATAGTGGAAACTCTGCTTGTAATAAACCCGAGTGTTTCTCTCGGTTGTACCGAGGTGTCAGAAATAAGGGAGCGCAGCTCAAGATAGATTTTAACTGAAAGAGAGCGAAGAATAAAAAATGCTGTAAATGCTATTATAAAAAGAGACAGTGCAGCGCTCAAAGAGCGTGGCGCTTTATATTTTAAAAGGAAACGATTAAGAGGACGGGCAAGAAGATATAAAAAGAAGCCTGTTATAAACGGCAAAAAGAGCTTAAAAATATAGGGCAATGAAAAAAATATCAATGCGGCAGGAACTAAAAATATTAAAAAATCAATGCACATAGACCTAAGTGTGCGCAGCGAAATAAATTTCAGAAAAATCCCTCCAAAAAGAAAAATAGAAAGAGCACTATATTGCTCTTTCTATTTTATTCGCAAACATAATTTTTAAACTTATTTATCGAGGAATATTTTCATAATGCTGTAGCCCGTATCAATTTTTTCACCGTATTTACGTGCGTATTCTTCAGTAAAACGAAAATCGTTATTTTTGTTTTCACCTTTTTTATAAATTACACAGGGAACAGGCTCGCTGCTGTGAGTTTTTGTGGAAACAGGAGTCGGGTGGTCAGGCATAACCATGAACACATAATCCTCGCCTGCGTCGTCAAGCTGTTTTTTGATATAGGCTATAACCTTTTCATCAATAAGCTCAAGACTGCGTGTTTTTCCTACGGCATCTCCCTGATGTCCGCATTCGTCAGGCGCTTCTAAATGAACGTATACAAGGTCTGCGCCATCCTTTAAAAGCGCATCAGCAGATGCCTTTGCCTTGCCGTCAAAGTTAGTATGTATATTACCTGTTGCGCCCTGCACATCGATACTGTTCATTCCTGCAAGAATTGCAATTCCCTTTATAAGGTCAACAGCACTTACAACAGCACCTTTTTTGCAGTATTGAGAATAGAACGAATCAAGAGACGGACGTGTTCCTTCGCCCCATATCCACATAGAGGTCGCAGGGTTTTTGCCTTGCGCAATTCTTGCCTTATTAACAGGATGATTTTTTAAAATCTCCTCACTCTTTTTCATAAGGTCAAGAATTCTTTCGTCTGATGGAAGATACTCTGTTACTTTTTTATCGGAAATATCGTGTGGCGGTGTAAGATTAAAGCTTTTTGGGGCGTCGGTCCATACAAAAAGATGTCTGTAGCTTACGCCCGGATAAAAATGTATATCTCCGCCGCCAAGAGCCTTTTCAATATCTGTCATAAGGATGCGGCTTTCATCAGTTGAAATTTCGCCGGCAGAATAATCAAGCATTGTTTTCTCGCTGTAATCATTTTCGTCAGAAAGGGTAACAAGATTTGCACGGAATGCCGTCTGATTATCTTCAAGCTTCACCCCGATACTTGCCGCCTCAAGCGGAGAACGCCCTGTATAGCAACCCTCAGGATTATATCCCATTACGGCAAGATTTGCCACATCGCTTCCCGGCTTCATACCGTCGGGAACAGTTTTTACTAAATAAAGAGAGCCATGTGATGCAAAAAAGTCCATATTGGGAGTATTACTCTTTTCAAGAGGTGTCATATTTCCAAGCTCTTCAATAGGTAAATCGGCACATCCGTCCGTAAGAATTATAACGTATTTCATAAAAAAACCTGCCTTTCAAAGCACATAAGTGCTTGCTTGAATAATTATAACAATTATCAAAATCTTTTTCAAGGTGAAAGTAGAAAAAATGAATAAATTTTCAAAAAATGAGAAATTTAATTAACAGAGGTGGTCTTTGATGCTTAAAATATTGAAAAAACGTAAGCAATATGTTTTATTGTCTACACTTTTATGTCTTGTAACGGTATTTGCGATTTTCCAATATAAACGGGTAAATGAGCTTAAATACGCACGTGAAATAGAATATAACAGAGTTTTTGCGGAGTTGACGGAGTATGTTGATGACCTTGAAATTTCGCTCCTTAAAGGACAGGTTGTATCAACACCGCAGCAAATGGCAAAGCTCTCTGCTGACCTTTACGGTCAGGCAAGCGCAGCAAAGGCGAATCTGGCATTGCTCCCGTTGGGAGAGGTTCAAATGGAAAAAACATCAGAGTTTTTATCACAGGTGGGCGAATATGCAAACTCAATTTCTGCAAAAATGCTCAAAGGAGAGAAATTGAGCGAAAAGGAAATTAACACCATGCGGCAGCTTAAAGAATACGCAGATACGCTTAAAAGCGGATTTGATAAAATGCTGCTTGGTATTAATGAGGGCAGAATTTCTTTCAGCAATAGTAAAGGTGCCCTTGGGGGCTTTTTAAACGGCGGAAAAGTGGCAATGGCATCAGAGCTTGAAGTGCTGGAAAAGGAATTTCACAATTACCCCTCGCTCATTTACGACGGCCCGTTTTCCCATCATCTGACACTGAAAGAGTCATCTCTTTTAAAAGGAAAGCCCCAAATAAGCAAGGAACAAGCAAAAAAATATGCAAAAAAATTTACAGGTGATGGCGATGTAACTGTTACTGAAATTAATGGTAAGCTGTCCTCCTACAGTGTAAAGGGTGAAAATACCACTGTTGAATTTACAAAAAACGGCGGAGTTCTATTGATGATGCTCAAGGACAGAGCCGTTGACGAGGAAACAATGACTGTTGAAGAAGCAAAAAAGACGGCAGAAAGATTTCTGCGTGACAACGGCTTTATGAATATGCGTGAAAGCTATTACGATAAAAAAGAGGGCAGTGTTATAATCAATTATGCATATGAACAAAACGGTTATGTTGTTTTCCCCGATTTGGTAAAGATAAAAATAGCCCTTGATAACGGAGAGGTAATCGGCTTTGAAAGCCGGGGATATATAATGAATCATACGTTCAGACAAATCCCCGAGCCTGAAATATCAAAGGAACAGGCTTTAGAAAACGTAAACACAGGCCTTAAGACAGAAAGTGTCTCAATGGCTATAATTCCGCTTGAAAACGGCAGCGAGGCATGCTGCTATCAGATAAGAGGAATTGTTTCTGACAAGCATTTTCTTATGTATGTCAACACGCAGACGGGGTACACGGAGGATGTTCAGATTCTTCTGGAAACAACCGGGGGAACACTTGCAGTATAGAAAAAGTAGTGGTATAATTGTTGTGAAAGGATTTGATTTTATGCTTAATTTCACATACTATACCCCGACAAAGGTGTATTTCGGAAAAGATACACATAAAAATGTAGGCGAAATAATAAAAGGCTATGGATATAAAAAAATAATGCTTCAGTACGGACAGGGAAGCATCAAGAAAAGCGGTTTATATGATGAAATAATGGATTCGCTTACAACGTGTGGCATAGAAGTGGTTGAAATGGGCGGTGTTGAGCCTAACCCTAAGCTTTCATTTGTGCGCCGTGCTATTGAAATAGCAAAAAAAGAAAAGGTGGAAATGATACTCGCTGTAGGCGGTGGAAGTGCGCTTGATTCCTCAAAATACACTGCGTCAGGCGCTATGTACGATGGCGATGTGTGGGATTTTCCAACCAGAAAAAGCACAGTGAAAAACGCTCTTCCGATAGGGTGCATTCTGACAATATCAGCCGCAGGCAGCGAAATGAGCTCCTCCGCCGTTATATCGAATGAAGAGCTTAGTATGAAGCGGGGATATAACAGTGATTTTAATAGGTGCAAATTTGCAATCTGTAATCCCGAGCTGACTTATAGTGTAAGCCAATACCAGACAGCTTGCGGAATAGTTGATATAATGGCGCATACGATGGAAAGATATTTTTCTGTATGCGAAGATACAGATTTAACGGACCGCATTGCCGAAAGTATCCTTAAATCTGTAATAGCTGCCGGAAAGGTATTGCTTGAAAAAAGTGACGACTATGAAGCACGTGCGACGGTGATGTGGGCATCAAGTTTGTCACATAATGACCTTACAGGCTGCGGAAGAGATGTTGTTCTTGCCGTACATCAGTTAGAGCACGCATTAAGCGGCGAATATGAAAAAATAGCACACGGTGCCGGACTAGCGGTGCTGTTCCCTGCGTGGGCAAGGTTTGTTTATAAGGAAAATACTGCCCGCTTTGCGCAATTTGCAAGACGTGTGTGGGATATTGTGGAAGAAAACGATGAGAAAGCGGCGCTTATGGGAATAGAGAAAATGGAAGAATATTTTAAAATGCTGAAAATGCCGCTAACACTGCGTGAATTTGACATTCCTAAGGATTGCACAGCAAGGCTTGCTGACCTTTGCACCTTTGGAAAACAGAGAGAAATAAAATCATATATAGGCCTTGACTATGATAAGGTAAAGGAAATTTTCGATAGTTGTTATTAAAAAAAGAGCCTTTCGGCTCTTTTTTTAATTAAAGAACTTTTCCTAAAAAGTCTTTAAGTCTTTTATTTTCGTGATTTTTTGAGAAAATCTCTTCGGGAGTACCCTTTGCTGTGATTTTGCCGCCCTCCATAAAGATTACAGTATCGGCAACCTCACGTGCAAAGCCCATTTCATGGGTAACAACAACCATTGTCATACCCTCTTTTGCAAGCTCCTTCATAACATCAAGCACTTCCCCTACCATTTCGGGGTCAAGTGCACTTGTCGGCTCGTCAAACAGCATTACCTCGGGATTCATTGCAAGTGCACGCACAATGGCGATACGTTGCTTCTGTCCGCCTGAAAGCTGTGAGGGGTAGGCGTTTGCCCTATCCACAAGTCCTACTCTTTTTAAAAGAGCAAGGGCTTTATTTTCAGCATCTTCCTTAGAAAGACCTAAAAGCTTCATTGGGGCAAGGGTAATATTTTTAAGAATCGTCATATGAGGGAAAAGATTAAACTGCTGAAAAACCATTCCCATCTTCTGTCGGTGGAGGTTTATATTGTTTTTGGGGTCTGTTATATCAACATTCTCGAGGAAAATCTCGCCCGATGTGGGAGTTTCAAGAAGATTGAGTGAGCGCAGAAATGTAGATTTTCCGCATCCGCTGGGACCGATAATAACGATAACCTCACCTTTTTTTATTTCAAGATCAATTCCGTCAAGGGCTTTAACAGTGCCACCTGTAAAATGTTTTTTCAGGTCCTTAACCTTTATAATTGCATTATCGTTCACTCTTCCTAAGCCTCCTTTCAAGCTTCTTTACAAGCTGTGTAAAGAAAATGACCATGATAAGGTAAATTCCTGCAACAGCAAAAAGCGGCATAAAGGTTTCATACGTAGCGCCACGAATAATATCGCCGCCCTTGGTAAGGTCCTGTATAGCCACGTAGCCTGCAACGGAGGTTTCCTTAAGGAGAACTATAAATTCGTTTGCAAGAGTGGGAAGAACGCTTTTAAATGCCTGTGGGAAAATTATATATGCCATAGTTCTTATGTAGCCAAAGCCCAGACTTCTGCCTGCCTCAAACTGACCGTTATCAACGCTCATAATACCACTGCGGAAAATTTCGGCAACATATGCACCTGAATTTATACCAAAAGCCGCTACTGCAATCAATATACCATTGCTTGAGCTTGCGAAAATTATATAATACATAATCATAAGCTGTACAACAACCGGTGTTCCACGTATAACGGTAAGATAAATGTTGCATATAAAATTCAAAGCACAAAGCATACTTTTTCCGAAAGAGCGCCGCATCTGCTTGTGATTTTGTTCATATGTACTGCGGATAATTGCAACAACAAGACCGATTACAATACCCATCAGACACGAAAGAAGAGTTATCTGAAGAGTTGCCCATAATCCGTCTGTAATAAACGTCCATCTGTTTTTTGTTATAAAGCATTTTATAAAGTCGGATTTAAGTCCGCCCCAAAATTCTGCCATAGGATTCACCCTTTCCTGAAATTATAAAGCGGCTTTCCGTTTGGAGAGCCGCTTTGGTTTCAGATTAGATTATTTTGCACTAATGTACTTGTCAACAATCTTCTGAAGTGTTCCGTCCTCTGTAAGCTCGCTAAGAGCCTTGTTGATAGAATCAAGAAGCTCTGTATTGTCCTTTGCAACTGCGATAGCATACTGTTCTTCTGCATAAGCTGTGTCAAGGATTACAAGATTGTCGCTCTCTGCAACGAATGCTTTTGCAGGCTCGTTATCAATGATAACGCAATCAACCTTACCGATTTTAAGAGCTTCTACAGCGTCTGCGCCCTTGTTGAAACGTGAAACCTTTCCAAGTCCCTCGTCCTCAATATCCCATGTTGAGTAAAGGTCGCCTGTTGTTCCTGTCTGAACACCGATTGTATAATTCTTATCACCGAAAAGGTCATCAACAGTCTTGATTTCAGAATCCTTGTTAACAATAACAACCTGAACACCTGTTGCATAGCTGTCAGAGAAGTTAACCTCTTCAAGTCTTTCATCTGTAACTGTCATACCAGCCATACCCATATCATATTTACCTGCAACGATTGCGGGTATGATTGAGTCGAATGCAGTGTCTACAATCTCAAGCTCCATACCAAGCTTTTCTGCAATAACACCTGCGATTTCAGCATCAATACCTACAACCTTTTCACCCTCGTAAAATTCATAAGGGGGGAATTCTGCGTTTGTAGCCATTGTAAGAACCTTTGTTGTTTCTGCCTCGTCCTTTGAGCATGCAGCAAAAACAAATACGCAAAGAGCAAGAACAAGAATTAAAGAAATAATCTTTTTCATAATATATACCTCCAAAAATTTAATATGTACGATATCATTATAAATTCATATGAATAAATTTGCAAGTCTTTTTTCTAAATATGCAAAAAATCTTATTTTTTCAAAGCTAATGTTTTTTCATATGCTTTTGTAACAGCATTAATAGCACTGGCACGAAATCCGCCCTCTTCAAGAGCACGAATACCCTCAATAGTTGTTCCGCCTGGGCTGCATACCGCATCCTTAAGCTCACCCGGGTGCTTGTGTGTGTCAAGAACAGTTTGCGCCGCACCTAAAACAGTTTGTGCTGCATAGCGCAGTGCCTTATCACGGGGGAGACCGCAGGAAACAGCGCCGTCAGAGAGTGCCTCGATGAATAAATAAACAAATGCCGGTCCGCAGCCTGACAGGGCACTTGCCCCGTCAATAAGGCTTTCGGAAATTTTATCGATTGCGCCTGCACAGGAAAAAATGCTTTCAAATTCCTCTGCCTCAAGAACACTGATATCGCTGTCTGAACAGTAGAGAATAACGCCCTTTCCCACAGCGCAGGGGGTGTTTGGCATAATGCGGATAACCTGACAGTTAAAGCCAAGCATTTTCTCTATTGCGCTAATGCTGATACCTGCTGCCATTGAAACTACAAAAAAGCTGTCCTTTCTCTTCTTTAAAATCGGGGAAATTTCTGCTATAGTATCTGCTATAACCTGTGGCTTAACACCTAAAAATATATATTTGCAATGTTGTGCAATTTCTTTGTTAGTGCTGTGATTAGCGCCAAGAGTTTCGCAAAGCGTGGCTGCCTTTTCCAAAACAAAATCTGATGCATATATGTTTTTGGGGTCGATAGCCTTTGCAGCAGCACTGCATAATGCACCGCCCATATTTCCGCATCCTATAAATCCGGCAGTTATCATAAAATCAATCCTTTCTTTTAATAAAGTTCAATTCGAAGTGCGAAATGAGAAATGTAGGTTGCTTTTTGCTATGGCAAAAAGCTTTGTTTTGTTGTCCTTCGTTTATCTGATTTGTCCGTTACCTTTGATAATGTATTTGTATGTTGTAAGCTCGCAAAGTCCCATTGGTCCTCTTGCGTGGAGCTTCTGGGTGGAAATCCCCATTTCGCAGCCCAAGCCAAACTCTCCGCCGTCGGTAAAGCGGGTAGAGGCATTTACATATACAGCTGCGCTGTCTACCGCTTGGACAAAAAGGTCGGCATTTTTCTGTGTCTGTGTAATAATGCTTTCGCTGTGTCCTGTTGAATGAGTGGAAATATGTGAAATTGCCTCACCTACATTTTTTACAACCTTTACTGCTAATATATAGTCAAGAAATTCTGTATCAAAATCGTTATCCGTTGCTTTTTGAGTATGGAGAATGCTGTAAGATATATCGTCACACCTTAGCTCAACAGGGGTAAGTGTCTTTTCACATCTTTCATCAACAAGACGTTTTTTAAGAAGCGGCAAAAATTCTGCTGCAATTTTTTCGTTCACAAGCAGACATTCTGCCGCATTGCATACTGACGGACGACTTGTTTTTGCATTTTCCACAATGTTAAGCGCCATATCAAAATCAGCGCTTTCATCAATATAAATATGGCATATTCCTGTACCTGTCTGTATACAGGGAACCTTTGCGTTTTCAAGGCACGCATTTATAAGACCGGCCCCCCCTCTGGGAATAAGCAAATCTACATATCCGACCGCCTGCATAAGCTCTGTTGCGCTACCTCTGGTGGTATCCTCAATAAGATTAATAAGATTTTCGCAAAGACCGCATTCTGTAAGCCCTGTGCGAAGTGCATCCGTTATTGCTTTTGCACTGTTGTAGGCTTCCTTTCCACCACGCAGAATGCACACATTACCGCTTTTAAGGGAGAGTGCAGCCGCATCGCTTGTTACGTTGGGGCGGCTTTCATAAATTATAGCGGTTACACCAATGGGCACAGCAGTTTTTTCTATAATAAGACCGTTTTCACGGTCTACCCTTTGAAGAACTCTTCCTACAGGGTCACTTAGAGCTGCAACCTCACGAATGCCTTGAGCCATCTGCTCAATCCTTTCCTTTGAAAGAGTAAGGCGGTCTATCATAACATCAGAAATGGTTCCTTGTGCGTTTTTAATGTCAATCTCGTTTGCGGCAAGAATTTTGTCACTATGTTCAATAAGCTTATCCGCCATTTTTAAAAGGGCAGCATTTTTTGTCTGCGTATCAAGCAGCATTGCGCTTTGTTTTGCCTTTTGTGCGTTTTCAAGAATCTGTGCAGTTGTCATAGCTTACGCCCTCTTTCCCAAGAATTTTGTGCCGACTGTCTTTTTGTCTAAAATATCATAAAGAATAGAAGGAGAGCTTCCGTTTGCAATTATCATGTCAATTCCGCACTCTGTACATATTTGAGCAGCATGAATTTTAGTTGCCATACCGCCTGTACCAAGCTCCGACCCTTTGCCGCCTGCGTGGGAAATTATTTCGGGGGTAATTTCCTTTACCTCGTGAATAAGAATTGCGTTTTTATCTGTATGCGGGTCTGCTGTATAAAGTCCGTCGATGTCAGAAAGAAGAATAAGCAAATCAGCATCGCAGCTTTTTGCAACAAGGGCGCTGAGTGTATCGTTATCGCCTACGGAAATTTCTTCTGTGGCAACGGTATCATTTTCGTTAATTACGGGAAGCGCCTCAAGCTCTAAAAGTCTGTTTATAGTGTTACGGAAGTTTCCGCCTCTTACAGAGTCCTCAATATCGGGGGCAGTTATGAGAAGCTGTGCAACAGTATGATTATACTCTGAAAAGAGCTTATCATAAGTATACATAAGCTCGCACTGTCCCACTGCGGCAGCAGCCTGCTTGGTGGGCATATCAGATGGCCGCCCTCCTAAAGAGAGCTTTCCCACGCCCATACCGATTGCGCCAGAGGAAATAAGAATAATTTCATTTCCTGCGTTTTTCAAATCGCTGAGTACCTTGCAAAGCTCCTCCACGTGGCGGATATTAATATGTCCTGTACTGTGTGCCAGGGTGGATGTTCCTACCTTTACTGCTATACGCATTTATACCAAGTCCTTTACTAAAAGAGATAATATACTTTCCATTTGTACAAGTGTGGTTGCCGTGTTTATCTTATTGCGGAGCGCTGCCGCACCGCTAAGTCCTTTTATATACCATGACGCATGCTTTCGTGCTTCTCGTATGCCGATATACTCACCCTTGAGAGAGCAAAGCAGTGTTATATGCTCTATCGCCATAGTAATTCGTTCTTTGGGTGAGGGGATTGAAGAAACCTTTCCGCACTCAAAAAGCTCATTTATCTGCGAAAAAATCCAGGGGTTTCCCTGTGCGCCTCTGCCTATCATCACAGCGGCAGCACCCGTTTCTTCAAGCATTGCTTTTGCATCCTCGGCAGTAAATATGTCGCCGTTTGCAATAACGGGGATTGATACACTTTCACATACCTTGCGGATTATATTCCTGTCCGCTTTTCCGCTGTAGTACTGCTCCCGTGTGCGGCCGTGTACTGTTATTGCAGCGGCGCCGCAGCTTTGTGCAATACGGGCAAGCTCAACCGCATTTATATGGTCACTGTCCCATCCGCTGCGCATTTTTACAGTGACGGGCTTTGTGGCATTTTTACATACGCTGTCAATAATTCTTTCTGCCTTACATAAATCCTTCATAAGGGCACTGCCTTCGCCATTCCCTGCAATCTTAGGGGCAGGGCAGCCCATATTTATATCGGTAAAAAGCCCATGCTTTTCAGCTTCTTTAACGACATTTCCCATTATATCAGGGTCACTTCCAAAAAGCTGTACCGCTGTAGGAAGGTCTGCTGTGTGCATAAGGGTATTTGTCTTTTTATCTTCAAATGACAGCGCCTTTGCACTGACCATTTCAGTGTATGAAAGTCCTGCACCAAAGCGGTCGCATATCGTGCGGAAGGCAAGGTCTGTTACCCCTGCCATAGGCGCAAGAAAAACGTTGTTTTTTAATGTTACGCTTCCTATTTTCATCATATATCAAGAGCCATATCTCCGTAAGTGATAAATTTATGTCTGCGCATAAATTCTGAAACTGCAAGAGAAATAAGAGCAGGAAGAACAAAATACATTGTAATATTAAAAATAAGCGCAGTTGATAAGGGAAGTGTTTTTACCATTGTCTGAAAAGACATAATCGGTCCGATAAGTCCGGCTGTACCCATGCCCGAGCCTGTGGCATTGCTTGTCATTTTAAATACCATTGTTGAAACAGGTCCTAAAATGGCACTTGATACAATAGCAGGAATCCATATAAGCGGACGTTTTACAATATTAGGAATCTGCAACATACTTGTACCCAAGCCCTGTGCCAGAAGTCCGCCTATCTTATTTTCACGGTAGCTTGCAACTGCAAAACCTATCATATTTGCACAGCAGCCAACTGTTGCCGCACCTGCTGCAAGCCCGTCAAGACCAAGCACAATACCAATAGCCGCAGAGCTTATCGGGAGAGTAAGGAACATTCCCATAAGAACACTTACAACAATGCCCATAATAAACGGCTGCTGCTGCGTTCCCCAGTTAACTAAATCGCCAAGGGTGGTCATAAACGATGAGATATGCGGACCTACAAAAATACCTGCTATAGAGCCGCAAATTATACTTACAAGCGGAGTTACAAGAATATCTATTTTTGTTTTGCCGCTTACAAGGTGTCCTGCAAGAATTCCTACATAAGCAGCGATAAATGCACCCAAAGGCTCTCCGGGAGGTGCTATTGTGAAAGCGCCTGCGTCAGAAATGAGTGTGCCTGCAATAATTTTTGCTGCATATGCACCTATCATACCATTTGTTGCCGCACTAAGAACAACGAGCGGAGATTCCTTGAACTTATATGCCACTCCGCAACCAATTCCTGCACCTGTAAGAAGTGAAGCAACCTTTCCGGCGGTAAAAAGAATATTGCTGATTGAGCCACTTGGAAAGAGCGCAGCTAACTGAGAAAGAATTGTCCCGACAATAAGTGTGGAAAAAAGACCAAGTGCCATTCCGCTAAGTCCGTCGATGAAAATGTGATTAAGTACGTTTTTGATGCTTTTCAAAAAAATTACCTCCCAGAAAAATTTATCATTTGTTGTTTCATATTATATATAAACAACATGATTTATTCAAGTAAAAAAGTGATAAAAGCAAAAAAAACTATTGAATTTTATTATTTTTATGCTACAATGTAGGTATAATCTACGAAAAAGAGGTGTAAACTAATGGCTTACATTATTAATGATGATTGCATCAGCTGTGGTGCATGTGCAGGTGAATGTCCTGTAGAATGTATTTCTGAGGGCGATGGCAAGTACGTAATCGATGCAGACCTTTGCGTAGAGTGCGGTGCTTGTGCAGGAGTATGCCCCGTTGCAGCTCCCAACCCTGCTGAGTAATTTAAAAAACAAAAGCCGCCGCAAGGCGGCTTTTGCTTTTTTAAAGGTAAAGAAGTGCGAAGTGCAAAATGCGAAGTTCGAAGTGAACGTAGATTTTCTTTTTCAAGAAAATCTTTGATATTTATTTTCGAATAACAGAAAAGAAGATTTTTTCTTTGGAAAAAATCAGCCTTCATTCCGCATTTCGAATTTCACATTTCGAACTATTTACGAGGAACGAGTGAATTATGGTATACGAATATGAAAAGGTTGAGGACTTAGGTCTTAAAGGATACAAGGTAATACAGGATAAAAGCGGATTTTGCTTTGGTAGTGATGCGGTGCTGCTTTCAAGGTTTGCCAACCCTAAAAAGGGTGCACGTGTTCTTGATTTATGCACCGGCAGCGGAGTTATTCCCGTGATTATGTGGGGACGGTGCTCTCTTTCCCACATAGATGCAATAGAACTTGTGCCTGAGGTTGCAGATATGGCGAAAAGGACAATGGAGCTTAACTCTCTTTCAGACAAAATCCATGTACACTGTGCCGATATAAAGGATTCACTAAAGCTTTTTGGCAGACACTGCTTTGATGCGGTGACGTGCAATCCCCCCTATATGAATGTAGGCGGAGGAATTATAAACCCGTCTGACCGCCTGGCACTTGCAAGGCACGAGATAGCGTGCAATCTTGATGATGTTGTAAAAGCCGCCGCCGATGTGCTTAAGCCTTGCGGAAAGCTTTATATGGTGCACAGGGCTGACCGAATGTGCGATGTTATATGTACTTTCCGCAAATATCGCATTGAGCCTAAAAGAATGCGTATTGTTTACCCGTCGGAGGAGAAAGCTGCCTCGCTTATTCTTATAGAGGGAACTCGTGGCGGAAAAATACAGCTTAATCTTGAAAGTGCCGTTTTTATGTATGACAAAGACGGGAACTATCTACAATCGCTAACCGAAACGGAGTAATTTTTATGAACGGAAAACTTTATTTATGTGCTACACCCATCGGAAATTTAGGAGATATAACTTACCGATGTGTGGAGGTGCTTAAAAGCGTTGATATGATTGCCGCAGAGGATACAAGAAGAACTCTGGGGCTTTTAAACCATCTGGAAATTGAAAAACCAATGACCAGTTATTTTGAGCATAACCGCCGTGAAAAAGGTGAATTTTTAATTTCGGAAATGAAAAACGGCAAAAACATTGCCCTTGTAAGCGATGCAGGGACCCCTGCAATAAGTGACCCCGGGGAGGATTTGGTTGCACTTTGCGCCCAAAACGGAATTGATGTTGTTCCCGTTCCCGGTGCAGTTGCGGGAATAAATGCACTTATTGCAAGCGGACTTCCTACGGGAAGATTTACGTTTGAGGGCTTTTTGACGGTCAACAAGCGTGGCAGAAATGAAATGCTTACCAATCTTTCAAACGAAGAACGCACTATGATTTTTTATGAGGCACCTCATAAGCTGATGAGTACATTAAAGGATATGTATGATGATTTTGGGGACAGGCGCATATGCCTTTGCCGTGAAATTACGAAAATTCACGAAGAATTTTTCAGAACTACACTCTCAGAGGCTATAGAGCACTACAGCGAAAATCCGCCCAGAGGCGAATTCGTGCTTGTTGTTGAGGGAAAGAGCCGTGAGCTTTTTGATGAGGAGCAAAAAAAGCAGTGGGAACAGATGAGTATTTGTGACCATGTCAGAATGTATCTGGGGCAAGGGTTTGATGAGAAAGAAGCGCTTAAAAAAACTGCACGGGACAGAGGCGTATCTAAAAGAGATATTTATAACGAATATAAAAGATAAAAAAACTATTGACAAAGCAGCTAAAGAGTGCTATCATAACAAAAGACAAATGTACACAGGTGGTGGACACATGGATGAAAGAAAGCTTGTAATAGCTGATTTGTCGGTACTTCCGCCGGTATACCAGAAGGTGCTGACGGTTAAAGAATTACTTGAATCAGGTCAGGCAGAAACAGTAAATGATGCCACGCAAATGGCAGATGTGTCAAGAAGTGCGTATTATAAATATAAGGACTATGTGTTCCCGTTTAATCAGATGCAGGGAATACTGACGCTCCTTATAGCGGTACTTGACCTTAAAGGTGTGTTGAGTGATGTGCTTTCGGTTATGAGCGATGCAGGCTGCAACATTCTTACGATAAATCAGAATGTTCCTGTTAATGGGGTCGCAAATGTGACCGTTACATTGCAGACGGAGAATATGCGGCTCAGCACAGACAGACTGATAACCGGTCTTTTGAGTGTACGGGGAGTACGGAAGGTAAATATACTTGCAAAACAGTAAAAAAGGAAGGCATGCTAATGAAAAAAATTGCTGTAATAGGCTTCGGAGTTGTAGGCTCGGGAGTGTATGAAATCATAAGAAAGAACAAGGACATTCTTAAAAGAAAGTCCGGTGAGGAAATTGATATCAAAAGAATTCTTGATATAAGAGATTTTTCTCAGCATGAGGAAAGTCATCTTTTTACAAAGGATTTTTCAGATATTGTTAATGACGACGAGATAGAAATTGTTGTTGAAACTATGGGCGGAATAAAATTTGCCTATGAATATACAAAAGCGTTGCTTGAGAGTGGAAAAAGCGTTGTTACAAGTAATAAAGAGCTTGTGGCAGCACATGGTGATGAGTTTTTCCGTATTGCAAAGGAAAAAAATGTCCGCTATATGTATGAAGCAAGCGTAGGCGGCGGAATTCCTGTTATAAGACCGCTTGCGTGTGATGTCAGTGCAAATGACGTAGTTGAAGTATCGGGTATCCTTAACGGTACTACAAACTATATTCTGACAAAGATGTTTAAGGAAAACGACAGCTTTGAAAGTGCACTTAAAACAGCACAGGAGCTTGGCTATGCAGAAAAGGACCCCACAGCAGACGTTGACGGAATTGATGCTTGCAGAAAGATATCTATACTGATGTCTCTTGCAACAGGCAGAAAATTTGAATGCACCGATGTAAATACCTGCGGTATAAGAAATATTACAGCAGAGGATGTGACATATGCTGCGGCAATCGGCTGCAATATAAAGCTTATTGGTTGCGGTTATGTAGAAAACGGCAAGGCAAATGCCTCGGTAGAGCCGATGCTTATTCCCGAAGAATGTCCTCTTTCAAATGTAGAGGATGTATTTAACGGTGTTATGGTAAAGGGTAATATGGTTGACACACTGATGTTTTACGGCAGAGGGGCAGGAAAGCTTCCCACCGCAAGCGCAGTTGTCGGCGATGTTATAGATATTGTCCGTTCTCCCTTTTATAATCCTTATTTTTCATGGGAAGAAAGCGACAACGAAAAGGTTATCCCCTACGAGGAGGTAACGGCAAAATTCTTTGTACGAATTAAAGAAAATCAGCGTGAAAAGGCAAAAGAGGTTTTCGGTGACAGAGAAATTATTAAGGGAGTTTCCGACTATGGCTTTGTGACACCTGTTATGAGTGTTAAGGAGCTTAATGCAGGTATCGAAAAAATGGGCGGAGCCGTATCAAGGATGAGAGTATTCCGATAGGAGGTTTTTAAGTTGGGTTTAATAGTACAGAAATTTGGCGGAAGCAGCGTGGCAAATGCTGAAAGAGTATTTAACGTTGCAAGCCGTGTTGTTGAAACTTATGACGAGGGAAACGACGTTGTAGTTGTTGTTTCTGCGCAGGGTGATACAACAGATGATTTGATTGAAAAGGCTGCTGAAATAAACAAGAATGCGTCAAAAAGAGAAATGGACGTTCTTCTTTCAGCGGGTGAGCAGATTTCTATGTCACTTCTTGCAATGGCAATAGAAAAGCTTGGAAGACCTGTTGTTTCGCTTACAGGCTGGCAGGCAGGTGTAAATACAGATATCAATTATTCAAAGGCTCGTATTAAAAGAGTTGTGGGTGAAAGAATTCACCACGAGCTTGATAAGAAAAAAATTGTTATCGTAGCGGGATTTCAGGGTATAAACAAGTTTGACGATATTACAACACTGGGACGAGGCGGCAGCGACACATCAGCAGTTGCTATTGCAGCGGCTTTGGGTGCTGACCTTTGTCAGATATTTACCGACGTTACCGGTGTATATACAGCAGACCCCAGAATAGTGCCCGAGGCATTCAAGCTTAACGAAATTACTTATGACGAGATGCTGGAGCTGGCAAGTGCAGGTGCAAACGTTCTTCACAACAGAAGCGTAGAGCTTGCAAAGAAGTTTAATGTAAATATGGAGGTGCTTTCAAGCTTTGAAAAAGTACCCGGAACAATAGTTAAGGAGGAAAACACAGTGGAAAAGATGTTAATAAGAGGAATTGCCCGTGACAATGATATTGCAAGAATTGCGCTTGTAAATATAACAGATACCCCCGGTAAGGCGTTCCAGATATTCTCAATACTTGCAAAGAAAAAGATTAATGTAGACGTTATTTTGCAGTCAATCGGTCGTGACGGAAGTAAGGACATAAGCTTTACTGTAAGCAAGGATGACCTTGGCGCAGCACTTAACATCATAAACGAAAACAACAGCATCATCGGTGCAGAAAAGGTAATCCATGATGAAAACGTTTCAAAGGTTTCTGTTGTAGGTGCCGGTATGACATCAAACCCCGGTGTTGCTGCAACAATGTTTGAGGCACTTTATGATGCAGGCATCAATATTCAGATGATTTCAACAAGTGAAATCAGAGTAAGCGTGCTTATAGACAGAAAAGATGCTGAAAATGCTGTTCGTGCAATACACAACAAGTTCAATTTCAATGACTAATTAACGGGCGCTGTGCTGACACTGGTTTCAGCACAGCCTTTGTTTTTTTCGGAGTGGTTTTACAGATGATAAAACGGCCTTTGGCACTTGCGGTAATTTCATTTATTTCGGGAGTTATTGCCGTAATGTTTGAGATAAATCTTCTCTTTGTTTGTATCGGTGCTGTTTTTGTATGTATGGCGGCGTTTGTTATTTACGGCAAAAAGGCAAGTCTTGTGTGTTTAATAATAGCAGCCTTTCTTTTGTGCGGAGTGCTCAGAGCGAATGTGGCAAATGACCACAGAAGAAAAACCGCAGCATTATATGATTCACGTGTTTTGACAACGAATCTCACAATAACTGATTTTTCAGAGGGAAATAGTGCGATTGCACAATTTAAAGATGAAGAAAAAACTATAAAAGTATATTTAAGCGTCAAAAAGCAAAAAGAACTTTTCCCCGGTGATGTTATCAGTGGAGAGTTTACATTGCGCAAGCCTTTTTCAAGCAAAATAAGTGTTTCAGATTTTTCTACGTATTTATGCAGCAGAAATATTTATCTGTATGCATATGCAGAAGATGTAAAGCTTGTGGGAAGCTGTGATGAGAGGATAAAGGGCTTTATATATGCAGTGCGCAGATACATAAACGACATAGGTTTTGTGAATTTTGATGGAAACCACCGTGCGTTTTTTAATGCAATGGTGCTGGGGGACAAGCGCCTGATATCAGATGAGCTTATGCACTCGCTTCAGGGTTCGGGACTAAATCACATTGCGGTAGTTTCAGGAATGCATCTTTCGATTATGATTACGACACTGATGCTTCTTTTAAACAAAATTTTCGGCAGGCGGCGTATAGGCGGTGTTATTTTTATTGTAGGTGCCCTTTTCATAACGCTTGCTACAGGGGCAGGGGCTTCTGTAATAAGGGCGTGCATAATGTGCAGTATATATCAGCTTGCCCGAATGTGTTATCGGGAAAACGATGGGATTACTTCGCTTTGTATGGCGTCGGGGGCAATGTGTGCGTATAACCCGTATATTATTTTTAATGCCGGATTTGTACTTTCGGTATTGTCTGTGCTGGGACTAATTTTGTACAGCGAAAAATTAACGTTTCTTTTTAAGCCTTTTCTTCCAAAGAAAATGGATGAAGCTGCCGCACTTTGTGTTGCGGCGCAGCTCACACTAACACCGGCGGTATTGTACTATTTTAATATTTTTACACCATACGCACTGCTTTCTAATATTTTGGTATTTCCCTTTGCAACAGCGATTGTAATAGTAGGAATGGCGTTTGCTGTTTTTGCAAATGTGCCTGTTATTTCGGATGTTATCGGATTTTTGGTCAAGCTGCTTTCTGATGTTATAGAATACATATGCAGCGCAGTTTCTGCAATCCCGGGGGCAATATTGAATATGGATAGCCCCGATGCAGTATTTTTGATAATTTGGGTGTTTGCGCTTACGGCTATTTATATGTATCCGAAGAAAAAGGCGCTGATCGCTCCGCTTGCGGCAGTCACACTTATAATGATTGTTGTATCAAGCATTTCGCATTTTGCAAAAAAAGACGATATACACTTTTTATCCCTGAATTACGGGACAAGCTCCACTACAGCAATGCAGCTTCCTACAGGCGGGCTTTTTCTGATTGACTGCGCTGATATGTGGGACAGCATGGATATTGCGACGCATTACAAAAAGAGTTATTTTGACTATGCCGTGCTTACCTCCAAAAGTGAAAAGGAAGTGCCCCAGCTTGCGAAAAGCGGATATATTAAAAGCTTGGTTTTGCCTGATGAACTGTATGATGAAAAGGAAAAGGAAGCAATTATAAAACAATCACACGAATATAATATGCGGACAGATTTTCTTAAAAACGGAGAATCCATTTTTGCAGACGGTGCGTTTATAGAATATTTGCCGCTTGAACAAACAGGTAATGAAAAACGGTGTGTGAAAATAGAATATAAGGGGAAAAGCTTTGTCACCTTGCAGGGTTTTGAGGGTAAGGACATAGAAAAGCTGTGCAGTTTAAATATGAAAATCCCTTGTGATGTTCTAAAGCTTCCGTTTGCAATACTGGGCGAAGAAACCGATATAAAAACACTTACAGACGGACAAATAGTGCAAACAGAGAAAGAATTTAACATAAATTAAAGAAATTTTCAGTGCAAAACATAAAAATTTATGTTATACTGGAGAGGAACAAATAAGGATTAGGAGATAGGAATAATATGTCTGATAAAATCGAAGGAAGAAACCCTGTCACGGAGGCGCTGAAAAACGGAAGAAATATAGACAAAATTTACGTAAAAAAGGGCGATAAGCACGGAAGCATTATTCCGATAATCCGTATGGCACGGGAAAAGGGAATTGTAATTTCCGAAACCGACGTAAGGCGCCTTGATGAAATGAGTGAAACAGGCGCACATCAAGGGGTAATTGCGTTATGTGCAGCGGCAGAGTATGCCAGTGTTGATGACATTTTAAAAAATGCCGAAAAAAAGGGCGAGCCGCCCTTTATAGTAATCCTTGACAGAATCACTGACCCCAGAAACTTAGGCTCTGTAATAAGGACAGCAAACTGTGCAGGTGCGCACGGAGTAATAATATCAAAGCACGATTCAGCATCTCTTACGGCAGTATGCGCAAAGGCATCGGCAGGGGCTGTAGAATATACCCCCGTTGCAAGGGTGACAAGTCTTGCCAAAACGATTGACGAGCTTAAAAAGAAAAATATTTGGGTAACGGGCGCAGATGCATCGGGAGAGGTTGAGCTTTATGATGCAGATTTAAAAGGCGCAGTTGCCATTGTTATAGGCTCTGAAGGGGAGGGCATAAGCCGCCTCGTCCTTGAAAAATGCGATTTTAAAGTAAAAATACCTATGAAAGGGAACGTAAATTCACTTAATGCCTCTGTAGCGGCGGCACTGTTTATTTATGAAGCCGTAAGACAGGGAAGAAACTGATTAAAAAAGGAGTAATGAAAAATGCGTGCAGTAGTAACAGTTGTAGGAAAGGACAAAACAGGTATCATAGCGAGAGTCAGCGGACTTTTTTATGAAAAGAACATAAACATTCTTGATATTTCGCAAAAGCTTATGCAGAATTTATTTACCATGATAGCGCTCGTGGATATGAGCAGCAGCACACTTTCGTTTGAAGAAATAACGAAAGAGCTTGAAAAAGTAGCAGAGGAGCTTAACGTTGCTATCAGAATTATGCCCGAGGATATGTTCAGGCTGGATAAGGAGTAATAATTATGGATAAGAATTTAAGTGAGATTGTGAAAAGACAGCTTGACAGAGTAAAGGAAGCCCTTGAAAAAAACAATATGAATGTTTATATCGCCCAGAACAAGGAAGAGGCATGCAAGATAGCAGTTTCCTTGATGAAAGAAGGGGCGCTTGTTGCAAGCGGCGGCTCGATGTCGCTTGAAGAATGCGGTATGATGGAAATTCTGCGCAGCGGAAAATACGATTACCTTGACAGAGAAAAGGCCACAGACAGAAGAGAATTTTTCAGAAAAAGCTTCTGTGCAGACTTTTATCTGACATCTTCAAATGCAATAACTGAAAATGGCGAGCTTTATAATGTAGACGGCAACGGAAACCGTGTTGCATGTCTTTGCAGCGGTCCTGAAAAGGTTATTGTAATTGCCGGAAGAAATAAAATTGTAAAAGACCTTGACGAGGCACAAAGCCGTGTAAAAAGAGTTGCGGCACCTGCAAATTGTCAAAGACTTTCATGTGAAACATATTGCAAAAATATGGGAATATGCATGGGTGCTGACAAGGGCATGACAGACGGCTGCAACAGCATGGGCAGAATATGCAGCAGCTATGTTATAAGTGCCTACCAGCGTGACAAAGAGAGAATGAATGTAATTTTGGTGAACGAAGAACTTGGATATTAAGAGGTGGTATAATGCCTAAAGCATTAATAACAGGGGCAAGCTCGGGAATCGGCAGTGAGATTGCACGTATTCTTTCTAAAAAAGGGTATGAAACAATTCTTGTTGCCCGCAGAGCGGACAGACTAAACGCACTCAGGGCTATGCTCCCAACAAAAAGCTATGTTGAGAGCGTGGATTTGAGTGATTTAAACAGCCTTAAAAAACTGACAGAGGATTACAAGGATATAGACATACTTGTAAACAATGCCGGATTTGGCATTTACGGCGCCTTTGATGAAACAGATTTTGAAAAAGAAAACAAAATGATAGATGTAAATGTAGTTGCACTCCATTATCTTATGAAGGCATATCTTCCGCATATGAAAAAGCACGGGGGAAAAATACTTAACGTGGCTTCATCTGCGGCGTTTTTTTCAGGGCCGCTTCTTTCCTCGTATTATGCGACAAAGGCATATGTGCTAAGATTAAGTAATGCCGTAAGGGAGGAGCTTCGTCGTGACAAAGCACCCGTGACAATAAGCGTTCTGTGCCCGGGTCCTGTGGAGACAGAGTTTGGGGCACTGTCAGGCTCAAGCCTTGGAAATGCGGCAGTATCAGCACAGCTGGTAGCGAAAACAGCAGTAGACGGAATGCTTCGTGGTAAAAAAACGATTGTTCCTACCCTGACAATAAAACTGACAAGAATTTTTTCAAAAATACTGCCCGATGCTTTAACTGTGAGGGTTGTTTATCTACTGCAAAAAGCAAAGGGATAAAAATTAAATAAATTTTCTGAGAGGGGGTAATTACCGTGAAAAAAATAATTTCTTTAGTTTTGATATTTTTGATAGGCAGTGTGTGTGCAAAAGCACAGCCGCTATATTCTAAGGAAACGCAGGAAATTGTTACAGGCGGAGTCAGTCTTAAAAATATACAGCGTTTTTACGGCGATTACGCACTTAATATAAATTATATAACGGCAGATTTGAAGAACGAGAATTTAAGCTTAGAGCTGTTAAAGCATAGCGGCGGAGTTGATAAAACAGAAACTGTTATGAATCTTTCTAAAAAAGAAGAAAACGTTGTAACAGCAATGAACGCAGACTTTTTTTCTGCATATAAAAACGGGCAGAATTTCAGCCTTGGAATTGAGGTTAAGGACACAAAACTTTTACAGTCGCATATAAACAAAGATATGGCAGCGGGATTTTTAAAGGACAACGCTCTTTCCCTTTCCTATCTTGATTTTGCGGGAACTGTAACTGCGCCTGACGGAACATCAATGCCGCTTTCGCATATAAATAAGCCTACGGATTATTACGGAGCGCTTTTGATGTATACATCAGATTTTAATGGAGCTGTATCACCCTATCTTCCGTCAGGAATTACTGCACTTACAATAACAGACGGAAAGGTAAGTGCAAAGGGAACAAGCCTTGGCGGAACCATTCCCGTTCCCGAAAACGGATATATTCTGGTTATAGACGATAATATGACGCCGTTTCTTGAGTATAAATTTGAGCTTGGTGATGAGGTTGATTTAAAAATTGAGGCATCACCCTCTTTAGACGGGGTTAATACCGCTTTTGGCGGCGGAACACTTCTTTTATCGGGAGGACAGAAAACAAAAATAACTCACGATGTAAGCGGCAACAATCCACGAAGTGCAATCGGAACAAATGCAGACGGCAGTGTTATATATATGATAACAGTTGACGGCAGACAAACACAGAGCAAGGGGGTATCGCTTGATACCCTTGCGGATATTTGTCTTGAGATAGGCTGTGTTAATGCAATGAATCTTGACGGAGGCGGCTCTACCGCAATGGTAGGAAAAACCCTGGCGGAAAATGAGCTGCACTATATAAACAGTCCTACCGAAAACAGAAAGGTTATAAACGCTTTAGCCGTTACAAGTGATGCCGAGCGTGGAGAAGCCGTTGGATTTATGGCAGAGGCAGAAAGCAAAAACGTGCTTACAGGGGACAGTGTAAGATTAAAGCTTACGGCCTTTGATGAAAATTATAATCCCCCGAAAAGTATAAAGGGCTCACCAAAATGGATTATTGCAAAAGGCAGTGGATATGTGCGTGATAATGTGTATTATGCAGACGGCAGCGGAGAAACACTGCTACAGCTTGAGTACAATGGAAAAATAACCGATGAATGCACAATTAACGTAATAGACAGTGTCAGCGGAATAATTGCAGACGAGCAGTTTTCCCTCAGTGTCGGGGGAATTATTCCTACAGAGGGAATAGCACAGGTTTTTGATAAGCACGGAAACACCGCAACGGTTAAGGATATAACCTTGCTTAATCCAGAATTCGATGCGGATTTTATATCTGTGGACAGCAAGAGTATAACAGCGCTCAGAGAGGGCGGTGCACCGCTTAAGCTTTCCTACGGAAAAGCCGAGCGAAGCATAAAAATAATCTCGGGAAGCTATCAAACAGATGCAGACAGTGCCGTAACGGATGACCCGCTTTATTCAACCGAGGGCGGCGCATTTACGCTTAATGTACTTGGTGCCAGGAAGGCAACAACTCTTTTTGACAGAATTGTGTACGCACATGCAATGGATATTTTCAGAAAAGCGGATGCATCGGCAGTTCTGGGAAATGGTAAGATTGAATCGCTTACTCCGCAAAAGGTAAATCCTGTAACGGGAAGCACTTGGGGAGAATATAATCACGAAAATGTAAAGATTATTTCACTTGCGCTTTCAGAGGGCAAGCTAAAGCGTGGCAGTCAGTGGAAAGACCTTGCAGCAGCGCTTAGCAAGGACAGCCACAAAAATATAGTAGTACTTCTTGACAGTGCACCGCAGTTTGTGTCGGATATTGATAAGGCTGCATTTTCAAATATGCTGTCAGAATCGGCAAAAGGCAAAAACGTGTTTGTTGTGTATAACGGCAGCGAAAACTTCTGCCGCATACATGGCAGTGTGCGTTATATATCCCTTGCGGATGCAAAGGACGAGTCAATGCTGCATAAGGCAATCCAAAATACAAAATATTTGTCATTTAACATTTCAAATGAGAATATAACATATTGCTTTAAAAATCTGTATGAATAAAAAACCACCTCAGGGAAATAATAGCTCTGAGGTGATTTTTTATGTAGCTAGTCATCGGAGAGTCGAACTACGTATGGTTTAAAAAGGGAAATTTCGTATAATACAGCAGAAAATTCTGCAAATATACGTCAGTATTATTCTTGAATTTTCTTTGTCTTATATCAAAATTTCCTCTTTTTAAACTCTCCGACCTTATATTTAGATAAATTTTATATGATTTCAATGCGGAGGACGCTGATAGGCTGGCGCCTTTCAAGGACGACAAGTTGAAAGAATAAGAATTTATCAAATATAAGGCATATGTAGTTCGACTCTCCGATGACTAATACAAAAAGAACAGGATTTAATCAAGGACATGAAAAGCACTGAACAGCTTTGTATCGACAAATATACAAAGAGTGCTTTAGCGGCAAATGATGTGCAGCTTCGTGATATGCTCAATCAGATTGCCGAAGTTGAAAGAGGACATCTTAACACCCTCACACAGATTGAAAACGGGCAGTGTCCCCCACTCTCGGGCGGCTCTTCATCATCGCAGCAGAGTATCATTAAAGAAACTTACGGGGCAGCGGAAACTGAGGAAAAAAAGAACGATGCGTTTCTCGCAAGTGACCTTTTAGCCACTGAAAAGCATGCATCGCATCTTTATGATACGTGCGTGTTTGAATTTAAAGACGATAATATCCGTCAGCAGATTAACCATATTCAGAAGGAAGAGCAGCAGCACGGTAAGCAGCTTTACGATTATATGCAGAAAAATAGTATGTACTAAAAGAGGGGATATAAAAATGTCCGTAGTGCAGTATGTAAATACGAAATGCGAAGTGTGAAATGCGAAATTAACGAAGGTTTTCGTAAAACGAAAACCCACAATCATTTCGAACTTCGAACTTCGAATTTCGAATTAAAAATGTTATGTGTGAATCGCCGGTCTGCATTATTTTTTCCTATCCCGACAAAAGACGATGTAAAAATTGACTTTTTACATCGTCTTTTTGTTTTAAAAATTTTACATAAACCTCTTGACAAATGAAAATCAAAGTGTTATATTAAAGTCAAAGAAAGTCAAAGTCAAAAATTAACGAAAAAGAGGTGCTGATGTATGAATATGTCGGATGCGATAGAAAAATTGCTTCTTGAGATGATTAAAGATGCCGGCGGCAGCATTGAAATACAGCGAAATAATCTTGCGGGGGAGCTTAACTGCGTGCCCAGTCAGATAAATTATGTTATACAAACAAGGTTTACCCCCGAAAGAGGGTATATTATTGAAAGCCGCAGAGGTGGTGGCGGCGGTGTGCGTATACGCAGTGTACGTACAGAGCGCACAAATTATCCGATGCATATTGTAAATGCTGTCGGAAGCTCTCTTTCATACCGTACGGCGGCGGTATTTGTGCAGAATCTTTTAGATTATGAATGTATAACCCAGAGGGAGGCGCATCTTATCTTAGGTGCTGTAAACAACAACGTTCTCCCCTTTGCGCCGGATGTGCGAGATGCACTTCGTGCAAGAATTTTTAAGAATATGATTACGAGCCTTCATAGCTCCAGATAGGAAGGACTGATTTTGATGTTATGTGAAAAATGCGGTAAAAACAATGCGACAGTAATGTATACACAAATCGTGAACGGACAGAAAAGCTCACTCAATATTTGCTCAGCATGTGCTTCGCAGGAATCTATATTTGATAACTTTGGCTCTCTATTAAGCTTTGGTACAAGGGAGCAGATTTTAAATACCGTCTGTCCCTGCTGCTCAATGACGCTTTCTGAATTTACAAGGCGTGGTAAGGCAGGCTGCGGACAGTGCTATAAAACCTTCAGAAAGCACACAGAGGCGATGCTCAAAAAAATTCACGGAACAGCAAAGCATGTTGATGCACCCTCACCGCAAGCAGAGGAAAAAACGCCCCAGAAGAAAGAGGCGAAAAGTGAGATTAAAATTTTGCGTGAAAAGCTTGCAAATGCAATAAACGAGGAAAATTTTGAAGAGGCTGCAATGCTGCGTGACAAAATCCGTGAAAAGGAGGGCAAGTAAAATGAATAAGAATACAGGAAATGAAATTGATATTGCTGTAAGTACGAGAATCAGGCTTGCCAGAAACATAAGCGGTATTCCCTATCCCGGGAAAATGTCTTTTCAGGATGCTCAGAATTTGATTAAACAGGTTTGGGAGGCTTTTGATAATTCTCCGCTTAAAAATGAGCTTAAGCTTTATGATATGAATAGGATTTCGGAGCTTGAAAAAAAGTCATTGATTGAAAAACATCTGATAAGTACGGAAATTTGTGCTTCAAGAGTGCCATCTGCGGCAATAATAAGTAATGACGAAAAAATTTCTATCATGATAAATGAAGAAGACCATATTCGTCTACAGGTATTCAGAGCAGGGCTTGATGCGGAAAGTGCATATGATACTGCAAAAAAAATTGAGGCATTGTTGGGCGAAAAGCTTTCGTTTGATGTTGATGAAGAATTTGGATTCCTTACGAGCTGTCCTACCAATGCAGGTACAGGGCTTCGTGCATCTGTGATGCTGCACCTTCCAGCTATAAGTGCGGCACATCGTGTTAATCCGCTTTTAAAATGGGCGGCAAACTTAGGTATGACAGTGCGTGGACTTTATGGCGAAGGCTCAAAAGCAAGCGGAGCGCTGTTTCAGCTATCAAATCAGATAACTCTCGGAACGGGTGAAAAAGATATTATCGCAAGGTTTACAGCCGCTGCGTGCAGTCTTATCAGCGAGGAAAGAAGAATTTCTGCTGAGCTTTTTGAAAAAAATCCGTATGAGCTTAAAGATAAATGTCTCAGAAGTCTTGGGATTTTAAAAAATGCATATATGATTTCAAGCAGTGAAGCACTTAATCTTGTTTCTAATGTTTGTATGGGTGCAAATTCAGGAATAATAAAAAATATAGACACATATCGCTTGCGCAGTGCGTTGTTTTCGTCAATGCCTGCAAGTCTTGTTCTTTTATCTCAGGACGAATCGGCGCAAGAGCGTGATGTCACTCGTGCGCAGATACTGCAAAACGCTCTGAATGATTAGTTTTTAGCTAAGGAGGTAACAACATATGAGTATGGAAAACAGATTTACACAAAAGGCTCAACGTGCCATTTCCCTTTCGCAGGAATGTGCCATGTCTACAGGCTGTAATTATATAGGTACAGAGCATCTGCTTTACGGATTACTTGAGGAGGGCAGCGGATTTGCCGCAAAGTATCTTTCTTCTTTGGGAATAGGTGCAGATTCTCTTAAAGAAAAAATTGTTAAATATAATCAGGATGTTTCGTCAACGGGTAATTTTGCAGGCTTTACCCCCAGAACAAACAGATGTCTGCAAAACAGTGTGGGAGAAGCACATAAAAACGGCAGTGCATATATAGGTACAGAGCATATTCTGCTCGCCCTCGCACGGGAGCGTGACAGTGTCGCTTTTAAAATTCTGATGTCTTTTGGCGCACCGCAAAATCTTTATGAAGAAATTTTAAAGCTTCTTACAGAGGAGGTTCCCCAAAGCCAGAAGCAAGGCTCTAAAAAAGGGGCGGATACACCTACTCTTAATCAGTTCGGTCGTGACCTTACCGAGCTTGCAAAAAGCGGTAAATTTGACCCTGTAATCGGCAGAGAAAAGGAAATTGACAGAGTTATTCAGATTCTTTCAAGAAGAACAAAGAACAACCCCGTTCTTCTTGGCGAGCCAGGGGTAGGTAAAACTGCGGTTGCTGAAGGCCTTGCACAGGAAATTGCAGCAGGCAACGTGCCGGAGCTGCTTAAAGGAAAAAGAGTGTTTTCCCTTGACCTTTCAAGTGTTATTGCAGGTGCAAAATATCGTGGTGAATTTGAGGAACGTCTGAAAAAAGCTATGGACGAAATTATAAAGGCAGGAAATATTATCCTTTTTGTAGATGAGATGCATACTATAATAGGTGCAGGTGCTGCGGAGGGTGCAATAGATGCATCTAACATTTTAAAGCCGTCACTTGCCAGAGGGGAGTTGCAGCTTATAGGTGCAACAACCCTTAACGAGTATCGCAAATACGTGGAAAAGGACGCTGCCCTTGAACGCAGATTTCAGCCTGTAACCGTTGGCGAGCCAAGCGTAGAGGAAACGGTGCAGATATTAAAGGGTATACGTGAAAAGTACGAGGCGCATCACGGAGTTAAAATCTCTGACAATGCGATTGAGGCAGCTGCAAAAATGAGCAGTCGCTATATTACCGACAGATTTTTACCTGATAAGGCGATTGACCTGATTGATGAAGCATGCAGCAGAGTGCGCCTTGGTGCGCTTACACTGCCGCCTGACATTAAGGAGCTTGAAAAAGAGCTTGAATCTATCGCAGGAGAAAAGAAAGAGGCTATAAACAGTCAGGACTTTGAAAAAGCGGCAACACTGCGTGACAAAGAAAAGGAGCTTAAGGAATCTCTTGAAAAAATGCGTGAATCGTGGAAAAATCAGACAACGCAAAGCGCAGGTGAAATAAGCGAGGATGATATTGCCGAGGTTATTTCAGGCTGGACAGGAATTCCTGTTAAAAAGCTTGCACAGGAGGAATCCGAAAGACTTAGAAATCTTGAGGAGGTACTGCATAAGAGGGTTATCGGACAGGAGGAGGCTGTCAGTGCCGTATCACGTGCAATCCGCAGAGGAAGAGTCGGTCTTAAGGACCCCAAGCGCCCCATTGGCTCGTTTATATTCTTAGGACCTACGGGCGTTGGAAAAACAGAGCTTTCAAAAGCTCTTACAGAAGCACTTTTTGGTGATGAGGATGCTCTTATCAGAATCGATATGTCTGAATATATGGAGAAGCATTCAGTATCTAAGATGGTTGGCTCGCCTCCGGGATATGTAGGCTTTGACGAGGGCGGACAGCTTACAGAAAAAATCCGTCGCAAGCCTTACAGCGTTGTGCTTTTTGATGAAATTGAAAAAGCACATCCTGATGTTTTCAACATTCTTTTGCAGATTCTTGATGATGGGCAGCTTACTGATAGCCAGGGCAGACGGGTAGATTTTAAAAACTGTGTTATAATAATGACAAGCAATGTCGGCGCACGCAGTATATCAGAGCCTAAATCGCTCGGCTTTGCAACGCAAAGCGAGAGCAGAGAAAGCATTAATAAAAATATCAGGAGCAATGTTACTGACGAGCTTAAGAAAATGTTCAGACCTGAATTTCTGAACAGAATTGATGATATTATAGTATTCTCGCAGCTTAGCGAAGAAGAGATTGAGCGCATTGCCACAGTAATGCTTGAGGGATTAAAAAAGAGACTTTTATCAAACGGGATTAATGCGCAGTTTGACGAGAGTGCAGTAAAAATGCTTGCAAAGGAAGGCTTTGACCCAATCTACGGCGCACGCCCGTTAAGACGTGCCATTGTCTCAAAGGTGGAGGACCTTTTTGCCGAAGAAATGCTTGACGGGAAAATTGAAAGTGGAGATTGTGTAACAGTAAAAGAACAGGATGGAGAAATTAAAATAGAAAAAGCACAGTAGGAATGTAAAAAATGTTCAGAACGCAAAAAGGGTACTAATATACAAAAGAGGGCTGCAAAAGACGAAAAATTCACTTTCGTTTTATCGCAACCCTCTGTTTCAATATGAAAAAATGGTAATTTTTTCTTACAAAAAAAGAACAAAAATCCCCGAAACAATGCCAAATCTCCAAAAATTCATTATATAGAGAAAAATCGCTTGAATTTAAAAAATAATTGTAGTATTATAGCGGAGGCGGGGAACAATAGAAATAATCCCAGTTATGAACGGAGGAGTAATAAATGGCGGAAATCAAAAAAATTGCTATTCTTACCGGCGGAGGTGACTGTCCTGGACTTAATGCGGTAATACGTGCAGTCACAAAAACTGCTATAGTAAAATATAATCTTGAAGTTGTGGGTATAAGAAGAGGATATCACGGTCTTTACCACAAGGATTTTGTTAAGCTGACACTTGAAAACGTTCAGGATATCCTTAGTGAGGGCGGTACAATCCTTAAAAGCTCAAACAAGGATAATCTTTTCAAATATCCTGTTCGTGATGAAAACGGAGATATCGTAAAAAAAGACGGGGAAATTGTATACGAGAACGTTTCTGAAGTAGCCGTTAAAAATCTTAAGGAAGAGGGTATTGATGCGCTCTTTATCTTAGGCGGCGACGGTACACTTACAAGCGGACGTGACTTTTCACGTATGGGTGTAAATGTAATCGGTATTCCAAAAACGATTGACAATGACCTTAACTGCACAGACTATACGTTTGGATTTGACACTGCTGTAAACACAATCGCAGAATCTCTTGATAAAATCAGAACAACAGGCAGAAGCCATAGCAGAATTATGGTTGTAGAGCTTATGGGAAGAGGTGCAGGTCATCTTGCGCTTCACGGCGGTATCGCAGGTGCGGCAGATGCTATTCTTATTCCCGAAATTCCTTATGATATAAACAAGGTTGCAGATAAAATCAAGGCTGATTTTAAAGCAGGTAAGGATTTTGCTATCGTTGCTGTTGCAGAGGGTGCTAAGCCCAAGGATGGCGAGGCAGTTGTTCTTAAAATTCGTGAGGATAGTCCCGACCCTATCCGTCTTGGCGGTATAGCAAATGTTGTTGCAGACCAGCTTGAGGCACTTTGCAACAATGAGGCACGTTCAACAATTCTTGGTCATACACAGCGTGGCGGCACAACTGCCGCTCAGGATAGAGTGCTTTCATCAAGATACGGATATGCTGCGGTTGAGTTTGCTATGGAAGGTAAGTTCGGAAATATGGTTATTCTCAAGGATGACAAGATTGACTATGCATCGCTTGAAGAGGTAATAGGTCAGGAAAACAAGCAGGTAGACCCCAAGGGCGAGCTTGTTCAGATGGCAAAGGCTTTGGGAGTTAGCTTCGGCGACTAAAAAAAGGATGTAAAAAAAGCCCAGACCGCAAAAGGCAACAAAAATATAGAATATTTAATATAATAGCAAACAGGGATTGTTTTTATAAACCATTTATTGTATAATATTGGTGGTTTATAAAAATAACCCTGTTTTAGTTTGAAAGGTGTGATTTTTTTGACTGTACGGCAGCAGACAGAAAAAATTGAAAGGGAAACTCTTTCCCCCTATGCGATGCTTTCACAAAACACTAAAGGGCGCAAGGAGCCATGTCCTTTGTGCGATATGCGCACGGAATTTCAACGTGACCGTGATAAGATTATACATTCAAAATCTTTTCGCCGTCTTAAGCATAAAACGCAGGTTTTTATCACTCCGGAGGGTGACCATTACAGAACACGCCTTACCCATACATTGGAGGTATCGCAGATTGCAAGGACAATTGTGCGCAGTCTGCGACTTAACGAGGACCTTGTTGAAGCAATGGCAATGGGGCATGATTTAGGGCATACACCTTTTGGTCATGCCGGGGAAAGGGCACTGGATTCATTATGCAGCAAGGGCTTTCGCCATAGCGAGCAGAGCCTGCGTACAGCAGAAAAGCTTGAAAACCTTAACCTCACGTGGGAGGTGCTTGACGGAATAGTAAATCACCCCGGGGAATGCGAAGCCAGCACTCTTGAGGGGATAGTCCTTAAATATGCTGACAGAATCGCATATATAAATCACGATATAGATGATGCATGCAGAGGGGGAATTATTTCTGAAAGCGCAATTCCTAAAATCATAACGGATGTGCTAGGCGAGTCACACTCGCAAAGAATAAATACTCTGGTATGCGATATTGTAAAGGAATCTATGGGTAAGGATAAAATCCTGATGTCAGAGGAAGTTGAAGAGGCAATGAATCGCCTTAGAAACTTTATGTTTGAATACGTGTATGTAGGGTCTGACGCAAAAAGAGAAGAAACTAAGGTTGAGGGGATAATTGAGGGAATATTCAAATATTATTATGAAAACCCTGCTGCAATGCCACTGTCTATGCAGGAAATTGCCTGGACAGAAGGTGTGGAGCGTGCAGTTTGCGACTATATTGCCGGAATGAGCGACCGCTTTGCGGTATATACGTTTAACAGTATATATGTCCCACGTTCCTGGAATAAAATATGAGTATTGACACCCAATCTTAAATATATTAAAATATCTGTATAGAAGAAACAAGGAGAGAATTTGTATGTACATAGGAATTGATATAGGTGGAATGAGTATTAAGGCGGGTATCGTTACAGAAAATGGTGAAATTTTGGCAAAACATGCCGTTCCTACCCCTCTTACAAATACCGAAGATTTTTTAAACGCAATGCTTGAAGCTGTAAAAGGAGCAATGAAGCAATCAGACGTATCGGAAAAAGATATTAAGGCAATCGGTATCGGTGCGCCGGGAGCTTGCGACAGAGAAAAAGCTGTTTTAATAGAAGCGACCAATATCCCGTACAACAATGCAGCTGCGGGAGAATTTTTCAAAAAAAATCTTGCAGATGTGCCGGTTTTGGTTGATAACGATGCAAACTGTGCTGCGCTTGGAGAATTTTATAAAGCCGAGAGTGCTTCCGATTTTGTATTTGTTACATTAGGCACAGGCATAGGCGGCGGTATAATTATTGACAGAAAGCTTTTTATAGGTGCTAATGGTATCGGTGCAGAGCTTGGTCATATTGTTACCCATGCAGGGGGCAGACAGTGCGGTTGCGGACGTAAAGGCTGTTGGGAGGCATATGCGTCAGTAACGGGACTTATAAATCTTACCCGTGAAAACCGTGAACGTATAAAATCTATTTCTCCTGATGAAACAATTTCAGGAAGAACAGTTTTTGAATATGCAAAGCAGGGTGATGAAGAGGCACGTCGTGTTCGTGACGAGTGGATTGAAGAGGTTGCGATAGGAATTACCGATATGGTAAACATTTTTCAGCCTGATAAAATTGTTGTGGGCGGCGCAATTTCAAAAGAAGGCGATGTTATTATGGAGCCTATTCGTAAATACGTGGCAGAGAACTGCTACCGTGCACAGGGGATAAAAATCCCCGAGGTTGTTGCCTCTGAAATTGGCGGAGATGCAGGAATAATCGGAGCAGCATTTCTTTATAAAAATAAGGCTGAATAAAAGCTTGGAGGGGAATACCAATGAAGATAGAAGGAAATATTATAGTAGGTCAGTCTGGCGGACCTACAGCAGCAATAAATTCTTCACTTGCAGGTGTTATTTGCGGTGGCAGAACGCTTTGCACAGGAAAAGTTTATGGCATGATAAGCGGTGTTGAGGGTTTATTGTCAGAAAAAATTGCAGACCTTAACGAATATATAAAGAGCGATAAGGATATAGAGCTTCTTAAAAGGACGCCATCTTCTTATCTTGGCTCCTGCCGTTTTAAACTGCCCGAGGCTGTAGAGGGAAATGAAATCTACGAAAAGCTTTTTGAAATATTTAAGAAATATGACATAAAAGGGTTTTTCTATATTGGCGGTAACGATTCAATGGATACCGTAAAAAAGCTTAGCGATTACGATAAATTTAAAAACAGCGGTATACGTTTTATGGGTGTGCCCAAAACTATTGATAATGACCTTGTTTGCACAGACCATACCCCAGGCTTTGGCAGTGCGGCAAAATTTGTAGCAACCGTCACAAAGGAGCTTGTGCGTGACAGCCTTGTATATGATTTGGCAAGTGTAACAGTTGTCGAAATAATGGGCAGAGATGCAGGCTGGCTTACAGGGGCGAGTGCGCTTTCAAAGGGCGATGACTGCGAAGGCCCTGCAATGGTGCTTTTACCCGAAGTAGAATTTGACTATGAATACGTAAAAAATCGTGTGGCAGAGCTTATAAAAACAAAAAAATCAATCGTAATAACAGTGTCAGAAGGTGTGCGCACAAAAAATGGCAAATATGTGTGTGAACTGGGAAGTGAGAAAGGAACGGACGCTTTCGGACATACGATGCTTACGGGAACAGCGCAGACAATAGCAACAATGCTCAAAAAAGATTTGGGAATAAAGACACGTGCTGTTGAGCTTTCTACACTTCAGCGCTGTGCTTCTCACATAGCATCGCTTACTGATATTACAGAATCCTTTGCCGTAGGCGAAGCGGCAGTAAAGGCGGCAGCGGAAGGTCACAGCGGCGAAATGGCACTTCTTAAAAGAATATCGGACGAGCCGTATATCTGCATTACAGATACTGCGGATGTACATGGTGTTGCAAACCTTGCAAAGGATGTACCACGCAGTATGATTAACGAAAAAGGCGACTATGTAACAGAGGAATTTGTTCGTTATGTAAAGCCGCTTATTGCGGGCGAGGTTTCGCAGCTTTATGTAAATGGCTTACCACAACACATTAAAATGTAACTGACCTTATTTCGGTTAACAGAGGTATAAAATAATGGAAGAACGTACATTACGGGTACTTGAATTTAACAGAATAAAAGAAATGCTCAGTGAAATGGCAGTATGCGCCGAAGCAAAACAACGCTTAGGCGCATTGTTGCCTGTAGAAAGCATTTATGAAGCAAAAAATCTCCTTGCTCAGACGAGTGAGGCGGAAACATTGCTGATAAAAAAGGGCACTCCGCCTATAAGTCCTGTCCGCAATATTACAGGTGCGGCAAAGCGCAGCAGTGCAGGCGGCGTACTGTCTATGGGGGATTTGCTTGCAATAGCACACGTGCTAAGAATGGCAAGAGGGCTTGTAGCTTATGCAGACGAGGACAATTTTTCGGAGAATTACCCTCAGCTTAATGAAATTTTTAGCTCTGTGTATGAGAACAAGAAGCTTGAAAATACAATCTTTAGCGCAATCATCAGTGACGAAGAAATGGCGGACGATGCATCGGGCGAGCTTCTTGCAATAAGACGGAAAATGCGCTCGCTCCATGCAAAGGTGCGTGATGTTCTTAATGAAATGGTACATTCTGCAAGATACTCCACGTTTTTGCAGGAGCCTATTGTTACTATGCGTGGCGACAGATATGTTATTCCCGTTAAAAGCGAGCATAAGGGTGAGGTTTCGGGCGTTGTACATGACAGCTCTGCCAGCGGTGCAACCTTGTTTGTAGAGCCGATGGCGGCGGTTGAGATAAATAACCGCTTGCGCAGTCTGCAAGGCGAGGAAAAGGACGAGATTGAGCGTATTCTTATGGAGCTTTCGCAAAAAGCCGCAGAATTTTCCGAGCAAATAATTGCTGATTACGATGCGATATGTGAACTTGATTTTATATTTGCAAAGGGAAAGCTTTCACGCAAGATGAATGCAACCGTGCCCGAGCTTAATCAGGACGGAATCATAAATATAAGAAAGGGGCGCCATCCGCTTATTGATGAAAAAAAGGTTGTTCCTACCGACATATATTTAGGCGAGGATTTTGATACCCTTGTTATCACTGGCCCGAATACCGGCGGTAAAACTGTGTCACTTAAAACACTAGGCCTTTTTACTATTATGGCGCAATCCGGCTTATGTATTCCGGCCGCAAGCGGAAGCCGTATATGTGTATTTGAAAATGTTTTTGCAGATATTGGTGATGAACAGTCTATTGAACAGTCCCTCAGTACTTTTTCAGCGCATATGACAAATATTATACGTATACTACAAAAGGCTGACTATAAATCGCTGATACTGTTTGACGAGCTTTGCTCGGGAACAGACCCGACGGAGGGGGCGGCACTTGCTGTGGCAATCCTTGAAAGAGCAAAAAGCGTAGGGGCAAAGGTTGCGGCAACAACGCATTACAGCGAAATAAAGCTCTATGCTCTTTCAACCGACAGAGTGGAAAATGCCGCATGCGAGTTTGACGTTGCCTCTCTGCGCCCGACCTACAAGCTTCTTATAGGTGTCCCGGGAAAGAGTAACGCATTTGCAATTTCAAAAAGACTTGGGCTTAACGATGATATTATAAATCATGCACGCAGACTTATAGACAGTGAAAACACACGCTTTGAAGATGTAATAAGCTCTCTTGAAAAGCACCGTGCAAAGGCACAGGAGGCACTGAGTCAGGCAAGCGAGGCAAAGGCAGAGTCAATAGCGCAGCGTGAAAAGGCGCAAAAGGAACGCAGCCGTATAGAGAAAGAAAAGGAAAGAATCCTTGCCGATGCACGCCGTGACGCAAAGAAAATTTATGAGCAGGCAAAAAGCGAAGCTGATGCAATCGTTAAGAAAATGCAAAAGCTGTTTGAAGAGGGGGCGTCTCTAAACAGACGTGAATTGGAGGAAAGCCGACGCAGCCTTAAAAAAGGACTTGACAGCGCAGCTGACAAAATTGCAGAGGACGTTTTCAGCGCAAAAGGAAAGGAAAAGCTCGACCCGAAGAAAATCACACTTGGTCAGACTGTAGAGGTTACTACAATGAACTCTACAGGAAACGTTCTTACACTGCCTGATAAAAAAGGCGACCTTACAGTACAGGTAGGAATCCTGAAGATAAAAACGAATATCAGCACTCTTGCTCCGGCTAAAGAGGAAAAGAAAAAGAAGAGTTCCCAAAGCTATATTGTAGGGGAAAGCCGTGCTTATTCAGAAATTAAAATGGAGCTTGATTTGCGTGGCGAAACTGTTGAGGATGCACTGCTGCTACTTGATAAATATCTTGACGATGCGGCTCTTTCTCATCTTGAATCAGTAACAATAATTCACGGCAAGGGAACAGGTGCACTGAGGAGCGCTGTCGGAGAAATGCTTCGCCATCATCCACACGCACGCTCTTTCCGCCTTGGAAAATATGGCGAGGGTGAAGCAGGGGTAACAGTGGTTGAAATAAAGTGATTTTTTAAAAAAAGATGATAATAATCGTGAATATAACAGCGTAAAAATGTGTTGACATCATTTTTTTTGGGTGTTATAATATTTTTAATGTAGAATTTTAAGAAAATGGGGGTTTTTATTGTGAAAAACAAGTATTTGCTTGGTATTTTGGAAGATGTAAAAAAGAAAGATGCCAACGAACCGGAATTTATTCAGACAGTGACAGAGGTGCTTGAGAGTCTTGAGCACGTTGTTGAGAAGAGACCTGATCTTGAAAAGGCAGGTATTTTTGAAAGAATAGTAGAGCCTGAAAGACAGATCATTTTCCGTGTTCCGTGGGTTGACGATAATGGCAAGGTACAGGTAAACAGAGGTTTCCGTGTACAGTTTAACGGTGCAATCGGACCTTTCAAGGGCGGTCTTCGCTTCCATCCATCTGTTAACCTTTCAATCATCAAATTCCTCGGCTTTGAGCAGACATTCAAGAACAGCCTTACAGGTCTTCCCATCGGCGGCGGTAAGGGCGGCAGTGACTTTGTCCCCAGAGGTAAGTCTGACGGAGAAATCATGAGATTCTGCCAGAGCTTTATGACAGAGCTTTACCGTCATATCGGTCCCGACGTTGACGTTCCTGCCGGCGATATCGGTGTAGGCGCAAGAGAAATCGGTTACCTTTACGGCCAGTATAAGAGAATTAAGGGCTGCTGGGAAAACGGTGTTCTTACAGGTAAGGGCCTTTCATACGGTGGTTCTTTAATCCGTCCTGAAGCTACAGGCTATGGTGCTACATATTATGCCTGCGAAGTGCTTAAGCATTTCGGCGAAACAATCGAGGGTAAGACAGTTGCAATCTCAGGCTTTGGTAACGTTGCATGGGGTGTTGCTGCAAAGGTTGCTCAGCTTGGCGGTAAGGTTATTACAATTTCAGGTCCTGACGGATATGTATATGATCCCGATGGTGTTACAACACAGGAAAAGATTGACTTCATGCTTGAGATGAGAGCTTCCGGCCGTGACAAAGCTCAGGATTATGCTGATAAATTCGGTTGCCAGTTCTTTGCAGGTGAAAAGCCCTGGGGTGTTAAGGCTGATATCTGTATGCCTTGTGCAACTCAGAACGAAATCGGTATTGAAGAAGCTAAGAAGATTATTGCAAACGGTACAAAGTATTATATCGAGGTTGCTAACATGCCCACAACAAACGAGGCAGTTACACTTCTTAAGGACAGCGGTCTTATAGTTGGACCTTCAAAGGCTGTTAATGCCGGCGGCGTTGCAGTATCTGCTCTTGAAATGGCGCAGAACTCTATGCGTTACAGCTGGACAGCTGAAGAGGTTGACGAAAAGCTTATGGGAATCATGGCTAACATTCATAAGGTTAGCATGGAAGCAGCCGAAGAATATGGTCTTGGTTATGACCTTGTTGCAGGTGCTAATATTGCAGGCTTTAAGAAGGTTGCAGAAGCAATGCTTGCTTACGGCGTTTGCTAATTAAAACACATAATTAACAAGGAGCTGTGGCAACTTATTGTCACAGCTCTTTTGTAACTTAGGAGGAACCAATATGAATAAGCATGAACAAATTGCGTGCAACTATTTTACTGACGGATATAACTGTGCACAGGCAGTTTTTGCGGCTTTTGCCGATGAAATGGGAATGAACGTAAGTGATGCTCTCAAAATGTCCTCTGCCTTTGGGGGCGGCATGGGCAGACTTCGTGAGGTTTGCGGTGCTGTAAGCGGAATGTTTATGGTGCTTGGTGTTCTCTATGGTTATGACGATGCCAAAAATGATGCTGCAAAAAAAGAGCTTTATGCACGTGTTCAAAATCTGGCAAAGGAATTTAAAGATGAGTACGGCACAATAATCTGTCGTGAGCTTTTAGGGGTAGATGGTGCGCAAAAGCCTGACCCCACTCCAAGAAATCCTGAATTTTATAAAAAACGCCCTTGCCTTGCTTTTGTAGGAAGTGCGGCAAGAGCTTTGTCGGAGTTTATAGAGGAAAATAAATAAAAAAAATATGGAGGTGTGGCAACGCATTGTCACACCTCCATATTTAGCTAATCCTCAATATCATCTTCAGGAAAACAGCCGTTTCTGTACCAATCGGGGATAAACCCCGGCGGATAAAGTGACGGCGGACTGCTTTCCTCAATTTCCGTTTCCTGCATCATCAGCTTTGGCATTAAATTTTTGGGAACGGCGTATGTTATGTAGCACATATATTGTTCATTTTCCATAAAATCACCTCGCAATATTATATGATAGTATTTATTAGATATTGCCTTTTTAAAAAAAGAGGTGTATAATGAGTGTGACCTCAAGGAAAACATACCGCTTTTATGGAGGTAAATACATGGATAATAAAATACAAATATTTGAAGATAAAAAAATAAGAACTGCGTGGAACGAAGAAAGAGAAGAATGGTATTTTTCTGTTGTTGATGTTGTATCTGTACTTACAGATAGTTTAGATGGAAGAAAGTATTGGAATAAATTAAAACAACGCTTAAAAGAAGAAGGAAATGAGTTGGTGACAATTTGTCACCAACTGAAACTAAAATCTCCGAAAGACGGAAAACGATATAATACCGATGTTGCAGATATTGCTGGAATACTTCGTATAATTCAATCAATTCCTTCGCCAAAGGCAGAACCTTTTAAAATGTGGCTTGCAAAGGTGGGTAAAGAGAGGATTGATGAAACGATAGACCCTGAGATGGCAATAGACAGAGCGTTTGAAACATATCATAAAAAGGGTTACACCACAGAATGGATTCAACAACGCCTTTTATCAATCCGTGTCCGCAATAATGTCTATAATTAAACTTGAATGTAAAAACGGAGGTTTGAATATATATGTTTACAGAGATAAAAAATCAGGCTGCACAGGCAGCGCAGGAGCTTATAGAAGCAGCAAAGCTTGAAAAGGGCGATATTTTTGTTGTTGGTTGTTCCTCCAGCGAGGTGTGCGGTGAAAAAATTGGCACAGGCTCAAATTTTGAGGTAGGAAAAGCTGTATTTGACGGAATATATGAGGTACTTTCACAAAAAGGAATTTACCTTGCGGCGCAGTGCTGTGAGCATTTAAACCGCTCTGTTGTGATTGAGCGTGAGTGTATGAAGGCATACCGTCTTGAGGAAGTAAGTGCTGTTCCTCAGCCAAAGGCGGGCGGCTCCTTTGCGACAAATGCTTATAAAGCATTTAGCGACCCCGTTCTGGTGGAAAGTATACAGGCGAACTGTGGAATTGACATAGGCGGTACGCTTATAGGTATGCATCTTAAAAGGGTGGCTGTGCCTGTACGTCTTAGTGTAAGAAAAATTGGCGAAGCACCTATTATCTGTGCAAAAACCCGCCCAAGACTTATCGGCGGCGAGAGAGCGGTATATAAAACAGCAGAAGAAATTGTCAGATAAAATTTAAGAAAGGCTGTAATTTATATGGGTAAAGAAAATAAAGCACCCACCTTTTTAATGAATGTAATAACGATAATTTTTGCGCAGATAGCGGTTAAGCTTCTGGGCTTTGCGTACCGTATGGTAATAACCAATATTGATGGCTTCGGAGATATGGGAAACGGTTATTACAATTTCGGTTACCAGATATATACGCTGCTTTTGGCGATAAGCTCTATAGGTATACCAAACGCTATTTCAAAGCTTGTTTCAGAACGATGTGCACTTGACGATTTTCGTGGTGCAATGCGTATTTTCCGTGTTGCCTTGGTGCTGTTTTTGTGTGTAGGTGCATTTTTTTCGGGAATTATGTTTTTCGGGGCGGAATTTATTGCAACGCATATTCTTGATGCCCCTCTTGCTTGTTATACAATAAAGGTGCTTTCCCCTGCACTTATCTTTGTATCGGTGTCGAGTGTTATCCGTGGCTTTTTTGCAGGTCAGCATAATATGAAAGCGACAAACACAAGTCAGGTTTTAGAGCAGTTTTTAAAAAGCCTTTCCACAATTCTTATTGTGCTTGCAATGGCAGGGTCAAAGCCTGAATATATGGCGGCAGGTGCAACGCTTGCAACGACGATTTCTACGCTTCTTAGCTGTATTTATCTCTTTATTTTTTGCGGGATAAATGCAAAAAGCATCAGAGAAAAGCTCAAAAGTGCGCCGGCTGTGAAGATAAAGGGCAGTGCTATAAAGATTGCCAGAATGATACTTCTTGTATCAATACCTATATCTTTGGGCGCAATAGTGGCATCTCTTAACAGAGTCGTGGATATAATTACGGTTGTTCGTGGCGTAAAAATTGCGCTTGCATCAAAAATTACTGATGCGCAGCTTCTTTCTGATGAGGCTGTAAGGCTTAGCGGTATTTTGAGTAAAACAGACGTGCTTGTAAATCTGCCGCTGGCACTTAATACTGCGTTTTCTACAGTGCTTGTGCCTACTGTTGCGGGAGCACTTGCGCTGAAAGATTATGAAACCGCCAGACAAAAGGTTTCCTTTTCACTTCTTATAAGTGTGGTTGTGGCGCTTCCGTGTACGATTGGGTATATGGTGCTTGCCTCCCCCATTCTTAGAATGATTTATCCGCATGCCAGTGACGGAGGGATGCTCTTTGCCATTGTTGCACCAACTGTATTTTTCTCTGCTATGAGCCAGACAATCTACGGGTCGCTTCAGGGAATGGGAAAAATATTTGTTCCTGCGCTAAGTGTTCTTGCAGGGGGAATAGTAAAGCTTTTGTTTAATCTGATTCTTGTTCCTATACCAAATATAAATATATACGGAGCACCGATAGGCAGTATTGCCTGTCAGGCAATAGCGTTTTTTATAAGCTTTAGTGTTTTGAGGATAAATCTGCCTATGAAGATAGGCTTTGGAAAATATTTTTTAAAGCCCTTTATATCAGCTCTTATAATGGGCGGATGCGTAATAGGTGCATACAATCTTCTCAAAGGCTTTGGAAATACGATTGGGGTGCTTTGCTCCATAATAACCGGTGCAGTTGTATATTTTGGAATGGTGGGTATTTTAGGAGTGTTTGAGAAAGAAGAGCTTTCAATGCTACCGATTATAGGAAAAAAATTCAAAAAATAATATAAATTGCAAAAAAGAAATTCTTCAAAAAAGGAGAATTTCTTTTTTTGCGGGAAAAAATAAATACGAAAGGATGAATTTATATGATTAAAAAATTAAACACAACTTTTATTATATTGGCATTTTTATCTTTGTTTATTCTTCGCTTTATGGTTACTACAGGAAATATGGGCAGCAGCAGTGCCGCAATGTTTATATAAAGGAGAAAGCTTATGGTTACAAAAAAAGAATACGCTAAAATAGTCCAAAGGCATGCAGGAAAGTCACCTATAGTAAAGGATACATTGCGGGCGTTTGTGGTGGGCGGAATAATCTGCACTATTGGTCAGATGTTTCGCAACTTCTATATGTCATTGGGTCTTAATACTGACAAGGCGGGAAGTGCAACCAGTATTACGCTGATATTTATAGCTTCGCTTCTTACTGCATTTAATGTTTTTGACAAAATAGGAAAATTTGCCGGCGCAGGAACACTTGTCCCTATAACAGGGTTTTCAAATTCCGTTACCTCCCCTGCTATGGAATTTAAAACTGAGGGCTTTGTCCCCGGTACTGCCGCAAAAATGTTTGACGTGGCGGGGCCGGTTATTGTATATGGTACAGCATCCTCGGTAATAGCCGGAATTTTATATATAATTTTTGTGAGGTAGTTTTATGCAAAGCTTAGGAAACGGAACAGTGATTTTTGATAATAAGCCGTCGATTCTATCGTTTGCGGCAGTTGTCGGCAAAAAAGAGGGCGAAGGCCCCTATGGAAAATATTTTGACGGGATTGAGCCTGATGCTTATTTCGGGCAAAAAAGCTGGGAAAAAGCCGAAAGTGAAAACTTACGCCGCAGTGTTTCTTTGACGCTTGAAAAAGGAAAGCTGAAAAATACGGATATTGATTTTGTAATATCGGGGGACTTACTTAATCAATGTATATCCTCGGGTTATGCGCTCAGGGATTTGGATATTCCCTTTTTCGGGGTATACGGAGCTTGTTCTACAATGGCGGAAAGCCTTGTGCTTGGCTCGCTGATTGTAGGAGGAAATGCAGCAAAGCATGTTCTTTGCGCTACGAGCAGCCATTTTTGCAGTGCGGAAAAGCAGTTCCGTACACCTCTTGAATATGGCGGTCAGCGCACGCCGAATGCTCAATGGACTGTTACGGGAAGCGGCTCGGCAGTGGTCGGGGAAAATAGCGTGGCGCCGTATATTGAAGCGGTTACCTGTGGCAGAATAGTTGATTTGGGGGTAACAGACATAGGCAATATGGGGGCGGCAATGGCACCTGCCTTTGTGGATACTATAAATCGCCACCTTACAGCGCTGAAAAGGACTCCTGCCGATTACGATTTGATTTTGTCGGGGGATTTGGGGCTTATCGGAAAAAGCATTGCCGAAGAATTACTTGTAAGGGAAGGCATAGACGCAAAGGACAGGTATAATGACTGCGGAGCAATGATATTTGACAAGGAAAGACAGGATACGCACGCAGGCGGCAGCGGCTGTGGTTGTGCGGCATCAATTTTGTGCGGATATGTTCTGCCCCAGATTAAAAAAGGTAAGTTTAAACGTGTTCTTTTTGCGGCGACAGGTGCGCTTATGAGCCCTACGGCAACATTTCAGGGGGAAAGCATACCCGGAATATCTCACGCAATATCGATAGTGCAGTAAGGCTCGAAGCATAAAACATCTCTTTATGAAATAAAATAAATAAAGAGGTGTTTTAAGTGAAAGATAATAACCGATGGTTGTATTTATTGACGGCGGCAGCTCTTTTGCTGCCGTTAGTGCTGTTTTTGCAGCATGCCTTTGCCAAGGAAGATGAAAAAATTGCATATATAACCTTTGATGACGGGCCTACACTGAATACTCCGTACATTGTGCAGACTCTTGACAAATATAATGCAAAGGCAACCTTTTTCGTTTTAGAGGAGAGAATTATTCTTTATCCTGAATTTATTAAGCAAATTATACATAGTAAGAATGCCATAGGACTGCACGGGGTCAGCCATAGTCAGGCTATCTATGCAACTGACACTTCTGTGCTTGAAGAAATGCAAAAAACAAACAAGGCACTTGAAAATCTGGTGGGAGAAGGCTCTCGTCTTGTACGTGTGCCGTTTGGCTCATCTTACCGCCTTACAAAAAAACAGGCAAAAAATCTGACTGATAACGGATTTTTAATATGGGACTGGAATGTTGATCCCAGGGATTCTGTCGGAACAATAGTACCCGAGCGTATAATGGAAAACTTAAAAAAGGGACTTTCCAAGTGCCGCCAAACACCCGTTATTTTATTTCACGACAGGAAAAGTACAGCCAATCTTCTCCCCTATGTGCTTGAATATCTGACAACGGAGGGGTATCAGCTTCTCCCTATAAGCGAGGAGCAAACGCCGCTTAATCAAGTAAAAAATTAATAAAACGGCAAGGCAGTAAAAACCGCCTTGCCGTTTATATAGTATAAGTTTATTCCTCAATATTTTCAAGCGCTACCTTTACTGCTTCTACAACAAAAGCGGTAAAGGTACAATTTTTCCCTTGAATAGCTTTTTCCACCCTTTCAATAATATCGTTTGGAAAGCGTATACATTTGTTTGTTGTGGGAGGAACGGACGGAATAGTAAACTTTTTCATTGCATATCACCTCTGCAATATTATTATATATAAAATAATATTGATAGTATGCATTGCAAATGTATTGCAATTTAATTCTTTAGGTGATACAATGTTGAAAAGAAAGGAGGAATCTTATGATTGTTGATGTAACGGGGACAATTTTAATTCCGGGAAATTTAGGGCAAGATTGTCCCGGAAATGGCGAGGGCAAAGCCGAATGCTGCTGTGACGAATGTGACTATATGCTATGTTGTCTTGAAGATCATGATATGCGTAACTGTATAACTTGTGATGATCCTGAATGTCCCAGAGTGGGAAAGGTTTTTGAGGCATAAACATAATTGCGGAAATTTTACATTATATAAGATTTGTTTTTCAAACAATGAAAAATGATACTCTTTCCGCAACATTTGCGGGGGATTCAGCGGAGTCGCTGGGACTTGTGTACTTTTGGTAGCCAAAAGTACCAAAAGCGTGGGGAGTTGCGAATTCTCCCCACACCCCTCTAAACCGCCCTCGCAGGGGCGAGATAATAAAGGGATGCTATCATTTGTAATGCGTAAGTAATGTTTTTCAGTAATTTTTGCCTATAAACCGCCGCCTACAAAAAGCAAACACTCAGTTTGCTCTGACGGCTGAAATTGCGAGAGTGCAGAGGAAACTGATTTCTCGCAATTTCTCGGTTAGAGGCAAAAACTACCGAAAAACGCAGCTTCATCGCTAAAGTTAGCTAACTTGCAACACAAACTAGGGGTTTATAAATTTACTTTTACTTTTTGGGCAAAAATTGCCCGTAACAACTACCGCTGCTGACGGGCAATTTTTAGTCTGCCCTTCCTCGGCAATAGGTTTGCCGATGCAGACGGCACAATAAAGGCAAAGTAAATTTATAAACAAAGACCACTTATATATTAAATGGCACGTCATATATTGAAATCGCCCCTGCGAGGGCGTTTCAAGGGGTTCGGGGGAAATTCGCAATCCCCCGACGCTTTTCGCCATTTTGGCGTTCAAAATGGCATGACCTCGCTTCTCAGCGAGCTTCCTCAATAGTCTATTGAAGGAAGCAGTCACTTTCCCTCAAGGGGAAGGCTTTTTGTTTTTATAGCATAAAAATTCATCAATGTGCTTGACAAAGCAGACAAGGTGTGATAATATGCTATTTGGCATATTATCCCGTTGCTACGGATTGCGGTTTCTCCGACCCTGTCCTTGGTGATGCGGAGGTTTTGTCAAATAATATAATTTGGAGGTTTTTCAAATGTTAAAGGAAAAGAAACAGAGCATTATCGATCAGTACAAGCTTCACGAGGGCGACACAGGATCTCCCGAGGTTCAGATTGCTATTCTCACAGAGAGAATCAATCACCTTAACGAGCATCTTAAGGTTTACAAGAAGGACCATCATTCAAGACGTGGCCTTCTCAAGATGGTTGGTCAGCGTCGTGGCCTTCTTAACTATCTTACAAAGGTTGACATCAACCGTTACCGTGCAATCGTTGAAAAGCTCGGTCTGAGAAAGTAAGTTCAAATTGTGTGTCGGAGGGGCACTTGTTCCTCCGACATATTAAAGTCAGGGCATTTCCTGGCTTTTGTCACATAGGCATAAGGGAATCGAAAGGGCAGGTTCGCTTAGCACTTAAGAAAGCATTGCACATATTGTATGATGTTTTCTTAAGTGATAAACAACTACCCTTTCGAAAAATATTTTGGAGGTATAGTTATGTTTAAGACTTTTGAAACAGAGTTTTGCGGACGTAAGCTTGTTGTAGAAACAGGCAAAATGGCACAGCTTGCCGGCGGCAGCTGTCTTGTTCGCTATGGTGAAACTGTTGTTCATGCAACAGCAACCGCATCTGCAAAGCCCAGAGAGGGTGTTGATTTCTTCCCTCTGGCAGTTGATTATGAAGAAAAGCTTTATGCTGTTGGTAAAATTCCCGGCAGTTTCTTAAAGCGTGAGGGCCGTCCTACTGAAAAAGCAATCCTTGCTTCAAGATGTATCGACCGTCCTATTCGTCCCCTTTTCCCTAAGGACCTTCGTAACGATGTAGCAGTAGTTACAACAGTTATGAGTGTTGAACCCGATAACGATCCTGTTGTTACAGCGATGATTGGTGCTTCTATTGCTATTTCAATTTCATCTGTTCCGTTTGCAGGTCCTATTGCAGGCGCAACAGTTGGTCTTGTTGATGGTAAGGTTGTTGTTAACCCCACAAAGGAGCAGCGTGATAAGAGTGAAATGTTCCTTACAATCGCAGGTACAAAGGACAAGGTTAATATGATTGAGGCAGGTGCAAATCAGGTTCCCGAGGATTTGGTGTTCGAGGGTATTATGGCTGCGCATGCTGAAATTGCAAAAATGTGCGAATTTATTGAAAGCATTCAGAAAGAAATCGGAAAGCCTAAGTTTGATTACGAGCATATGGAAGTTCCCGAGGATGTTTACGAAGCAGTTAAGGAAATCGCTATCGAAAAGGTAAGAGCAGCTCTCGATACAGATGATAAGAATGTAAGAGAGGAAAATCTTAAAGAGGTTTACAGCTTTGTTTATGAGGCACTTGCTGATCGTTTCCCCGAAATGGAAGCTGTTATTGACGAAGCTATCTATAAATTGCAGAAATACGTTGTTCGCCGTTGGATTCTTGACGACGGAAAGCGTGTAGACGGACGTGGTCTTGATGATATCCGTCCTCTTGATTCAGAGGTTGGTATTCTTCCCCGTACACACGGAAGCGGACTCTTTACCAGAGGACAGACACAGGTGCTTACAACCTGTACACTTGGTATGGTTTCAGAGGAACAGCTTCTTGATGGTATTGATGACGAGGAAACAAAGCGTTATATGCACCACTACAATTTCCCGTCATATTCAGTTGGCGAAACAAGAGCCAGCCGTGGTCCCGGAAGACGTGAAATCGGTCACGGTGCACTCGCTGAAAAGGCACTTGTTCCTGTTATTCCCTCTACAGAGGAATTCCCCTACACACTTCGTCTTGTGTCTGAAGTACTTTCTTCAAACGGCTCTACATCACAGGGCAGTATCTGCGGAAGCACACTTGCACTTATGGATGCAGGTGTTCCAATTAAGGCACCCGTTGCAGGTATTTCCTGCGGTCTTGTAACCGAGGGTGACCGTTATATTACAATGGTTGATATTCAGGGTCTTGAGGACTTCTTTGGAGATATGGACTTTAAGGTTGCAGGTACAAAGGACGGTATTACAGCTATTCAGGTTGATATCAAGATTGACGGTCTTAAGCCTGAAATCATTCGTGAGGCACTCGAAAAGACCCGCCTTGCACGTTACAAAATTCTTGACGAATGTATGCTTCCTTGCATTGCCGAGCCTAGAGCGGAGCTTTCAAAGTATGCACCCAAGATTATCTCTACAGTTATTGATACAGAGAAAATTCGTGACGTTATCGGCAGCGGCGGAAAGGTTATTCAGAAAATTGTTGCTGAAACAGGTGTTAAAATTGATATCGAGGAAGACGGTACAGTATTCTTTGCAACAAGCGACAGCGAGGCTGCACAGCGTGCACTTAAGATTGTTCGTGGTATTGCAGGCGATATCGAAATCGGTGATGTATTCAGCGCAACTGTTACAAAGATAATGGATTTTGGTGCGTTTGTTGAATATCTTCCCGGAAAAGAAGGTCTTGTTCACATCAGTAAGCTCGACACAAAGCGTGTTGAAAAGGTAACAGATGTTGTGAATGTAGGCGACACAATTAATGTCAAGCTTGTTGAAATTGACCGTATGGGACGCTACAATTTCTCTCGCAAGGACACATTAATAAGTACAGAGGAATAAAAAAGCAAAAAGGAGCGTCCGTAGGATGCTCCTTTAATGTTTTTCCGTAATTACGCATTAAAAAACAGAGGTTTGTATGTACAAAACTTATTATCTTAAAAACGGAATATGTCTTGTTTACGAAGAAATGCCATATCTTAAAAGTGTCAGTGTAGGTGTATGGGTAAAAAGCGGCAGTATGTATGAAACAAAAGAGGAAAGCGGAATAAGTCATTTTATTGAGCATATGCTTTTTAAAGGGACTAAAAACCGCACCGCCCGCCGCATAGCAGAAGAAATGGATTTTGCAGGGGGGCAGATTAATGCCTATACCGCAAGGGAATGTACATGTTACTACACAAAAACACTGGGAGATAATCTGAGCCTTTCGTTAGATGTTATTAGTGATATGTATTATAACCCGCTCTTTTCTGATGAAGATATCGAGCTTGAGCGTGGTGTAATCATTGAAGAAATAAACATGTACGAGGATTCTCCCGAGGATGTTGCTCTTGATGCTGTTTGCGAGCTTATGTGGGCGGATAACCCCTTAGGCTATAGAATTTCAGGAACAGTGGAAAGCGTCAGCGGGATAACCCGCAGTATGATGCTTGACTATTACAGCAGACGCTATACCCCCGAAAATACTGTTATTTCGGTTGCAGGCTGTTTTGATGAAGCGGTGCTCATAGAGCTATGCGAAAAATATTTTTCAAAAAAAGCTTTGGAAACTCCATTTATATTGAAAAATGTAGATTTTATAAGTGGGGAATGGCGTAGGAAAAAAGACATTGAGCAGGCGCATCTTTCAATCGCATATCCCGCATTTGACCATTTTAGTGACAGGATATATTCTCTGTCACTGCTTAATAATATTTTGGGCGGCAGTATGTCCAGCAGACTTTTTCAGTCCCTGCGTGAAAATAACGGTCTTTGCTACAGCATTTATTCTTATACAGGTGCGTTTGAGGGCGGCGGAATGCTTGGAATATATGCAGGACTCAGTGGTGATATGCTTTCACCTGCACAGAAGATGATTGATGAGGAGATTGAAAATCTTTGCAGCCACGCTATAAGCGATTATGAGCTTGAAAAGGCACGCAGTCAGCTTAAATGTTCAATAATAATGAGCAGGGAGAGCGCCTCCTCCAGAATGAGTGAGAATGGCAGAACGCAGCTTCTCTTAGGAAAAGTCAGAACAGATGATGAAATAATAAAAAAGGTCAGTGCTATTACGCCAAAGGATATAATGCGTGATGCAAATGATGTTTTTAACAGTGGTAAAAAAGCAGTGTTTATTTTAGAAAATTGAGGTGTGGTTTATGAATATAGTCGTATTATCAGGTGGACTCAGCACCGAGAGAAATGTATCGCTCACTACAGGGGCAAAGGTACAGAATGCCCTTATTGAAAACGGACATCATGCAATTCTTGCAGATGTTTTCATGGGATATAAATTAATCGGAAGTATAGAAGAAGAATTCAAAAATGCAACAAATAAAGTCGCTATAGACAAAATAAGCGAGGAAGTTCCCGATATTGAAGCTATTAAAAAATCAAGGGGAACAAACCCTGACGTGTTTTTCGGGGAAAATATTATAGAGCTTTGCTCCTATGCGGATATTGTCTTTATGGCGCTGCATGGCGAAAACGGCGAAAACGGACGCCTTCAGGCAGCATTTGACCTTTTAGGAATAAAATATACGGGCAGCGGTTATTTTGGCTGCGCTGTAAGTATGAATAAAAATCTGACAAAGCAGACCTTTATTGCATCGGGGGTTCCTACTCCCGTAGGAAAAATGATAAAAAAGGGCACGCCTGTCTCGTTTGATGAATTTAACAAAAAGGTGGTTGTAAAGCCCTGCTGCGGCGGCTCGTCTATCGGTGTTGCCATTGTCGAGACTAAAGAGGCTTTTGATGAAGCTATGAGCGAAGCTTTTAATTATGAGGATGAGGTTGTTGTAGAGCAGTTTATCAGCGGACGTGAGTTTTCTGTAGGTGTTCTTGGCGATATTGCACTTCCTGCAATAGAGATAATCCCCAAAACAGGCTTTTATGATTATAAGAACAAGTATCAGCAGGATTTGACAGTTGAAATATGCCCTGCACAAATAACAGCCAAACAGGCCGAAAAAATGAGTGCTGCGGCACTTCTTGCGTTTAAGGCTTTAGAACTTGAAGGTTATGCACGAATGGATTTTATTCTTGATGAAAATGATGATATTTACTGTCTTGAGGCAAATGCGCTTCCCGGAATGACCCCTACAAGCCTTCTTCCCCAGGAAGCTGCGGCAATAGGAATAGGCTATAACGAGCTTTGCGAAAAAATAATAACACTTGGTATGAATAAATAATGTACGGCGAAACGGAGGTTTTGTGAATGTACAGGAAAATAGATTTTACCGTGAGAGAGGCGTTGCAGGCGGCAAACGGCGTTTTTACAGGCGATTGCACGCTGCTTGATGAAAAGATTACCTCTGCTGCGATTGACAGTCGTAAGGTAGCTCCGGGGGGCGTATTCGTGGCGATAAAGGGTGAAAACACCGACGGCTACAATTACATACCCAATGCGGTAGAAAGAGGTGCACTGTGCACTGTAAGCGACCGTGCGTATGACGGGTGCCCGTGTATTGTGGTTAATGATCCTGTTACGGCACTTCAGGATATTGCACGCGCATACCGCAATAAGCTTAATATTACTGTAATAGGAATAACAGGCAGTGTAGGAAAAACAACGACAAAGGAAATGGTTGCATCTGTTCTTTCGCAAAAATATAATGTTGTTAAGACCGAGGGTAATTTTAATAATGGTCTTGGACTTCCTCTTACAATAATGTCAATAAAGCCCGATACCGAGGTTGCAGTTGTGGAGATGGGAATGAATCACGAGGGGGAGATGCGCTTGCTTTCCTCTGTCGCACGCCCGTCTATGTGCATTATGACAAATATCGGAATATCACATATAGAGAATCTCGGCTCCCGTGAAAATATACTTAAAGCGAAAAGCGAAATTTTTGAGTATATGAGTGCAACGTCAAGATGTATCCTTAACGGTGACGATGATATGCTATCCACGATAAAGCGGCATAATAAATGTCTGTTTGGGTTTGAGTCTGACAATGACATATATGTAGAATCATTTTACGAGCATGGCTTTGACGGCACAGATTTTGAAGTATCCATGTTTGGTGAGCGTTACCACTGCAGCATAAAAGTTCCGGGCAGACATATGCTGTTTGCGGCAATGGCTGCAATGGCGGCAGGCAGTTGGCTGGGACTTACGCACGATCAGCTTGTGGAAGGAATTTCAGCGGCAAAAGCATTAAGCGGACGTGTAAATGTAATCAAAACGGAAAAATACACGCTGATTGATGACTGCTATAATGCAGCCCCTCAATCTATGATGAGTGGTATTGACCTTCTGGTAAAATGTGATGATGCGCCCAGAACAGTTTGTATTTTCGGTGATATGGGTGAGCTTGGCGAGGACGAAACACTTCTTCACAAAAGTGTAGGTGAATATGCCGCAAAGAGTAAAGTCGGATTAATAATTGCAATCGGAACGCTTTCTGAAAATATATACTGCGGTGTTAAGGAAAACGGTGGTAAAGCGCTGTGGTTTAAAACAAAGCAGGAATTTTTAGAAAAGGCACCTCAAATCTTATCGCAGGGAGATGTTATACTTATTAAGGCATCTCACTTTATGAATTTCGGAGAAATTGTGGATACACTAGTCATCGGAGAGTCGAACTGATTACGGTTTAAAAAGAGAAATTTCGCATAATACAGCAGAAAATTCTGCAAATATACGTCAGTATTATTCTTGAATTTTCTTTGTCTTATATCAAAATTTCTTCTTTTTAAACTCTCCGACCTTATACGCAGAAAAATTTAAAATGATTTTAATACGGAGGACGAAGATAGGCTGACGCCTTTCGAGGACGACAAATTGAAAGCATTCAAATTTGTCAAGTATAAGGCGCAACCAGTTCGACTCTCCGATGACTAAA
>JAZRLV010000093.1:0-9064 GCA_045646985.1 Clostridia bacterium | reverse complement strand
ATAAAAAACATAAAACCCGAGGGTAAAAAGAGAATGTCTGTGGCAGACTATCTTCGTGGACACAAGATTGAAAAAGGCACAATTATCGGGAAAGGATGAATTAAACAATGTTTGGATATTATTATGGCGGCAGCGGATATATGCTGGTAATTATTGCAGCGCTGCTTTCACTGATTGCCTCGGCAAATGTCAGCTCTACGTTTAAAAAATATTCTAAAAAAGGTACTGCCCGCAACATTACAGCAGAGCAGGCGGCACGCAGTATCCTTGACGCAAACGGTCTTTATAATGTGCGTATAGAGTCCATCAGCGGTAATCTTACCGACCACTACGACCCACGTGCAAACGTAATAAGGCTGTCTGATTCAGTAAAAAATTCTACCTCGGTTGCAGCAGTTGGTGTAGCTGCACACGAAGCAGGTCACGCAGTTCAGCATGCAACAGGTTACGTTCCGATTAAGGTTCGCAATGCTATTGTTCCTGTTGCCAACATTGGTTCTATGGCAGGTCCGTACCTTATTATTATCGGACTTCTCCTCTCCGGCGGTATGAGCACAATTCTGCTCAACGCAGGGATATGGTTTTTCTCATTTGCAGTTCTTTTTCAGATTGTTACACTTCCTGTTGAGTTCAACGCATCAAGGAGAGCCGTATCGATACTTGAAAGAGACATGTACCTCGAATCTGACGAGGTTCCTGCTGTAAAAAAAGTACTCGGCGCTGCCGCTATGACATATGTTGCTGCAGCTGCTGTTTCCGTTGCAAACCTTTTAAGATTTGTGATGCTTGCCTCCGGCAGAAGGCGTAACGACTGATGGCGGCGCTTTCAAAGTCCCGTGAGGCTGCGCTCAAAGCTCTTGTTGCTTCCCAGAAAGACGGTGCGTATCTTAACATTGTGCTTCGTGATATCCTTTCTTCTATGAATATGGATACAAGGGATAACGCACTTGCAACAACTATAGCTTTCGGCGTAATGAAAAACAGACTTTTTATAGATAATATTATTGAAAATCTTTCCACAATCAAGCTGCGTAAGCTGTCGGTGTGGATTCATAACATACTGCGAATTGGTGTATACAGCATAAAATTTCTTGACCGTATCCCTGTATCGGCAACGGTAAACGAATGTGTCCGCCTTGCCAGAAGATATGGTCATTGTGCCTCTGCTGGCTTTGTTAACGCACTTCTTCGCAAAGTAAACACCTGTGGGGATTTTCTTCCCGCAGATACATCTTCTGACGAGTATATCAGCATAAAATATTCCATGCCCGACTATCTGGTGAAAAAATGGAAAATCGAGGGCTATGGCGAAAACTTTTTCAGTGCTATGAATGAAGAGCCACCCGTAATGGTAAGGCTTAACACATTAAAGGCTTCCTCGCTTTCAGGCGATTTTGAAAAAAGCGACATTTCCCCCTTTGCATATATCTATACAGGCGGAGGAAGTGTGGAGCATACCCGCCTCTTTAAGGACGGTCACATTGCAGTGCAGGACGGTGCCTCGCAAAAGGCGGCACTTGCACTAAGGGTAAAGGAAAATATGCGTGTGCTTGACCTTTGTGCAGCTCCCGGCGGCAAAACGGGATTCATTGCACAGCTTATGAATAACACGGGCGAGATTATCTCCTGTGATTTGCACGCACATAAAACCGAGCTTATAAAGAATAATCTTATGCGGCTTGGAATTACAAATACAGTTGTTATGCAAAACGATGCAACCGTTTTCAGAAAGGATTTTGAAAACAGCTTTGACAGAGTTCTTGCAGACGTTCCCTGTTCGGGTTTAGGCGTTCTTCGCAGAAAGCCCGACATTAAATGGACAAAAAACCCCTTTACAAATGAAACACTATCCCTTATTCAGCGCAGTATTTTAAAAAATGCTGCTGCCTATGTGAAAAAGGGCGGTATACTTGTATATTCTACCTGCACGGTAAACCGTGATGAAAACGAAGAAAACATAAAATGTTTTCTTGAAAATTTCAAGGAGTTTGACCTTATTGAACAACGACAGCTCCTTCCCCACATTGATAAGACTGATGGCTTCTTTTATGCAGTATTTGAAAGGAAGTAAGCGATTTGAATATCGGCGATTTAACACTTTTACAATTAAAAGAATATCTCAAAGAAAAAGGGCAGCCGTCTTTTCGTGCGTTGCAGCTTTTTAAATGGATTCACTGTGGCTGTGAAAGCGCCGATGAATTGACTAACATTCCCCTTTCCTTAAGGCAAGCCGTTTGTGAGGATTTTGAAATTTTTCTTCCCCAAATTTATAAAAAGCTGGTATCAAAGCTTGATAAAACGGTGAAGTATCTTTTAAGGTTGTCAGACGGAAATATTATAGAAACCGTTGTGATGGACTATCATCACGGAAAAAGCATATGCATATCCAGTCAGGTCGGTTGCCGTATGGGTTGCAGCTTTTGCGCATCAACACTGCACGGGCTTGTGCGCAACCTGACACCGTTTGAGATTGAGGGACAAATACTGCGTGCACAAAAGGATTTGGGTACAAAAATCAGCAATGTTGTAATTATGGGAATAGGCGAGCCGCTTGATAACTATGATAACATTCTTAGCTTTCTTAGTAATGTAAATAACGAAGAAGGTCTAGGGATAGGCTTTCGCCATATTACATTATCCACCTGCGGACTTGCAGATAAAATTTATGCACTTGCTGATGAGGGGCTTCCAATTAATCTTGCAGTGTCGCTTCACGCACCTACTGATGAGCTCAGGCGCAATCTTATGCCTGTGGCAAAGGCATATTCACTGGATAAGCTTATGAGTGCGTGCGATTACTATTTTGGCAAAACCCACCGAAGAATAACCTTTGAATACGCTCTTGTAAAAGGGAAAAATGCTTCCTTTGACGAGGCGCAGACACTTGCAAAGCTTTTATCAGGACGAAATTGCCATGTAAATCTTATTCCTGTAAACCCCGTTACAGAGCGCAACAACACACGAACAAATGAAAAAGAAACACGTGATTTTCTAAAAAAGCTTGAATCACTTGGAATAAATGCAACAATCCGCAGAGAGTTAGGGGCGGACATAAACGCTTCCTGCGGACAGCTGCGAAACAACGAACTTTAAAAATTTTAAGGAGGTGGTAATATTGCAGTTTTATTCACTGACAGACAGGGGAAAGCTGCGCCAGAACAACGAGGATTGTTGTCTTGCAAAACAGACAGATAATTTTACTCTTTTGATACTTGCCGACGGAATGGGCGGACATAACGGTGGCGAGGTTGCAAGCAGCAAAACGATTGAAGTAGTTTCCTCTTACCTTGAAGAGCATATTTCGGAGAATCTTATCCCCGCCCAGATTTTCAGCATTTTATCACAAGCTGTTGATAATGCAAACACCACCGTGTATGACCTTTCTTCAGAGGATTCCTCTCTTTTGGGAATGGGAACCACGCTTGATGTGTGCCTTATAATTAAGGATACTGCATATATTGCCCATATCGGAGATAGCCGTGTTTATAAAATCAGTTCAAAAAAGGAGCTTTCCCTGCTGACAAAAGACCATTCTCTGGTTTCGTATATGATTGAAACAGGCGCAATCACTCCTGAAGAGGCTATGCATCATCCTCAAAAGAACGTGATAACACGTGCTTTGGGAACTTCATTGAGCGCTGATGCCGATATTTTTAAACTAAAGCTTTGCGAGGGTGACAGACTGCTTTTATGCAGCGACGGGCTTTCAAATATGCTTGACGATGAAACTATTTTAAAGGTGATGTCTCACGGCAGCCTTGAAAAATGTGCTCAAAAATTGGTAGACCTTGCAAACAAGGCAGGCGGCACAGATAACATCACTGTTGTACTTTCACAATATTAAAATTGATAGGGTTGGGGATATACAATCCCCTACATTATGGAGGAACATATTATGGAAACTACTATTCTTGGCTCCAGATATGAGCTGCTTGAACGTGTCGGAATGGGCGGAATGGCAGTAGTATATAAAGCAAAAGACAAAATGCTTAACAGATATGTCGCTGTAAAAATTCTCAGAGAAGAATTTAAGGAGAACGAGGATTTTATCCGTCGTTTTAAGGTTGAATCCCAGGCAGCAGCATGTCTTTCGCATCAGAATATTGTACAGGTTTATGACGTAGGCGAGGAAAACGGGCTTCATTATATCGTTATGGAATTTCTTGAGGGTTATACTCTTAAGCAGTATATCAATTCAAAGGGCGGCCATCTCTCCAGACGTGAAGCGACAAATTTTTCCATGCAGATATGCCGTGCGCTCGAGCATGCGCATTTTAAGCACGTTGTTCACAGAGATATAAAGCCGCAGAACATTGTTATTACAGAAAGCGGCAAGCTTAAGGTTACAGATTTTGGCATTGCAAGAGCTGCCAATAACTCCACCACAGTGAATTCAGGCTCGGGCAGTGCTGTTGGAAGCGCACACTACCTCTCTCCCGAACAGGGACGTGGCGGATATACAGATCACCGCAGTGACATATATTCGCTGGGCATTGTAATGTATGAAATGTTTACGGGCAGACTTCCGTTTGATGCAGAGGAGAGCGTATCCGTCGTAATGCAGCATCTGCATGAAGAGCCACTTCCCCCCTGCGAGGTAAATCCTGAGCTTTCCGCAGGAATTGAAGCAATCATTATGAAAGCAATGCGCAAGGAACAAAGACTTCGCTACAATAGTGCAAGCGAAATTCTTGAGGACCTTGTTATGGTTTATCAAAATCCTTCTATTGATGTTTCCCGACTTAACGCATACAGCATCGATACCGATGCGCCCACCGGCACAAGAGGTGCTCAGGAGCGCACCTCAAAGCCAAGACATGCGTCAAGAAAAAAGAAAAAAGGCTCTAAAAAAGGACTTGTTGCGGTGCTTGTGCTGCTTATGGTAGCCATTTTCTCCATGACGGGGCTTCTTTCCTATATTTTCTTTGCCGGAACGGGCAACGATGTTGAAATCCCCGACCTCTTAGGTATGACATACGAGGAAGCTTCGCTTGAGGCTGAAAATGCTTCAACAGAAGATGTAACCTTTAAAGTTCTTATCAAGCGCCGTGACTATTCACAAGAGCAAAAGGATACAATTATCCACCAGACTCCCGAGGGTGGCAGCAAGGTCAAGAAATCCAGAGATATAGAGGTCATTATAAGTCTTGGCCCTGTTGTTCTTGAAATGGATAATTACATAGGAAAATCCTATGAAAAAGTAAAAGACGAGCTTGAAGAAAAAGGACTCAAGGTTATTTTGGAGGAAGCAGATAACGACACCTATGAGGAGGGAACCATCTTTCGTCAGGTGCCATCGGAGGGTACACAGATGGCAGAGGGCGATGAAGTAACTCTTTACGTTTCAAAAGGAACAGAAAACACATATGTTCCCGATGTTATCGGAGATTCTCTTGAAGATGCGATTGTAGCTATTGAAAGAAATAATCTGAAAATAGGCGAAACAATCTCTCAACCAAGCGATAAATACGCAAAGGGCGAGGTTTGCCGTCTTAGTAAAAAAGCTAACGAAATAGTTCCTGTAAATACAGTAATTGATATATATATATCAAACGGAGAAAAAGAGAATTCACACGGGGCAAATGTAGTTGACCCATCAAAACCCGATTCATCCGAAAAAAATCCGAAGAAAACTGTTAATCTTACACTAAGCAATCTCCCCAAGGATAAGGATAAGGTTAAAATAAGGCTTGTTCTTGACGGAAAGACCTTCCACGAGGCAGAATATTCTACCGCTACAGGTACTGCGACAATTTCTATTGAAACAGAAAAAACACTTAGTCTTGACGTTTACTATGATGGAATTTACAGAACTACGAAAGAGGTAAAATATTGATAGATTCTCAAAACCGATGTATCGGTACAATCGTAAAAGGTATCGGCGGTTTTTACTATGTAAGCACCGGCGAGGAAATAATTGAATGCCACGCACGGGGAAAGTTTCGTAAAAATGACCTTTCTCCCATTGTAGGCGATACTGTAACACTGCTCCTAAATGAGGACGGTACGGGAAGCATCAGCAGTATTCACGAGCGAAAAAACTTTCTTGTAAGGCCTGATGTTGCAAATGTAGATATATTGGTGCTTGTTTCTGCAATGCGCTCCCCCATGCCCGATTTTATGCTTATTGACAAGCTTTTGGTAACTGCCGAAAGCAAAGGCATTGAGTGTGTTATATGTCTTAACAAAACAGACCTTGCGCAAAGTGATGAGATAGAGGAATTTGCCTCCGTATACAAAAAAGCACAATACAAGGTTATTGTTGCAAGTGCTAAAACGGGTGAGGGTGTTAAAGAAATCAAAAGCATTATTAAGGGAAAAACCGTTGCTTTTGCAGGGCTTTCGGGTGTAGGAAAATCAAGCCTTTTAAAAAGGATAACGGGCGTAGACCTGAAAACAGGCAGCGTAAGCAAAATCGAGCGTGGCAAGCATACCACACGCCATGTGGAGCTTATAGAAGCAGCCGGCGGTTTTGTATTTGATACCCCCGGGTTTTCCCGCCTTGAAACAGATGAGCTGTATGCAAGCAATCTGTGGCAGTATTTCCCCGAATTTTCATCTTTTCACGGGGAGTGCCGCTTTCGCACCTGTAACCACGTGGGCGAGCCTGGTTGCTGTGTAAAGCAAGCCTTGGAGGACGGCATTATTGCCCCCAGCCGATATGAAAACTATGTAACACTTTTTAATAAGCTTAAAGAAATAAAAGATTGGGAAAGAAAGGATTGAACTACAAATGATTAAAATTGCACCATCAATATTATCTGCTGATTTCGGCGCATTGCGTGAGGATGTTCTAAAGGTAGAAAAAGCAGGTGCAGATTGGCTGCATATTGACATAATGGACGGACACTTTGTGCCCAATCTTACTATGGGACCTGATGTGGTAAAATCAATAAGAAAGGACTCTTCCCTCTTTTTTGATTGCCACCTGATGGTAGATAATCCCGAAATGTTTATTGAGCCGTTTGTAAAAGCAGGTGCAGACCTTATTACATTCCATGCAGAATGTACCAAGGATATATGTGCTATGGCAGATAAAATTCATTCCTATGGAATAAAGGCAGCCGTATCGGTAAACCCCGCAACACCTATTGACTGTGTTCTCCCCGCTTTACATAAGCTTGACACGGTACTTATTATGAGCGTTGTCCCGGGCTTTGGCGGACAAAAATTTATGAGTGAGGTACTTGAAAAAGCACAGATAATCAGGAAGATAAACTCTGACATTCCCATTGAAATAGACGGTGGAATAAACCCCGAAACTGCACCGCTTGCTGCAAAGGTGGGTGTAAATATTCTCGTTGCAGGAAGTGCGGTGTTTGGTAAAAGCTCTTACGAAGAAGCAATTCTTGCTATACGCAGCAGTGCCGAGGGCGCATTATGATAAATACAGATAAAAAAAATTTGCGCAGAGAATTTCTTTCTCTGCGCAAAACAATTAAAGCGAGTGTGCTTTCCTATAATGAGCTTTTACAAAACGAGCATTTCAGAAAAGCAAAAACAGTTTTTTGCTATGTCAGTGCCAAGGGCGAGGTGGACACACATTCCCTTCTTGAAAGAATTGCCGCAGAAAAAACGTTGACAGTGCCCTACTGCATGGATGATTACGGCAACATGATATGTGTAAAAATAAGCTCTCTTTCAGACCTTACATGTGGTCGTTTTGGTATTTTGGAGCCGAAAAATCCTATCCCTTTTAACAAAAAGGAAATTGATTTTGTTATTGTTCCGGGCGTAGCCTTTGATAAAGAGGGTTATCGCATCGGCTACGGAAAGGGGTATTACGACCGCTTTTTACAGGATATTTCTCCGTATAAATTAGGCGTTTGCCAAAAGGAGTTTTATGTTGATAGCCTACCACACGATGAGTATGACATAAAAATGGACAAAATTATGGCGGTGTAAAGAAACTCGGTTTCTTTACACCGCCGAATCATGGGGATAGGAAAAAATGCTTCAGAACGGACAAACTGAACCAAACCTTAGGTTTGGGTTACCCGAAGCTGTATGTGTATACAGCGAGAGGTGAAGTTTGTTCGTAGCAAAAAGGCTTAAAAATAAAGGAAAATCGAAAAATTTGAGATTTTCCGACAAAAATATATAATTTTACAGTTTTGCACTTACCGTGTCTTATATATTTATCGCCTTTTGCGGTCTGGACTTTTTTTACATCCCCATTTCTTATGCCAATTTTCCTAATGCCTCTTCCAGTGCCTTTGCAACCTGGTCAGGGCAGCTTGTTCCTCTGCCGTTGCAGTTAATTCCACGCATTTTTTCTATAGCGTCACGGGCATTCATTCCTTTAAGAAGTGACATAATACCCTGCGTATTTCCGCTGCAACCGCCGATAATGGATATGTCCTTTATAATCCCGTTATCATCAAGCTCAATTACGGTTTTACGTGAGCATACACCCTTGTTGATATATTCTGTAACCATATTGTTCCCCTTTTATTCTTCCTCTGTTTTTTCCTGTATGCCTGTGTCTATACCGTCAACAAACACATTTACTGTAATGTTTTCAAGGCCTGCGTATGACTCTACAGCATTTTTAACAGTCTGCTGCAATTTAAGCGCAACCTCGTTAATCTTTACACCGAATTTTACGGTTACATGAACATCAATGATTGTTCCGTCATCTGTCATTTCAACCTTTATTCCTTTAGCTGCGGCTTTTTTTCCAATCAGCTCTCCCCAGCCTGTTGCAGTTCCAAGACCTGCCACACCTTCAACCTCACGTGCGGAGATTGCACTGATGCGCACAATAACCTCCTGAGAAATTTTTATATTACCGTTTTCTGTAGCGATGAATTCTTCAGTCATTATTTTATCCTCCTCTTTGTATACCGACAATTATATAATTATCGGTATTCTTGATTATCTTTATTTTACCACTAATATGCCAAATAATCAAGAATTTTATTTACGAACTGATTACGGCTTAGTTCATTTCCATAATCTTTATCTTATCCTGCTCTATTCCGCTTTGTTCTGTTACTATTTCTGAAATTTTGGCAGCATTCGCACTGTCAAGTACATCTGTCTTTACAATTACATTTGCCAT
>JAZRLV010000092.1:0-12894 GCA_045646985.1 Clostridia bacterium | reverse complement strand
GTTAAAGCGCGTTTTTATATTTTTAACATACGTAAAAGCGCCACCCAAACGGATGGCGCTTTTACGTATGTTTTACACTAATTTCGTCCTGTTACTATCCCATAAATAGCCCCTATAAGTGCATAAGGTATCAAAAGCCATATACAAATAACGGTGCTTATAGGTGGCAGAAAAAGAGTAATAAAAAATAGTATTCCCATTAAAACTGTTTCATAACCTATAAATCTGTTTATTTTTATTGCCTTTTGTGTATCTAAATCAAAGTTTTTGATATAATCAAATTTCGGCAAATAATTCCCAATCACAAGAAAGATAACTCCTACTATAAGCCCAACTACCTTTCTTATATTTATACTCCAACCAAGCCCATAACCTAATGTTATTATTTGCAGAACAACTGTCAGACAAGGAATAATCCATTTTGTTACAGTTTCAAGTTTTTTTCTTTCTCCGTGCTTAAGTGAATTTATGTCATTTATGAAACAGCAAAACGCCTGAAACACTACCATCAACAAAGGCATTCCGTAAACAGTAAATTCCTTTGATGCAAAATTATCCGCATCACCATACATATTAAAATGAATCGCCATTGTATCGGGCAGCTTTTCCCATAAAGAGATTCCCAATAGTATAGGCAACAAACATACAATACTTGTAATAATAAAAGGTTTCCATTTGAAAAATTTCATTATTTATTACCCCCTAACATGTAAATCCAACTTAACACATCTTCAAAAACAGATGTGTTAAGTTGATAGTATATAAAATTCCCGTGTTTTTCTTCAGTAAGAAGGTCTGCTTTTTTTAATTTTGCTAAATGGTATGAAACGGTTGCACCTGTTAAGTTAAAATGCTCTGCAATTTCTCCCGCTGACTTTTTCCCGTCTTTAAGCATTGATAATATATCTCTCCTTACAGGGTCGGATATAGCTTTTAAAGTTTCACTTATTGCCATTAGCATCACTTCCTTAAATCTATTTAGAAATATTTCTAAATAGATTATACAATAAAGCATATGTAAAGTCAACAACCATTTAGATGTTTTTCTAAATAGTTTTTGACTTTTAACTAGAATAAAAAAGTGTGACTAAATATCACACTTTTTTATTCATAATAGAAAAACGGCAACATAATGCAGCACCTGTACTTTCCCCAAACGAGGTGGAACACAGGATTCATCACAACCTTGAGTAATTTTTTGTCATTTCATAAATTTCTTCTGCAAGCTCTTTGTTAAGCTGCCCTTTTGTAAGCCTCCAACTCCAGTTTTTTCCCAGTGTGGAGGGGGTGTTGATGCGTGCTTTGTCGGAAAGATTGAGCCAGTCCTGAATGGGGACTATGCATAGAAAAGAAGTACTTCTCATAATAAGGGCAATAAGAGGTTTATAAAGCTTTTCTTCGGGTGTAAAACAGTCCGCCAGATATTTGCGGACTGAAATTTTTTCCTCTTCCGATATAGTTTTAAGCCATGAAAAAAGAGTCTGGTTATCATGCGTTCCCGTATAGCAAACACTTTTTTCGGTATAGTTATGAGGAAGATAATCGTTTGAACTGCCCGTATCTCTTGAATCGAAGGCAAATTGAAGCACCTTCATTCCGGGAAAATCACATTTTTTAAGAAGGTCTTTTACCGAATCTGTTACAAAACCGAGGTCCTCGGCAATAATAAGTTTTTTTCCAAGCTCTTTTTCTGCCGTTTTAAAAAGCTCCAATCCTGGAGCTTTTTTCCATTCCCCCTCTGTGGCATCTGGGCTTTCGCTTTTTACGGAGTAATATTCGTCAAAGCCACGAAAATGGTCTATACGAAGCGTATCGTATAAATTAAGGGCATATCGAAGTCTTTCTATCCACCAGCTGAAATTTGTTTTTTGATGATTTTTCCATGCGTACAAGGGATTCCCCCACTTTTGCCCCTTTTCTGAAAACCCGTCAGGTGGGCAACCCGCAACAAAGGCAGGAGAAAAATTTTCGTCAAGCTGAAAAAGTGGCGGATTTGCCCAAACATCGGCACTGTCATAAGAAACATAGATGGGAATATCTCCAATTATTGATATTCCCTTTTCGTTTGCATACCTTTTAAGGCTTTCCCACTGAGAATAAAACTTATATTGTATAAAACGTTGAAATAAAATTTCTTCATTAAGTTCTTTTTTTATCTTGATAATGGCAGAAGGCTTACGCAGACGAATGTCTTCAGGCCATTCATTCCATACCTTATGATTGAATTTATTTTTCAGTGCCATGAAAACTGAGTAATCATCAAGCCAGAAATTATTTTTTTCCGCAAATTCAAAATAACCTTCGTCGCAGATAAAATTACTTCGTTCAAATGCCTTTTTCAAAAGAGAAAAACGGCTGTCGTAAAGCCTTTTATAATCAATAGAGCTTTCGTCTGTTGAAAAAGAAACGTTGTCACACTCTTCTTTTGATAAAAGCCCCTCTTCAATAAGCTTTTTAAGGCTTATCATATAGGGATTTCCTGCATATGTGGAAAACGACTGATACGGTGAATCGCCAAACCCCGTAGGGCAAAGGGGTAAAATCTGCCAGAAGGACTGACCTGCAAGGTGAAGCCAGTCAACAAAGTCATATGCAGATTTTGAAAAGCAACCTATTCCATAGTCTGACGGAAGCGAGGTTATGGGAAGCAAAATTCCGCTTTTACGCATGAAAATCACCATCCTTGTAAGTTAAAAGTATTGCATGATGGTCTGATATTTGTTTTTCGTTTTTTCCGTTAAAAACCGTATATGAGGACTCAATTTCCCTTTTGGTATTGGTAAAGATATAGTCTATTCTTTCAGCTTTGAAACCCTCTTTATCCTTCCACCCGTCTATTTTTCCGACGGCGGTAATGCCGTCATCCTTTTTTTGGGCAAGCATAAAAGTATCGTACCAACCCGAGGAAAGAATGCAGTCATATCCTTCGTTTCTTGTATCGGCGGGGGAATTGAAGTCTCCCATCAGCCACCTCGGGGTTCCGTGACGGGCTTTTTTATTAAGCATTTCCCACTGGCTTAGAAATGGCTCCTCATCATCGTCCCATCTGCCCATATGAACGTTATAAAACCATTCACCGCCTGCTTCTATTCCAAGCACCATTCTTTTTTTCCAGTTCAGATTATTATTTGTGTTGCTGATTAAAAAGGCGGTTTTTCCTTTAAGGGGCTTTTTACTGAGAAAGCAAAGCCCCTCTTCAAAAATTTCAAAGCTCTTTTTTATACCAAGCCACGCAAAGTTATAGAAAGCACCTTTCTCCTTAAGTGCTTCCGTAACCCTTAATCCGTAATTATCTTTTTTAAGGGGAATTCCAAAACATGCGGAGATGAAATCCCTCTCAGCGGTAAAAACTTCGCACGATGAATTCTGATTAACCTCCTGCATAGCTATAATATCAGGCTGAAGCCGAAAAAGAGCAGCTGTGAAAATTTCAAGCTTTTTTTCACAGTCTTTTTCTATATAACTGTGCAGATTTACAGTCATGATTTTCACTTTAAGACTCCTTATAAAATATCATTAATGTCAGACTTAAGAACGTCTGCCTTAGGTCCGTAAACTGCCTGAATACCCGTTCCCTTCTTTATAAGGCTCAGCGCACCTTCCTTTTTCCATTCATCTGCGTCTTTTACCTTATCGGTATCCTTTACGGTTATGCGAAGCCTTGTCATACAAGCATCAACAAGTGATATATTCTCTCTTCCGCCTAAAAGGGCTATAATTCTTTCTGCCTGTGAATCATTTCCCGAAGAAGCAGAGGAGGAATTTTCACCTTCATCATTATCTGCAAAGTTACCGAGCCGCCCCGGTGTTGCGTATCTGAATTTCCCTATCATGAAATACGAAACAAAATAGCCTATACCGAAAAATATGATAACGGCAAGAATAAAGTTTATAACATCTCCTCCAAGCCCTGCCCTAAGGGAAATGGGAAGTCTTGTTAAAAGTTCGATATTTCCAAACGAATGGAGTCTCAGATTTACCACACCTGCCGCCGCAAACGCAAGCCCCTGCAAAATTGCATACACAATATAAAGAGGAATTGCACAGAACATGAACATGAATTCAAGCGGCTCGGTAACGCCTGTAAGAAATACTGCAAGTGCCGCTGAAATAAACATTGATTTATAGCGTGCACGTCTTTCCTTATCAATACGAAGGTACATTGCAAGTGCAACACCCATCACAAGTCCCGAGGAACCAATCATCTGCCCTACCTTAAAGCGTGCGGGAGTAATCGTTGTGAATAGATTGTTATATGCGGCTGTGTCTCCTGCGTTTTTAAGATTGATAAGGTCTGTAACCCATGCAAGCCATAACGGGTCCTGACCGAACACAGTTGTTCCTGCGTTTACCCCTGTCTGAATAAGATAGGTACCGCCAAAAGAGGTATAGTTCATGGGAATTGTAAGCATATGATGAAGCCCAAACGGGAGAAGAAGCCTTTCAAGAGTTCCATAAATAAACGGAGCAAAAACGGGTGAGGTTGAAGCAGAGCTTGCAATCCAAACACCAAACGAATTTATACCGAGCTGAATTATCGGCCATACGATTGCAAATATAACTGCAACGATAAAGGACCACAGAATTACCACAATCGGCACAAAACGTTTTCCGTTGAAAAAGGAAAGCGCATCGGGAAGCTTTCTGAAATTATAGTATTTGTTATAGACTATTCCACCCACAAATCCTGCAACTATTCCTGAAAACACACCCATATTAAGTGCGGGTGAGCCGAGAACGGAGGTAAAATATCCGTTTACTGAGATTTCCTGACCGAAAAGAGTTTGGGTCACGGCATCAGCATCACTCAGCATTTCTGGAGTAACTCTGAAAATATTTCCGGTTATATTGTTAATGAGGATAAAAGCAAGTACACCGGCAAATGCACCGCCTGCACGCTCCTTTGCCCAGGAGCCACCTATTGCTGCAGCAAAAAGAATGTTGAGATTTCCGATAACTGCCCAGCCTATATTTTCAAGGATGGTGCTGAAGGTTAAAACAAAGGGAATATCTGTTCCAATCATTGAAAGAAGCTTACCTATACTTATGGCAATTCCTGCAGCTGGCATAACGGCAATAACTACCATGAGAACTTTACCGAGCTTCTGAAGAAAGTCAAATGTTGAGTCTTTCCTGCTTTTTTTCTGTCCTTCTATGGCTGATAAATCGGTAATTTTAATTAAGTCGCTTTTTCCTGCCTCGGAAAAGTCGGACACTTTTTCAAGCTTTATATTGTCGGGGGCATCACACACAATAACGGATGTTATGGGGTTTAATCCTTTCTCTTTAAGAACATCTAAATCAACCTCTGCAACGGGTGTGCCTCTTTTCACCTTATCACCCGCCTTAACAAGCGCTTTAAATCCCTTGCCCTTAAGCTTCACTGTGTCAAGTCCGATATGAACAAGGATATTAAGCCCGTCATCAGATTTAAAGGTATATGCGTGAAGAGAGTCAGAAACAGAAACCACCTCCCCGTTTACGGGGCTTACGATTTTTCCGTTATCAGGGATTACGGCAACTCCGTCACCAAGAATTTTTTCGGAAAAAACTTCGTCGGGAACATCTTTCAGATTTACCGTTTCCCCCGTTACGGGGGCAGTTATTCTGAATTCGTTATTCATGATTTTCTTCTCCTTTAAGCTTCCAGATTTGTTCGTTGTATTCTTTTATGGTACGGTCAGAGGAAAAATAACCTGCATTTGCTATATTTATAAGCATTTTTCTTGCCCAGGAAATGCTGTTCTCATAGTCTGAAAAAGCTGTTTCCTTAACCTTAAGATAGTCATCAAAATCGGGAAAGGTCATAAACCAGTCTTTATTGATAAGCTCATTTTTAAGCCTTTCAAGGCTTTCTTTACTTCCCGTCTTTAATAGCTCTTTGCCCGTAATAAAATCAACTGCCCGAGCTATTTTAGGGTTGGAATTATAATATTCAAGCGGAGAATAGTCTCCTTTTTTGTATTTTCTGATTACCTCTTCGCTGTCGTGCCCGAAAATATAAATATTTTCATCGCCCACAAGCTTGTGAATTTCCAAATTGGCACCGTCTTCCGTACCGAGAGTAACAGCCCCGTTAAGCATAAGCTTCATATTTCCCGTTCCGCTTGCCTCCTTTGATGCAAGTGAAATCTGCTCTGAAATATCACATGCGGGGATAATTTTCTGTGCCCATGTCACATTATAATTTTCAATCATCACAATGTTGAGATGCTTTGCTGCCTCGCTGTCTTTTTTTATAACATCCGCCATACAGAGGATAAGGTGAATAATATCCTTGGCTATTGTATATGCAGGAGCTGCCTTCGCCCCGAAAATTGCCGTTATCGGTCTTTGAGGAATTTTTCCTTCTCTTATTTCAAGGTATTTATCTATCAGATAAAGAATATTAAGCTGTTGCCTTTTGTATTCGTGAAGCCTTTTTATCTGTATGTCAAAAACAGAATTTTCGTCGATTATCTGACCTTGTGTGCGGAAAATACTGTCCTTAAGCTTAAGCTTGTTTTTGTACTTTATCTCAACAAGTCTTTTAAGAACATTTTCATCGTTTTTAAATAATTCAAGCTTTTTTAAAAGCGAAGAATCCTTTCTGAAATCCTCGCCTATAAGTGAGGCTATGAATTTATCAAGTTCCGGATTGGATTCTGTAAGCCAGCGGCGGAAGGTAATGCCGTTAGTTTTGTTGTTAAATCTCAGCGGATATATTTTATAGAAAGAATTAAGCTCGCTGTGCTTTAATATCTCGGTATGCAGAAATGCAACGCCGTTTGTGCTGAAGCTGTAGTGTATGGCAATATGTGCCATATGCACTCTGTTTTCTTTGTCTATGATATACACGTTGCTGTCCTTATATTTTTGACGCACTTTTTTATCGAGCATCTCTATTATTGGCACAAGGTGATTAACAGTATTTTTAAGAAATTCAAGCGGCCATTTTTCAAGTGCCTCGGCGAGGATTGTGTGATTTGTATAGGCACAGGTTTCCGTCGCAATTTTTATTGCTTCATCATGCGATATTCCTCTTTCTGTCAAAAGGCGGATAAGCTCAGGAATAATCAGTGCGGGATGTGTGTCATTAATCTGAATGACGGCATATTCGGAAAGATTGTGCAAATCACAGCCTCTTTCCTCACATTCCTTTAAAATAAGCTGTGCGGCATTGCTTACCATAAAATATTGCTGATAAATACGAAGATAACGCCCGCTCTCATCACTGTCATCAGGATATAAAAACAAGGTGAGGTTTTTTTCAATATCTTTTTTGTCATACTCTGTTCCGCTTTTTATGATGGATTCATCTACGCTTTGTATATCGAAAAGGTGAAGCTTGTTGGTGTAACCATCATCACCGATAATATCTATATCATAAAGAACGGAGCTTACATCGGTGTTCTTGAAATGAATGCGAAAAGAGGTATCGGTGCGTTTAAGAAAACCCGTTTCGTTAATCCACGGGTTTATTTCCTCTGTTTGCAGCTTTTCCTTAAAAACCTGCCTGAAAAGCCCGAAATGATACAAAAGCCCTATCCCGTCACCGCAAAGTTTAAGTGATGCAACAGAATCAAGAAAGCATGCGGCAAGTCTCCCCAGACCGCCGTTCCCGAGAGACGGCTCAGGCTCAAGCTCTTCAATTTCAGCAAGATTTTTTCCGTTCTTTTCAAGGATAGATTTTACTTCATCATAAATTCCCAGATTAGTAAGATTATTTATAAGTAGCTTTCCAATTAAAAATTCGGAACAAACATAGTAAAGCTTTTTCTTTGTACTTGTATTTGTGCTTACACGGCGGTTGTATCTGTTTGTAAGAATGGTAAGTGCCCTGTAAAGCTCCTCGTTACTGCATTCGCTTATCTTCTTTTTGCATATCTCTTCAAGCTGTGCTGATATAGTCATCATATTCCCCCGTTAAATAGCAATTATTATAGTTATTATTTCTATAAATTTTTATTTAATGCATTCATTCCCAAAAAAGAAGCTTGCCTTAACCATTGTTGTACCCAAACGAGTGCACGCACGCAAGCGTGCAGTACCCGTCTGCGCATCAAAAAGCTACAAAAAAGTTCACCGGACTTTTTTGTAGCTTTTTGCCCTCTCAGGGTTCGAGTCCCCGAAAACCTCACCAATGCAAAAAAGACGCCTATTGGCGTCTTTTCGCATTGGCAAAGGCAAACAATATAGATGCACATATAAATAAGCTTTGCACAAGCAAAGCTACCTTAACCTCTTCCTTATTCACTATTACTTATTACTTTTAAATCGACGAAGGTGTTTTTAAGTGAAGAGTTAATAGGTAATAAGTAAAATCGACATTCCTCTGTCGAAGAATGTCGATTTTTGGTGGGCCTTCAGGGACGAAGTTGCTTCGCACCTTCCCTGCTTGACGACCGCACACAAGTGTGCAGTACCCGTCTGCGCACCAAACATCTGAAAAACAGTTCACCGGACTGTTTTTCCACGATGTTTGCCCACTCTGGGTTCAAGTCCCTTAAATCCTCACCAATGCAAAAAAGACGCCTAATGGCGTCTTTTCGCATTGGTGGGCCTTCAGGGACTCGAACCCCGGACCGACCGGTTATGAGCCGGTTGCTCTAACCAACTGAGCTAAAAGCCCTTATGGTGACCCGTACGAGATTTGAACTCGTGTTACCGCCGTGAAAGGGCGGTGTCTTAACCGCTTGACCAACGGGCCACATTTCAAAACTGTGTTCCTTAACGGACACTTAAAAATTATACATTACAGCAGGCTGTTTGTCAAGAATTTTTTCAAGTATTTTTAAAAATATCTTGCCCTTAGTGGATAAAATGTTTTATAATAATTACAAACGGCAGATTAAAACAAAAAGGAAAGTCTTTATGAAAAATTATAAAATCACAATTTCATACGATGGCACTAGGTATAACGGCTGGCAGAGACAGGGCAATACAAAAAACACCATTCAGGAGAGGTTTCAGAATGTGCTCTCGAGAATGTGCGGCAAAGAAACAGAAATTTTTGCATCAGGAAGAACTGACGCCGGAGTGCACGCAGAAGGGCAGACGGCAAATTTCAAATGCTGCACTGATATGAGTTGTATGGAAATTATGGATTATCTTAATCATTATCTCCCAGAAGATATTCTGGTAAAGTCTGTAGAAGAAGCAGATGAGCGTTTCCACAGCAGGCTCAATGCTGTTTCAAAAACTTATGAGTATAGCATAGCAGTGACAAAACCTGATGTGTTTGTAAGAAAATATGTTTTCGTAACTGACAAAACCCCTGATATTACAAAAATGCGTGAAGCAGCCCAGTTGCTTTTAGGAAAACACGATTTTAAAGGCTTTAGTTCTGTAGGGAGAACAAAAAAATCTACCATCAGAACAATTAATTACATTGAATTTATCGAGGAAGAGGGAATTATTAAAATAAGAATCAATGGGAATGGATTCTTATATAATATGGTCAGAATAATTGCAGGTACGCTCCTGGAAATAGGAACAGGAGAGCTTAATAAAGAGGTTATAAACGAGATTTTCATAGAGAAAAACCGTGAAAAGGCAGGGGCAACCCTTCCTTCCTGTGGACTAAAGCTTATAGGGGTGTTTTATTAATAATATGGAGAAAATAATAACCTTAAAAATAAATAACGCTTTGCACGGGCTTAAAATAGAATCAGTATTGGAAAAACATTTGAAAATTTCCACAACTCTTATCAGGCGGCTTAAAAGAACTGAAGGAGGCATTTTACTTAACGAAAAAGAAGCCCGTGTGATACAAAGGGTATCTGTGGGAGATGAATTGACAGTTAAAATAAGTGGTAAAGAGAAGGAAAATATAATTCCCGTAAATCTGCCCATTGACGTGCTTTGGGAGGACGAAGATATAATTGCAGTTAATAAGCCACGCTCGATGCCTACGCACCCTTCAAAAAGGCATCAGAGAGACACTTTAGCAAACAGAATTATATATTATCTGGGGCAGAAAAGCAGTTTTCATGCCATTACACGCCTTGATACTGATACCTCAGGAGTTGTACTTATTGCAAAAAATCCGCTTGCCGCCGCACAGCTTACAGAGGATATTAAAAAGAGAAAAATCAGTAAGGAATATATTGCTGCGGTAAATGGCGTTCCCCCGACCGTATGCGGTGTAGTAGATGCCCCCATAAAGAAAAAGGAACACAGCGGCATTCTCCGCTGTGTTTCTCCCCACGGAAAGGAAGCTGTTACTGAATATGAGGTAGAGAGAAGGTGCGGTGAAATTTCTCTTGTGAAGCTTCGCCCGCTAACAGGGAGAACACACCAGCTCAGGGTACATATGAGCTATATAGGAACGCCTATATATGGAGACAGTATGTACGGTGCACCCCAGACAGGTGAGAAAACGAGACTTCACTGCTGCAAAATCACATTCAATCACCCCATCACAAAGGAAAAAATTACCGTTTCTGCACCTTTTCCTGATGATATAACCAATTTTTGTGTATAAAAAGCCAAAGGGTGTTAAAAAATCCCTTTGGCTTTTCCATAATAATATAAATACCCTTAACTATGGGTTTATTACCTGTAACTTCATTTGAATTAGCTAACCGCAGTGTGTTATAATACTAGTGTGGTTAAAGCACAAATCAAAAAGAAGAAAGGAGTTACATAATTATGAATAAAAAGCTTATATCTGCAGTAGTAGGTGCTACCGTGATAATTTCTGCTGCAAGAGGAGCAATAGCATCAGAGAGCTTAACCCATACCGTTCAGAAAGGGGACACAATGTGGAAAATCGCTACCTTTTATGAGGTTGGACTAAGCGAAATTAAAAGTGCAAACTCTCATATTTCAAATCCTGATTTGATTTACCCCGGACAGATACTTAATATCCCCGGTGTTGATGATACCGTTTTAAGCTACGAGAACGAGGTTATTAGGCTTGTAAACGAGCAAAGAGTAAAAAACGGGCTAAAAGAGCTTCAGGCAGATTGGGAGCTTAGCCGTGTTGCAAGGTTTAAATCGCAGGATATGAAGGATAACAAATATTTTTCCCATACAAGTCCTGTTTATGGCACACCTTTTGAAATGATAAAAAACTTCGGCATATCATACAAAAGTGCCGGAGAAAATATTGCAAGGGGTCAGGCTACACCCCAAGCCGTTGTAAATGCATGGATGAACTCATCAGGGCATCGTGCAAATATTTTAAATTCTACATATACAAAAATTGGCGTAGGTTATGTACCGGAAGGGAAATACTGGACGCAGATGTTTATTCGTCAGTAATAAAGTGAGGTTGTAACATTTTGTTACAACCTCTTTCTATTACTGGTTATTCCTTGACTTATTAATATAAATGTAATATGCCAATATTGAGGCAACTGAGCAGAAAAGAGTGATTGATACCGAAATAATGAATTCGGGTGACATAGGGTCTGTAATACTGCGTCCCATAAATGTCGCGGGGATAATTCCTGGAAGTGCCCCCAGCATACTGGCTATCATGTAGTGTGTAAATTTGAATTTAAGCATACCAAGATACATACTCACTAAATCTGATGGAAGACAGCTTATTACCCTCAGAAAAAATGTCAGGAAAAATTCGTGCTTTTGCTGTTTTTGGATAAATTTCTTTATACTTTTATTCTGTGAAATTTTACGCTCTGCAGCCTCTGCACCGCTAAACATTCCAATATAGTACGGGAGGGTAAAATCAATCACTGCACCTATCAGATTGACCATAAGTGCAATAGGAGCAGGAAAAATGAAACCTGATGCTATCTGGAGAAGAATAATCGGGAAAAACACAGAAATGCTCTTAAGAGCGTAAAGCCCGAGTAAAAATAATACGGCTAGGGTTTTATTCTGAGGACTGTATAATATAAGATTGTCAAGCGTCAGATTACGTGCCTGATAAATTGCCATTCCAATAAGAACCGCATATAAAACAGCAGTTATAATTTTAATTGCCTTTTTAAGCATATGACTTATCCTTTCCTCAGTGTTTTTGTAAGTCTCAAAATAAGTGCAGCTGCCTCGCCCCGTGTAAGACTTCTTTTTGGAGAGAAAGAACCGTCAGGGTCGCCATTCACAAGGGAGAGACGTACAGCCTTGCTGGCTGAAGAAATTGCCCACGGTGATATATTATTCTTGTCTGTAAATATAAATTCACTCATAGGTGCATTGCTGGAGGTTGCTTTTTCAAAGAGTCTTATCATCATCACTACTGCTTCCTCACGGCTGAGGAAAAGCTCGGGAGAGAAAGTGCTCTCGGAAGTTCCGTTAACTATTCCTGCTACATAGAGGGAATTCACGTAGTTATAGTACCAGTCGCTTTGCCCTACATCGTTAAATGATGATAACTCAGAGGCAGTATTTACAGAAAAAGAAATACTCAGCATTTTACAAAATTCTGCACGTGTAACTGCATCGTCAGGACAAAACTCAGTGGCGGTTTTCCCCGAAACAACACCGCTTTGAGAAAGCAGAGTAATATTTTTTTTACTCCAATGAGAATCAATATCAGAAAAAAGCGATTCGGTAGAAATTTTATCGTCTACCATAGGGGTAAACATGGGAAGTGAGGATTGATTTTCCTCTGAAAGATATGTTATCTGGAAGGGAAATGAGCGGACGGGTGTTCCGGAAAATCCCGTTATAGGGCAGATTGGAACAACCTCGAAACACACGTATTTATTTAAAAATGTTGTGTCAAAATATATGTTTCTTCCCCCGATAGGCAGTTCTTCATATATTCCGTTTTGTCTGTCTGATACATACCAGTTTACAGCGCAGGCAGATATGTCATTGCTTTCCGCAATGTTGTTAAATAGGGTAAATTCTGCTTCAGCCGCACCATTAACAAATAAGCTTCCGGTGATACTGGGATTTACCGCTACAATAGATGCTCCTTTAAGAGAAAGGTTATCTGTA
>JAZRLV010000091.1:0-3442 GCA_045646985.1 Clostridia bacterium | reverse complement strand
AGCTTTTGCAAAACGAAGCTCCTCGTTATAGCTAAGAGTAAGACCGCTGTAGGAAATTTTTATATCAGTGTCCCCGAAAAATTCATTTTTTTCTTTTGCATAGTCTTGCATCTGAGCGATTGCGCTGTCAAGGTCAGTATTTTCATCAAAGCAAAGCTCTATTCCGTTGTCATGCCCTTTTACTAAAAGCCCCATTCACTTTCCTCCTAGCCGAAACGAAGTAATCCGAACTCGATTTTTAGAGGCGGATTTTTGCTTCTGCTGTGTTAAAATACTCGGAAATACACAAAGTATTTCCTGTGCTTTTGCCTTGCACAACCAAAAATCCTCACTCTAAAAATTCAAAGACCTGAAACGGAAGAAATTTTGTGTAGATTTTGGTGCGAAGGATGCAGCAAGGCTTTGTGCCTTGCAAAGACAACAAGCCGAAAGATACCGAAATTTCACCGTTTCAGGCGGGTTCGGATTATTTCGTTTCGGCTAACGAGTCAACACGTTATGCTGCATATCTCTGTTCTCGGTTGTGTCAAAATAGCTGTCAATTACTTTTCTTACAGCTTTGGCGGTTTTTGCACCGCTGCCTGCTTTTTCAATAACACAGGCTATTGCAATCGTAGGCTTTTCATATGGTGCGTACGCAACGCATACTCCGTTTGTGTATATTTCAGAGGTTTGTGCACTGCCCGTTTTTGCGGCAACGCTTGTCTTGCAGTTTGCAAAGGCACTGTCTGCCGTACCCTCTGTAACAACCATACGCATACCCTTTAATATAGCCTGTCTGTTTTCTTCCTTTAGCTCAATTTTATCAAGAATTTCACTCTTTGTTTCTTCACTTACAGTTCTGTCAAGATTTTCTACAGATTTTATAAGATGCGGTCTGTAGCGTGTTCCGCCGTTTGCTATGGTAGCAATATAATTTGCCAGCTGAAGCGGTGTTACAAGCGTATCTGACTGCCCGATTGCTGTCTGGCAGGTGTCACCCGGATACCAGATACCACCATGTGCCTTTCTATTCTGGGGACTCGCAACAACTCCGTTTCTTTCGTCATTCTTAAGCTCTATACCGCTGCTTTGACCAAGACCGAAGCGTGCTGCATATTCATTAATTTTTTCAATAGTCAGCTTGCGCCCCGTTTCAAAAAAGAATATATTACACGAATCACGTATCGCTTCAGATACGTTAAGATAGCCGTGCGTTCCCCCTGTCTGGTTATAAATCCAACAGCCCGGCTGATAATCCTTGAAATATGTGTATTTTCCCGTGTCAAGAATTTCTTCTTCCGGCGTTATAACACCTTCCTCAAGAGCCGCTGCCGCCACAAGAAGCTTAAACGTCGAAGCAGGTGCATAATTTCCTGCAAGTGCCCTGTTAAACAGAGGGTTTGACGGATTTTCGAGCAGCTCGTTATAATTCTTTCCGAAATTTTCTATATTGTATGACGGGTATGATGCCATTGCCAAAATATCCCCTGTATTAACATCTATAGCAACAATACTTCCTGCATCCGCATCTTTGCCGCCCTCTGCACTGTCCGAAGCTGCACGGATTTCTGCTATAGTTTCTTCCAGTGCTTTTTCACAAGCAAGCTGCATATCAAGGTCTATCGTCAGGCTTACGTTTCTGCCGTTTACAGGGGCTTTGATCACGCTTTCCCCCGTGCTGTAGCCGCCCGTAGTCTGCTGCACGCTTCCGCTGCCGTTTTCTCCACGCAGATATTCCTCCATATATTTTTCTATACCGTCTTTTCCTATATGTGAATTTATGTTATATCCGTTATTTTTATTTTCTTCATATTCGCTTGCGCTTATAAGGCCAACTCTTCCCAGAATGTGTGCGCCAAGTGTCGGATACTGATAAAATCTCACAGGCTGTGTTACAACACTGACATCGGAAAATTTGTCCGTCTGTTCCTTGATTACTGATATTTCCTTAATAGGCGCATTCTCTGCGAATAAATAAGGCGTGACAGAAGAAAATCCACGTTTTTTCATATCAATACGTGTTGCCGCAACACAAATGGTTTTCCAAGGCGAAAAATCTGATATTTCGTACTTTTCGCGCAGAAGCCGCATCACATCTTCGGCACTGTCCTTTTTATCAAATCCGTTTTCCTCTTTCCACTTTTTTGCGCTGTCACTTTTTAATGTGAATTTATATGCACCGTCTTTAAATTTAATCGGCAGTATGTCATTAACATCACTGTCAGATGCACTCACCGCCCCAAAAAGATTAGCAATTACCCTGTTAAGCTGCTGCGCTGTTTTTTCTTTATTCCTGAGAATATAAACATTATATCCCGTTCTGTTTGAAACGATAGCTCGTCCGTTACGGTCAAGGATCTCCCCTCGTGGGGCTGCAAGCTCAATACTTCGTGTTGTCCGGGAATCGCTCTTTTCCCTGTAATAAGCACCATTTGCAACCTGTAAATTAACAAGCCGTGCAAAAAACATAAAAAGTATGAAGGAAAACAACACGTAACACGCAATATACCGTCTATGTTTCATATTGTTTCCTCCCTCGCACTGCAAGCTCTCTTAGCTGCCTTTTTCTTCAGTTTCTGATACAAAAGCACAAACAACAATGTAAAAACAGACGCAAACATACCTTTTACAAGGATATTTGCACCCATAATTCCAATAGAAGATGAATATCCCAGCATGGACTTAAATACTCCGATGATAATCTGCATAGCTGCTATAGCTATAAACACAACCCAGCTCATCAAAAGAGGGGAATTTTCAGTTTTTTCACCAACAGCAAGGCTGACAAGCAATGCAAGATACATATATATAAGAATGTTTATCCCGAATACATTTCCACACATCACATCTACAAGCATTCCGCCAAATGCGCCAAGCGCTGCGGATTTCATATAATCTGATGAAACGGCACATATAATAATTGCCGTTATAAGGATATCGGGCGAGCATGAGAATATTTTTATGTTTTCAAATATAAGTGTCTGCGCTAAAAAAGCCAGATATATCCCTAGTGCTTTTGAAATATATCTCACTGTATTCACCCCTTATCCAATCGTTACAAGAACTGTATCAAGACTGTTAAGATTAACACCCGTTTCAACGGTAGCACTCAACGTAAGCGAGCGACTGTCCTCTTTTATTTCTGTAATTTTTCCTATAAGAATTCCTTTAGGGAAAATTCCACCCGTGCCCGAGGTTTCAATCATATCCCCTACTACTGTTTTTGCAGATTTATCAATATAATTCATACTGCACTTTCCTGTATTTGAGTATGCTGATACAATGCCCATATCACCGCTGCGCAGACAAACTGCCGAAACAAAGCTTTCTGCATCAAAAATCGTCTTTACCTTAGAATAGTTGTGTGCTACTTCGCACACTACACCTACAAGCCCCTCGGGAACCAGTACAACACTGTTTTTCTTAACCCCGTCTTTTTTTCCTTTATCAATGGTAATCG
>JAZRLV010000090.1:0-15744 GCA_045646985.1 Clostridia bacterium | reverse complement strand
GATCCGACTTGTGTCAACTGAGCGGGGCGAAGTTGGTAGTCTGAGGCGTGCTCGCTTCCTGCGGAAGATGAAGAGCACGCCTCAGAAACGCAGTAGCCGCAGTTTGTAGATGGCGATTTATTCGCCACGCACAAACTGTGATGCTACAAGGTGTCGACTGCACACAGATGCAGTTTAGACAAAAGTAAAGGAGTCTGTACTATCTCGTAGGTTCGCCGCTAAACTTACTACTGAAAAAAGTTGACAAAAAATGTACGTCCACAAATGTACATTCCTGACATAACAAAACCTCCTATGATATATTCTACCATAGGAGGTGCTTTTTGTATATTGTCTGTTTTTACTGGTTCGGTTCACTTGCAAGTGCTTTTTTCAACGAAATACGCCTTATTTTATATCCTCAAATATTTTTTCCGGTTGGGAAAGAAGCTTCTCGGGGTTTTCTATATATTTCTTAAGTTTCTTAAATGCGGTTGCGTAATAATGACCGTCACATATTCTCTCGTCACAAACTACGGTAAAATCAATTACCCTGTTTTTTTCAACCTCTCCATCTTTATTCATATTATATTCTGTTCTTTTTGCACCCATAGCAATAAATACCGGCAGATTTCCAAAATCATAAAGATGATGATAAATGGGCGGCATTCCAAGAGAGCCCATATTTGTTATAAACAGCGAGCCATGAAACGGACTCAATTTTGTAAGAAAACGTGGAAGTAGTCCGAAATAGTCTAAAAGCCTCAATACCCAAACGGTAAAACGCAGCAAAACACTTGGCAATTTCACAAGGATTCGTGCTGCTGTGTCCATATCATTATGGTCCCCGTCTTGCTTGTTTATTTCTATTTGGCTGTTAAGCTGATAATATATTGTCTCAAGCGTATCGTCAGGGAGTGCACTAAGCTTCAAAACCGTTTCAGGTGCATTAAGCTCCATCACTTTTTTGATTGCCATACAAATTTCTATACCATTGCGTGCATACACTCTCTGTCTGCGAATATATCGGTTAATGCCCGGAAGCTGTGAAACAACACGCACGTATGCCGCCATAAAAATATGTATCATCCCAAATCCCGTCATACCCTCAGCTCTTTTTTCACGAATAAGCTGCTCGCATTTTTCTATATTAACTGTTGTGAAAAACGTATTGGATGCTCCTGTACGGTTCGGCATAATAAATGGTGAAACCGCATCCATAGGAATTCCACCTTTAATTCTTCTTCCCTCTTTACAGCGCATAATAAATATCCTTTTCTTTATTTTGTAAAATTAGTGTTCAATTTAAATCATTATAAAATTCGTGTACGATTTAGATGCCACTATTTTTAATGAATTGACAACTTCGTTGTCACGAATTGGCTGTGCCATGAATTCTCGCTTCGCTCCATGAATTGAATTGCCTTTACAATGCACGAAGTGCCATTCATGAGCCGCAAGGCTCAATTCATGAAATCTTAGATTTCAATTCATGCCGTCAGGCAATTCATTGATTTCAACTTTGTTGAAATCATTATAACACATATTTCTACAAAATTCAACAAAAGAAAAGATTAAAATTCTACGAAAAAAGACGATTCCGAAGAATCGTCTTTTTTATGGTCTGAGTGGAGAGACTCGAACTCTCGGCCTCTTGAACCCCATTCAAGCACGCTACCAAACTGCGCCACACCCAGATACGCTACTCAACTATTATAATCAACCTGTCACGGATTGTCAAGTAAAAAATAAAAATATTTTGAAATTTATCATATTAAAGAGATACTGGGCTGTAATTTTATCACAGCCCAGTATTTAATACTTTATTCTGTCTTTTGTTCTTCAGGAAGTATTGTTTCTATGAAATGGTCCTTTTCACTGTATACAAGCGGAAGAGAATAACTCAAAACCTCTCGCTTACTGGAGGACTGTCCCACAGTGACACTGTCTCCCTCTTTTATATCCGTATTTGATGCCATAAGGCTGTAGCGGCTCAGCATAACAGTGTTACAGCGTTCTCCGTTTATAAATATTTTACTCTTTTCAGTAAATCCGCTTCCCTGAACATATAATGATGTTCCCATAACTTTAATGTTATCAAGAGTTATCGGAAGTGTTCCCATGCGCATACCAGTCATGATATAAGGCTTTTCACCGCTAAACTGATAATTCTCGCCATAGAGCATATCATAGGCAAGATGCGCAATGTTTTTCTGGTATTCCTCTTCAGAAAACTCAGGAGTATCTTTTTTGAGCTGATGAAGCTTCGTCAAATTTCCGTTGTTAAATCCAAGCCAGCTCATGATTTCACCGGAAAGCTCATACGTGCGCAAATCTCTGTTTTGTTTTTTAAGTCCAAAATTATTCCACGTCACGTATTCTGTTGAATATGCGTCCCCCGTTGTAAGGTCCTCTCCCTCAAGTCCTATTGCAGGGAGATGGTCTCCGTAAGCAATCAGGAGAGTAGGGCGATTTCTGTTTTCAAGCGCAGAAATCAGATTTCCTAAAAACATATCCATTTCCCATATCTGATTTATATAATACCCGAGGGCACACAATTCCTGCTCTGTATATGCATCACTTTCAATTTTTATAACGTTTTCAGCATCAGCTATAGGCTCCGACGGATATGCCCCGTGCCCCTGTACAGAAACAGTCCATACAAAACGGGGAGTTTCACTTTCTATGCCGCTTTCTTCGTCCACATAATTAAGAGCTGTTATAATCTCCTCTGTAAGCTCCTTGTCCTTGCACCAACCATAGGGGGTTGTTTCAAAATCATACATATATTCCTTTGATTGAAAGCTGTCAAATCCCATTCTGGGATATACCTTGTCACGGTCATAAAAATTACCTGTATGATTATGGATTGCATGGGCGCTGTATCCTAATTCCTTAAGATTATATGCTATTGTTTCAGAAGTTTCCTCAAGCATAATGGTCTTGTAAGGATATTCACCCGACCCAAAGTTATCTAAGTTTATTCCCGTAAGCACCTCAAACTCGGTATTAGCTGTACCACCGCCAAAGGAGGGCACAGAAAGTCTACCTCCTGAAAAATATTCACGCAGATATGTGTGAATTTGCGCCGGGTCATCTGAAAAGGACATATTTTTTATGGTTTTGGGGTCAATAAATGATTCAAGCTGTATAAGAACAATATCAGGCTTAATTGCGTCTGTAGCGTCGTTTGACTGAGGGAGCCTGGAAAGAAGCTCCTTAGTGCTTTCCTCACCGTAATTCGAGGGTTTATCAATTCCCGTATCAATCACACCGCTTGAAAAGCAGTATACAAACCCGTAATCCTCATATGCACCGGCAAGATGTCCAAAATCCGTGCTTATAGCCTCTATATTACGTGCTATATTTGTCGCCATAAGAACACATATAAGTAATCCGATTATTGATGCGGCATTTTTTCCATAATGCACCTTTCCGCTGATTTTCGGTGCTACTACCCACAGCACTATTAATGAAACTATCAAAACCCCCGCAGCAATATATAGCGCAATTCGCTGACCCTTTGTTAAATACATAAGTATAAGGCTGAATTTTACAATCTGAAAATCTATTGCACCCAGCGGGGTTACTCTGTAGGAAAGTACAACATTATTAATGACTCCGAAAATAAGCCACATAGAAGAAATCAGCACTACTCCAAAAAGCCGCTTTTTAAACAGAAGCGACACAGAAAGCGTCAGCATAATTATAAGAGAATTATAGAAAAAAACAGTAGGACTGCTTATCACATGATTAAAGCCCTTAATAATACTCTGCCTGCTGAGGCTTTCTATAATAAAATTCTCCAATATGCTCAAAACCATGAAGCACACTATCGGATGAGTGTCAAGTGCTTTTATTAAAAACGAAAAAAACTTTTTGACCTTGCTCAAAAAAACACCTTCTTAAAATGTCATTTTTTCTTTTGGAATCTGACCGGTTGCACAGCCGTTAAGGAGTAAAATTACAATACAAACCACAACTGCAAGCGCAAGAAGCGCAAGGACAGTTTTAAAAATCTTACCCTTTTTCTTTTTAGGAACATCGATTTTTCCTTGTGAAAGCTCTGCACCGCAGCCGCTGCATAATTCTTTATCATCGGGGTTTATTTTTCCGCATTTGGGACAAAACATTTTACTACCACCTTTCAACAGAATTCTAATTATCCTGCCATTTGTATTATACTCCGTTTTTTTTATTTGTCAAATCGTGTATATGTGCAGAAGGTAAACTCTGTTCCCTCATGCAACATTATATCGCTTTCCTTTTCTTTTTTCCAGGTGCTGTCACTGTCAATATCAAAGAAGAACGTATCGCACACTGCCTCTTTACGCACCTTGGTAACAATCGCCTCGTCACATACATCACGAAACATTTCGTAAATCTGTGCACCGCCTATTACATACACGTCATCGCTGTTATATCGACTGACAAAATCAAGAACTTCTTCTTTTGAATGAAAAACGTATGTGTTCTCCCTTTCAAAAGCCTTATCACGGGTAAGCACTACATTAACTCTGTTTTTAAGCGCCTTTCCCCCGGGAAAGGAATCAAGCGTGCTTCGTCCCATTATTACAACCTTTCCCTGGGTAGTTTCCCTGAAAAGCTTCATATCGGGGGGGAGGGAGAAAAGAAGCTCCCCATTTTTTCCTATTCCGTAATTTTGCGAAACGCAGACTATCATTTTCATAACAAATCATTTTCCTCTCATCAGATTGCCACAGGGATTTTTTTGCCCAGTGTATGGAAATTATAGTTTTCAAACGAAAAGCTTTCCACTGTGAATTTATAAAAATCATCGATTGATTTATCTATTTTAAACTCCGGTGCATCGTAAGGGGTTTTTGAAAGTATTTCTTCAACCAAAGGAATATGTCTGTCATAAATATGTGCATCGGCAATAACGTGCACAAGCTCACCAACCTTAAGACCGCTTACCTGCGCCATCATGTGAACAAGCACTGCATACTGACAAACATTCCAGTTGTTTGCCGTAAGCATATCCTGTGACCGCTGATTTAAAATTGCATTAAGTGTATCTCCGCTGACATTAAAGGTCACCGAATAAGCACACGGATAAAGCCCCATTTCGTTAAGGTCGCTATGATTATAAATATTTGTCATAATTCTTCTGCTCTGGGGATTATGCTTAAGGTCAAACAATACTCTGTCAACCTGGTCAAACATTCCTTCCTTATACTTATGCTTCACACCCAGCTGATATCCGTAAGCCTTGCCTATGCTGCCGTCCTCGTCTGCCCATGAATCCCATATGTGGCTGGAAAGGTCCTTTATATTATTACTTTTTTTCTGCCATATCCACAAAAGCTCGTCACACGCAGCCGTAAGGTTTGTCTTGCGCAGTGTTATAACGGGGAACTCCTTTGATAAATCGTATCTGTTTACGATGCAAAACTTTTTAACGGTGTGCGCTTTTATGCCGTCCTCCCACACGGGGCGGACATCAAGTGCTTCATCGGAAAATCCGTGATTTAAAATATCCTCACAATTTTGTTTAAAAACAATATCAGCATAGCTCATAGCATTAATCCTCACTTTCATTTCTTTGATTTTACCATTTTAACAATTATAAGTCAAGCAGTGCAAACTACTGTTAAAAAAATTTTTAATTTTATTGAACATACTTATAATATGTGGTATAATGAATTTGCAAAGCAAACTCAATGAATTGCCTTCGGCATGAAGTGAAATCCAAGATTTCATGAATTGAGTCTTTGACTCATGAATTGCACCTGTCGGTGCATTATAAAGGCAATTTAATTCATGGAGCGATAGCGAGAAATCATGGCGGGAGCCAATTCATGACAACATAGTTGTCAATTCATTAAAAAGTTATTGGAATCTAAATCGTTCAAACAATTTGTACAATGTAGGGTTCGGCGGTTCCCGACGAACCGCTTTCGGCACATCGTAAGCGCTGCGCCCTACAAACTTGTGGCACATTGAACGAAACGGTCACTTGTTCTAGAATAGATTTAACAATAATTATTTTTCGGAGGACGTAATGCGAAAAAATTTTAAAAAATTTTTCTGCGGTGTGCTTTCTCTTGTCCTGGCAGGAAACATTGCTTCGTTTTATGCTCTTGCATACAACGTCGGAGATGTTACGGGAAAGATTTTAAGCACCGATATTGTGACATATATTGAGGGGGTGCGTGTTCCCTCATATAACATTAACGGAAGAACAGCGATTGTGACACAGCATCTTAATAAGCTGGGCGGAAGGCTGAATTTCGGGGTGAGCTTTGACGAGGAAACGAGAGTTCTTACGTTGACAAACAAGGATATCTATGGAAGCACAGATACACTTGTGTTTTCAGACACTCCATCTGATAAGCCGATAGGCACGCCCGTAGGCAATGTGTATTATACCGATATTACTACGAATTTTGAAGGAACGCCCATTGAAAGCTTTAATATAGGCGGCCTTACGTGTATATATGCAGATGACCTTGCAAAGCTGTGCGGTACGTATTTGTGGGACGAAAACGCACGTACAGTTAATGTTTACCGCAGCGGTGCTTATATCCCGTATATTTCTTCATTTGATTCGGGACGCACTCTTGATGCAAGGGAATCTGTTATAACAAAAAACGAAACCTTTAACAGATGGGGAGAGGCAGCATCGTCACATCTGGTGCAAAATAGCGACGGAACTTTTGCTGCAGTAGAGATAGCCGAGCATATAAATATTGAAACTTACGATTCATCTTTTAATCATTTATCATCATTTGCGATTGCAAAAGAGCTTCCGCTTTTCGGCGCACTGTATTTCGGCAAGGATTACAACTACATTGCGTTTGGCCAGGAAAATCTGCTTGATGACAATTCCAGAGAGGTTATAAAAATTGTAATCTATGATAAAAGCTTTGTGAAAATCAGTGAGGTTTCTATAAACAACTGTAAGACGGCAATTCCGTTTGATGCCTCGGGCGGACAGATGTATGAGGATGACAGATACCTCGTACTGCACACCTCAAGAAGCCAGTACCTTGATGAAAACGGAAACCGCCCGCAGACACAGCTTACAGTAATTGTTGATAAAACCACCTGGAAGCCATGCAACATGCTTGGTAAATTCCAGTATAACCATACAAGCCATGCGCTGCGTGAATTTGTAAGAATTGATAACGGCAGACTTATTACGGCTAACCTTTCAGATGCGGCTCCGATACGTGGTGCTTTTTTACAGGAGCTTGACTTTAGCGGCAAGGTTTTAAAGACACAAAGCATATTCAACGTAGGCGGTGCACTTGCGGCAAACTGTACAGGTGCAATGATAGGCGGACTCCAGGTATCAGAGCACGGATATCTTGTTCCTATGAGCACTATTGACCATTCTCTTGCAACAGGCTACAGCAGTATAAATATTGAGGGCATTGAAAGAGAAAACCGTGATATATATCTTTTATGGACTGATAAGAACACATGGCAGATGCGCCACACCTGTCTGGCACGCTACACCGGAGTGCAACTTACAGGAAGTGTACCATATATCGTAAAGCTTCAGGACTCAAACTTCATGGTGCTGTGGCAAAAGTTTTCAGATTTTGACGAAAACAGTAATACGATATGCTATGCGTTTATAGATTCCTATGGAAATCAGACAGGCAGTGTTTACGAGGTAAGCGGAAAGCTTTCCCAAAGCTGTCAGCCGATTGAGTCGGGCGGAAAAGTGATATGGTATGTAAACACTGATGGCACACGTGTGTTTTACAGTATAAACGCAACTATTCCTACTCTTTCAGAAGATACAGCATCTAAAACAGAGACGCCTGTTGACACAAAAGATACACCCACCGATATTAACAAAGAAGAACAAAAGCCCCGAGAGGAAAAAGAAAAAATTACGGAGGTAGATGGAATATGAAAAAGATTTTAACATTATTTCTTGCGGTAATGATGATTTTTGCCGCTACATCAGCATTGGCAGCTGATATTACCGTTCTTGTGAACGGAGAGGCTGTAGAATTTGACCGCCAGCCGGTTGTAGAGGGAGAAACTGTTCTTATCCCTTACCGTTTTGTAATTGAAAAGCTTGGCGCAAAGGTTAACTGGCACGAAGAAACACAGACTGTTTTTTCTGATTACGAAGGAACTATCACAACAATTCAGATTGGTAACAATCTTATGTTTGTAAACGGCGATTCATTTGAGCTTGCAAATGCGCCCATTATTTCAACAGACAGAACTCTCGTTCCCAAGGAAGTTATTGAAAACGGTATCGGTGCCGTTGTTACATGGGACGAGGCAGCTTCTACTGTTACAATCGTAAAATAACTTAAAAATGACATAATATAGCCTTTTTGCATATAATAAGTGTGAAAAGGAGCTGATATTATGAAGGATAAAATTAAATTCTTTCTCGGTGCTAATTCAAATATGGATTTTGTTTCTTACTTTCAGCAGCTGCAGGAGCAATCTGACTCCATGCAGCTGCTTATTTTAAAGGGAGGTCCCGGCAGCGGAAAATCGTCACTGATGAAAAGAGTCCTTTCTTATGCAGAGGGGAAAGGACACAATCTTGAAATAATACCATGTGCATCAGACCCCGAATCACTTGATGCAGTGATTGACAAAACGGCAAATTTTGCAATAATGGACGGCACAGCCCCGCACACAGAGGACCCTTTCTTACCCGGGGCACTTCATCACATTATGTATACAGGCGATTTATGGGATTGCGCCCAGCTTAATAAAAACAAAGATGAAATTGCCTATGTAGGCACACGCATTGGCGATTATCACAAGGCTGCAGGTGCATATATCAAAGCCGCAAGCATACTTTTTCAAGAAAACCGGAGATACAGCAAAAAGCATATTGATAAAACCGCCGCATCAAAATTTATTAATCAGGCATTAAATAATATTCCTGACGGGGAAAACGGCAGAGAAAGCAAGCGTCTTTTAAGCGCAGTTACAGTAGGTGAAATAAAGAATTTCAACCGCACAGTAGAAGCGCTTGCAGATAAAATATATATAATAGAGGACAAGTGGGGAAGCGCCGCAAATTATATTTTAAAGACCATTCTTTTCCACGCAAAAATGAAAGGCGCACAAATTATCCACTGTCCATGCTCGATAATGCCCGAAAAAACCGACCATATTATTTTTCCCGAAATACGCACAGCCTTTTGCACACAAAGCATGGGAATTATCTTCCCGTACGGGGAAAGAATATCACAGGATACATTCTACACACAAATGAGTGACCTTCCTCTCATGGAAAAGCGTTTTTCTCAGGCAGGAACACTTCTTGACAATGCCTGTACAATGGTAAAGAAAGCAAAGCTGCTGCACGATGACCTGGAGGCTTTTTACGTGAAAGCAATGGATTTTAGCAAAACCGACACCTTGTTTGAAAATATTTTAAATCGCTTTTATTGCTGATTTTTTCGGCTAAACATTAGTTTTTATTTGAATTTTTAATTAAAATCATTGACTTTTTCCTCTGCTCATTGTAAAATAAAATGGTCATGGAACTAATTTCCGACAGCGGAGGGATAAAATGAAAAATAAACTCAGTAAACAAGAAAAGGAAAGACTTGACAACAAAATAGTATTCTTTTCTTCAGTTACAATTCTATATGCTTTGCTTCTTTTGTTTATTCAGAAAATGTCAACTGACCCAATGACAGTTAACGGCGCACTTGCATTTATTGAAATTCTCAGATGGGTTGCTCTTGTAGGTGCAATGGGCTGTGCTGCGTGGAGTGCTTATAAAGAAAAGAAGGGCTTCTTCATCTACTGTAGTGCATGTATTTTTGTATTTCTGAGCACAACGGTCATTCGTTATTGTACTAAATTCGGCAGCTATAAGCCTTTTTACATTAATTATCTTGCGCTGGGCGTTATATTTGTTATGAGTCAGATTTATTATTATCTCAAGCTGCATAACAAATTCCAGAGTAAGGTTGTTACAAACGTATTCGTTGGTGCTTGTGCAGTTATATTTGCCGCATTTGCAGTGCTTTGTTTGATAAATTATATTTGATTAAGAGATAGTAAAAGCCCCGCAAGATTTATAATCTTGCGGGGCTTTTGTTGTATAGGAATTTGTGTAAAATCAAGACGCATGAAACTATGTTTGTATAAGTTTAGGGTGCGACATTAGCGCAGGCTCAGAGTTCTTTTTTATTGGAACATCGGGGTAGAGAGATACCTTTCTCCCGAATCCGGGAGCAGTACAACTATATTTTTCCCTTTATTTTCGTCTCTTTTTGCCAGCATGCTTGCAGCATATGCCGCAGCACCGGAGGAAATCCCAACAAGGATTCCTTCCTTGCGTGCAAGGGCACGGCTCGCCTTGTATGCATCGTCTGTAGTTACAGTTATTATTTCATCGTAAATTTTTGTGTCGAGGGTAGCGGGCACAAATCCTGCACCTATCCCCTGAAGTTGGTGTGCGCCTGATTTTCCTTGCGTAAGCACGGGGGAATCTGTCGGCTCAACACCAATTATTTTTATATCGGGATTTTTCTCCTTAAGAAATTTTCCTGTGCCCGATATGGTTCCGCCTGTGCCTATTCCCGCAATAAAAATATCAACCTTGCCGTCTGTGTCCTGCCATATTTCAGGACCAGTCGTTTCATAATGCGCCTGAGGGTTTGCCATGTTTTCAAACTGTCCTGCAATAAAGCTGTTGGGGGTAGATGCCGCAATTTCCTTTGCCTTTTCAATAGCACCATTCATCCCGCTTTTTCCGTCTGTCAGAACAATGCAGGCACCGTATGCCTTAAGAAGATTTCTTCTTTCAACACTCATAGTTTCGGGCATAGTAAGAATAACCTTGTATCCTTTTGCGGCACAAATTGCGGCAAGTCCTATACCTGTATTTCCGCTTGTAGGCTCAATAATTACTGAATCTTCTTTAAGAATACCTTTTTCCTCTGCATCACTTATCATTTTATTTGCAACACGGTCTTTAACACTGCCGGCGGGGTTAAAAAATTCCAATTTGGCAAGAATTTTCCCCTTGGCATCATAGTCCTTTTCAAAATTTACAAGCTCCATCATAGGAGTTTTTCCCGTAAGCTGTGTTATTTGAGTATATATCATTGTTCATCCCCCATTCTAGTCATCGGAGAATCGAAGCGAAATAATCCAAGCTCGATTTTAAGAGGCGGATTTTCGTTTCGGTTAATATCCTAACTGGTCTCCCAGGCTGTCGTCGTTTTCAATCCAGTCACGCTCAACATCAATTTCCTCGAACTCTGACTGGGTGCGGCGTACAACAACGGTTTTAATACCTGCGTTTATAATATGGCGCTTACACATAGCACAGCTTGTTGCATCATGCACAAGCTCCCCCGTTTCGCAATCCTTGCCCGCAAGGTAAAGCGTTGCACCAATCATGTCACGGCGTGACGCACTGATAATAGCATTTGCCTCGCTATGTACACTTCTGCACAGCTCGTAACGCTCCCCTCTGGGGATATTAAGCATCTGTCTGCGGCAATAGCCTAAATCCATACAATTCTTGCGCCCTCTTGGTGCGCCTGTATATCCTGTAGAAATAATCTCGTCATTTTTTACTATGATTGAGCCGTAATTTCTGCGAAGGCAAGTTCCCCTTTCAAGGACTGTTGCCGCTATATCAAGATAATAATTGTGTTTATCTCTTCTTTCCATTTATATTACCCCCTTTTCTTTGATTTTATAACATTGTGCGTGATTTGTCAATTCAGCATTTAATAATAATTGACAAATTGCCCTGTGTTTGATAAAATAAGATAAATATACAGTAAAATAAAGCAATTTTGAAGGGACTAAGATGATGAGCAAGGAAAAAAAATTAGTTGAAGAAATCACCTCAATGGATGAGGATTTTGCCCGTTGGTATACCGACATTGTAAAAAAAGCGGACCTTATCGAATATACAAGCATCAAGGGATGCTGTGTATTCCGTCCGTATGCATATGCATTGTGGGAAAACATTCAGCATGTTCTTGACGCTAAGTTTAAAGAGCTTGGTCACGAAAATGTATACATGCCGATGTTTATTCCCGAATCACTTCTTCAGAAGGAGAAGGACCATGTTGAGGGCTTTGCGCCCGAGGTTGCGTGGGTAACACATGGCGGCAACGAAAAGCTACAGGACCGTATGTGTGTGCGTCCTACCAGTGAGACGCTTTTTTGTGAGCATTACAAAAACATTATTCAGTCACACCGTGACCTGCCTAAGCTTTATAACCAGTGGTGCAGCGTTGTAAGATGGGAGAAAACTACCCGTCCGTTCTTGCGCAGCATGGAATTTTTGTGGCAGGAGGGACATACTGCACACGCAACTGCCGAAGATGCACAGGAAGAAACAATCCGTATGCTTAATGTATATGCTGATTTCTGCGAGCAGTATCTTGCAATCCCTGTTGTAAAAGGCAGAAAGACAGACAAGGAAAAATTTGCAGGTGCAGATGCTACTTATACAATCGAGAGTCTTATGCATGACGGTAAGGCGCTCCAGTCAGGTACCAGCCATAACTTCGGAAACGGCTTTGCAAAGGCTTTCGGCATTCAGTATTCAGATAAGGATAATAAGCTTCAGTACGTATATCAGACATCATGGGGTGTTACAACACGCCTTATCGGTGCTATCATCATGGTACACGGCGATAACAGCGGTCTTGTTCTTCCGCCTAAAATTGCGCCTAAGCAGGTTATGATTGTTCCTATTGCAATGCATAAGGAAGGAGTTAAGGAAAAAGCGTCTGAGCTTTGCAATCTCCTTAAAAACTCCGTGCGTGCAGATATTGACCTTTCGGATAAGTCTCCCGGATGGAAGTTTGCAGAATACGAAATGAAGGGTGTTCCCGTAAGACTTGAAATTGGTCCTAAGGATATAGAAAATAACTGCTGCGTGCTTGTAAGACGTGACAACGGTGAAAAAATTACAGCATCGCTTGACGGAATTGAAGAAACTATCACAAAGCTTCTTGACGATATTCAGAATTCTCTCTATAAAAAGGCTCTGGAGCATCGTGAAGAAAACACCCACATTGCACTTGATTATGACAGTTTTAAGGACATAATTGAAACAAAGCCCGGCTTTGTGAAATCAATGTGGTGCGGTGATGTAGAGTGCGAAAATAAAATCAAAGAAGACACAGGTGCTACCGCACGTTGTATGCCGTTCGAGCAGGAAACTCTGTCAGATACTTGCGTATGCTGCGGAAAGAAAGCAAAATCTATGGTTTACTGGGGTAAGGCATATTAATTAAGCACTAAAAAAAGGGGGATTTGTGTGGCTCACTACAAGATTGCCTGTTTCGTTCTTAGTTTAATAATAGTTGCATACATTCCTGCTATGATTGCAGCATACAGAAACCGACGTTTTTCCAAATGGTATGTATATGCACTCATATTGTTTCCTGTTGCCCTTTTTCATTCAATTCTTCTGAAAAAGCCGCAGCACACAATCAATGTGTACAGGTATGACAAAAATTCGCCCTTGCAGAGGAATAAAAACACATATCTCAAAGTTCCTGTTGAGAAAAAAAGGCAGCTCTTTTCCCCCGGGTACGTATGTATGGTTTTCGTTTCAAAGCTGATTTTCGGCGCATTTATGGCACTCGCCCTTTTTGCGCTTTTCAGAGTGTTTGTAAACGACACGGCTTCACTGCGCTATATTTGCTTTGTTTTTGCACTTCTTTTTTCAATGCTTCTTTCAGTTACACAGATGTGCGGATTTTCTCGCTTTCCCATTATTGCAGATGAAATAACAAAACGTGCTATTATGATATGCGGTGTATCCGTAGTTTGTTCACTGCCGTTTTTCTTAATCAAAAACCTTGTTTTGGACAACCTGATGCCCATGCATTCTGACTTTTTGATGTTTATATGTACGCTTGCATCATTTGGACTGTTTCTTTTTCTTATGCTTAAGATGCAAAGCTACTATTATTCAATTTTTTACAAATTTTCGGACTACTGTGTTTTAAGTGTATGTGCATATGCTATATTTACTGCCATAACACTTATATGGATGTCTATTTCAGACATTCGTGCGTTTATCTATGCAATAGCAATGCCAATGCAGATTTTTAATCTTAATTATCTTTCAGGTGTGGATTACATAGAAAACATTTCATATATTTATTCGTCTGCATTTGTTAATTTGTTTATTGAAATAATTATTCTGTTTTCAGGGCTTTTATGCCGTAATTATAAGAAAAAGGAAATCGCCTACAGAGTAGAGTATCGAACAAAGGCTTTTCGTATGTCGCAAAAAAGAGTTTTAAGGCGGCATATTCCTAAATCCGGAATGATTAAGACACAATCCCTACAAAACGTATAAAAAAGCTGTGACCAAAAATAAATCATTTTGGTCACAGCTTTTTTATACGTTCTATCAAAGCCCCGTATTTAATAGCGCTGTTCTTTTTTCTCCATCCCAACTATAACTAAAGAATTTTCCAAGCTCGTCAAAGCTGATACAGCACTGCCCGTTAAGCGAAAATACAGTTTCAAGCGGATACTGCACCCCTTCCTTTATCATTACAACCTTGAGTGACGGCTGCTCATATATCTTATAAATCGGCATGGACGGCGCAGCTTCTTTTTCACAAACAACAGGAGAAATTTCCTTTAAATTGTTTTCATATATGTACAGAGTTGAGCTATCTGCATCATAATACGTGTCAAAGCCATAAAAATTAAGGTTTTCCGCCGTTATACACAGCGTCTTTTTCCTACCGAGGGAATAACAGCACGGAATTTCAACTCCGTCTATATATGCCCTTATGTCCGTTGAAAACAAATTCCAATTAAGATACCTGACTGTGTCAAAAGCACTGTCAAGAATCGCCCTTGAATCAGAATACCTTGCTGCATTCGTGTCTGCCTTCATAAGTACACTTATAATTCTTTCCCCATCCTTTTGCGCTGTTGAAACAAGGCATTTTCCTGCACGGGAGGTTGTCCCCGTTTTAAATCCGTCTACCCCGCTGTAATAGTTTTTGCTTTCAATATCGAGAAATTGGTTTGTATTCTTGTATTCCTTACCTTTTATCCACACCTTGCTCTTTTTTGTATAATTAAGAATGTCGGGGTATTTTGCAATAAACTCTCTTACAAGAATGGCTATACCTTTAGGGGTAATCAGATTATAATCAGAAAGCCCCGACGCATCTGTGAAATATGCACTTATTCCAAGCCTTGAAGCCGTTTCATTCATTAAAAGCGCAAAATTTTCCTCGCTTCCGCATATATGCTCTGCCACTGCTGTGCACGATGCACATGCAGAAACAATTACCATAGCATCTATAAGGGTATCAAGCTTTATTGCTTCGCCCTGATTAAGGATAATATTTGTCGCCTCTTTGTCACGGGAAAGTCTTGCAGCGTTTTCCGATATGACTATAGGGGTATCTTTAGAGAGGGTTCCCTCCGCCATTTTTTCAAAAACAATGTACAGAGTCATTATTTTTGTCAGGCTTGCGGGAGTAAGGGACATATCCGGATTTTTCTCGTAAAGAAAGTCCCCGGATTCAAAATCCATACTGCATGCACCCACTGCCGAAATGTTAAACGCCTGTGCACAGGGCGATGCTACTAATGTTATTATTAAAAATAAAATAAAAGCTCTTTTTTTCATAATCTTTGTCCTTTAGTCATCGGAGAGTCGAACTGGTTGCGCCTTATACTTGACAAATTTGAATGCTTTCAATTTGTCGTCCTCGAAAGGCGTCAGCCTATCTTCGTCCTCCGTATTAAAATCATTTTAAATTTTTCTGCGTATAAGGTCGG
>JAZRLV010000089.1:0-6096 GCA_045646985.1 Clostridia bacterium | reverse complement strand
ACTCCCCTTCTTGACCTTGGATACGGCAGCGGTCTTTACAAGATGCCCCCCTACTATGCTGTTAAGGTACCTGTATTCTCATTTGAGAAGCTTTCAGGCATCAACTCTATCTTAGGACCTGAAATGAAATCTACAGGTGAGGTGCTTGGAATTGGTAAAACTCTTAATGAAGCACTTTATAAGGGTCTTATGGCGGCAGGCTTCAACCTTGAAAGCAAGGGCGGCGTATATATCAGCGTTGATTCCAAGGATAAGTATGACCTTATCGAGCTTGCAAAGAAGCTTTACGATGCAAACCTTGAAATCTATGCAGACGAAAAGAATGCCCTTATTATAGAATCACTCGGAATTCCTGCTCAGACAGTTGAGGGTGAAAAGATTTATTCGCTGCTTGAGGGCGAAAAGATTGGTTACATTATTCACACCAATTCAGGAAGACCCCATGAGATTGAAAAGTTTATCAGACTTCATCGCCGTGCACTTCAGTTAAGCGTTGCTTGTCTTACCTCTCTTGATACTGCAAATGCGCTTGCAGACATTCTTCTTAGCCGCTTCAATCAGTACAATACAGAGCTTACAGATATTGCAAAGCTGCGTACAGAAAAGATAAGCATTCCGTTTATTAAGATGCAGGGCACGGGTGATGACTATATTTTCATCAACAATTTTGAGGGTAAGTATACATTCCCTGAAGCACTTAGCATAGTATTCTCTGACCGTCATAGAGGTATCGGTGCAGACGGACTTGTTCTGATTGAAAAATCTGATGTTGCAGATGCAAAGATGCGCATATTTAACACTGACGGCAGCGAGGGACGTATGGCGGGTAACTCAATCCGCTGCGTGGGTAAATACCTTTATGATAACGGATATGTAACTCACCGTCATATAACGATTGAAACTGCAAGCGGTGTAAGAAAGCTTACTCTTCATCTGTTTGATAACAAGGTTACAAGTGTAACTGTACAGATGGGTAAGGCAGAATTTTCTCCCGCACTTATTCCTGTAGATATGCCCGCTGAGCGTATCGTAAACGAAAAGGTTACAATCGGTGGTAAGAATTATAACATCACCTGCCTTTCAATCGGCAACCCACACTGCGTTGTTATCTGTGACAATGTATATAACATTGATACCGAAACAATCGGACCACGTTTTGAAAATGCACCTATATTCCCCGAGCGTATTAATACTGAATTTGTAAAGATTATTGACAAGCGTACGATCAGAATGCGTGTTTGGGAGCGTGGCAACGGTGAAACACCTGCCTGCGGAACAGGCGCATGTGCAGCTGCTATTGCCGCTGTTGAAAACGGCTTCTGCGACAAGGATACCGATATTTCAGTAAGAGTTGAGGGTGGCGAGCTTATCGTACGCTACACAGACGAAGGAGTATTCCTTACGGGTGATGCTGAAAAGGTATTTGAAGGAGTTTATGAATATTAATGCGAAATGCGGAGTTCGAAATTCGAAATGAATGAAGATTTTTGCATTGGCAAAAATCCACCATAATTTTCAATTTTCAACTTTCAATTTTCAATTTATTTGAATTTTTATGCAAAAACTCTTGCATAATTATACATTTAGTGTTATACTTGTTTCAATGATAAATTAGGGTGCTGAAAAATAGTGCAGAACGGACAAACTGAACCCCGTAGGGGCTTGTCCGAAGCTGTATGTTATACAGCGAGAGGTGAAGTTTGTTCGTAGTTCATTGGCATCAAAAAAAGAAATCCGTATTCTAACGGATTTCTACCAAAATTAATATTTTACTGACAAGGTTTGATTATATTAATTATTAATTTTAACGCCAATGAACGGTCGGTGCATTTTTGAGCAGCCGAAAAAAAGGAGATAATTGTAATGGATAAAAAAGATATTAAAAAAGTAGTTCTCGCCTACAGTGGTGGACTTGACACATCAATAATTATTCCGTGGCTCAAGGAAAACTACAACAACTGCGAGGTTATTGCTGTTGCAGGTAACGTAGGTCAGAATGACGAGCTTGACGGTCTTGAAGAAAAGGCAATTAAGACAGGTGCATCAAAGCTTTATGTACTTGACCTTACAGAGGAATATGTAAATGATTATATTATTCCCACAATGAAAACAGGCGCAATTTACGAGGAATATCTCCTCGGAACAAGCCATGCACGTCCCTGTATTGCTAAGGGATTGGTTGAGGTTGCTTTAAAGGAAGGCGCTGATGCTATCTGTCACGGCTGTACAGGTAAGGGTAATGACCAGGTTCGTTTTGAGCTTGCTATCAAGCACTTTGCGCCCGAAATGCCCATAATTGCCCCCTGGCGTATCTGGGATATCAAATCCCGTGAAGAAGAAATCGAGTATGCAGAGGCACACAACGTTCCTCTTAAGATAAACCGTGAAACCAACTATTCCAAGGATAAAAACCTCTGGCATCTCAGCCACGAAGGTCTTGACCTTGAGGATACAGGTAACGAGCCGCAGTATGAAAAGCCCGGTTTCCTTGAAATGGGCGTTTCCCCCATTATGGCTCCCGATGAACCTACATATATTACACTCAATTTTGAGCAGGGTGTTCCCGTTGCATTTAACGATAAGAAGATGAGCGCAAAGGAAATCATTCTTGCCCTTAACGAGGTTGGCGGAAAGAATGGTATCGGACTTCTTGATATCGTTGAAAACCGTCTTGTAGGTATGAAGTGCAGAGGTGTTTACGAAACCCCAGGAGGTGCTATTCTTTACAAGGCACACAGTGTTCTTGAATCAATCTGTCTTGACAAGATGACTCTCCATGAAAAGCAGAAGCTTTCTATCACTTTTGCAGAGCTTGTTTATAACGGACAGTGGTTTACTCCTCTTCGTGAGGCTCTCAGCGCATTTGTTGACAAAACACAGGAAAAGGTTACAGGTAAAGTAAGACTTAAGCTGTACAAGGGTAATATGATTAATGCAGGCGTATGGAGTGATTATTCTCTTTACAGTGAGGAAATTGCAACATTCGGCGAAAGTGATTACAACCAGATGGATTCAGAGGGATTCATTAATCTCTTTGGACTTCCCATTAAGGTACAGGCAATGGTAGATGCAAAGAATAAATAATTTTTGAATTATTTATTCTTTGCAAATGCGAAATTCGGAGTGCGAAGTTCGGAATGATTATTCTTCACTATCTCCTATTACAGAAAATTACAGGCTGGTGACTCTGTCACCAGCCTAATAACATAAAGAAGGTGTTTTTATGGATAAGATGTGGGCAGGGCGCTTTTCTAAGGCGCTCGATAAAGAGGCTGACGATTTTAATTCATCAATACATTTTGATTGTAAAATGTATAAACAGGATATACACGGTTCAATAGCACACGCAGCTATGCTTGAGGAGTGTAATATAATATCAACGGATGACCGTATTGCAATACACAAGGGACTTATGGATATTGAAAATGATATTGACAGCGGCGCTCTTCCCTTTGATTTTGATGCAGAGGATATTCATATGTTCATCGAGGCAGAGCTTACAAAACGCATCGGAGATGTTGGAAAAAGGCTTCATACTGCACGCAGCCGTAACGATCAGGTCGCACTTGATATCCGTCTTTACATGCGTGACGAGGCAAATGAAGTAATAGGACTTACAAGAAAGCTTTTGTGTGCTATTATTAATCAGGCGGCAAAGCATAAGGATACTATTCTTCCGGGATACACTCATCTTCAGCGTGCACAGCCGATCATGTTTGCCCATCATCTGTGTGCATATGCAATGATGTTTATTCGTGATATCGGAAGAATAGAGGACGCTGTTAAACGAATGAATTACTCCCCCCTCGGCAGTTGTGCTCTTGCAGGTACAACATATAATACTGACCGCAAAATGGTAGCACGCAACCTCGGATTTGACGGAATTACGCTTAACAGCATTGACGGCGTTTCTGACAGGGATTTCTGTGTTGAGCTTATGAGTGCATTTGCACTTATTATGACTCACCTGTCACGCTTTTCAGAAGAGGTTATTCTCTGGTCATCGTGGGAATTCAAATTTGTAGAGCTTGACGATTCCTACACAACAGGCTCTTCCATTATGCCGCAGAAGAAAAATCCCGACATGGCAGAGCTTGTGCGTGGTAAAACAGGTCGTGTATATGGTGATTTGATGGCAATGCTTACAGTTTTAAAAGGACTCCCCCTTGCATATAACAAGGATATGCAGGAGGATAAAGAGGCAATCTTTGACAGCTGTGAAACTGTAAAAAAATGTCTTAGCATCTTTGCACCTATGATTGAAACCATGACTGTCCGCAAGGATAAGATGTATGCTGCCGCAAGTGAGGGCTTTATAAACGCAACCGACCTTGCAGACTATCTCGTTAAAAAGGGACAGCCATTCCGTAGTGCATATAAAACAGTGGGTCAGATTGTCGGAAAATGTATTGCCGAGAAGAAAACCCTTGAAACTCTTACTCTTTCTGAATATAAAGAGTTTGACAATCTTTTTGAAGAAGATTTATATGCAGAAATCGACCTTAAAAACTGCGCTGAAAAGAGAATTTCAGCCGGCGGTACATCTATCGCATCAATAGAGGAACAGATTGACTATGTAAAAGATTTTTTGAATAGACCTATATAAGCACACCCCTGCCAATGTATTTTGGCAGGGGTGTTTAACTTTTGTTACTTCAAAATCATTCTTTTTAACTTACTGATTACTCTTTTGGGTAGGCTTTTTAAAATTTTCAGTGGCAGCCTACGGCATACCTTTTTTGCGTATTTTAAATACACTGCATCATCACAGCTTATATATTTATCTCCTTGATAAAAGCCTTCAAGTACGCCGATTATGTCCTTATCCTTTATATCACGCTCAAGCGTAATTCTGTTATCACCACATATGATATAGCCGTTTCTGCTCACCTTTACAATGCGGTGCATGGTATAATGGTCTCCCCGTCTGTAAACCGGAATATCATACTTTTTAAGCGGAAACACAGGGGGAACTATTACAACCTTATCTCTTCCCTCAACAAGCATGGGATTCATGCTGTTTCCTTTTGTGGTGGTAACACATATTCCGTTTTCCCTAAGACTTTCTTCTAAACCTTTCATATATTACAGCTCCAATAATTTTTCTGCATTTTTATAGAAAATCATGTCTTTTTCTTCTTCCGTCAAATCAAGTGCTTCAATTCTTTCTGCTTCCGCCGCAAGGGAAACGGCAGGATAATCCGTTCCGAAAAGAACTTTATCCGCACCATGACTGCGAATCATCTGAGCCATTTGCTGGGGGGCAACACCGTGCATTGTACTGGAGGTATCAAACCACACATTCTTTCCTGTAAGGAATTTTGCTTCCTTTTCCCACACGCTGTAACCGCCCATGTGCGCCGCTACAAATTTATGCGTTGGAAATTTTTCCAAAACTCTTGATAACCTTTCGGGATTTGAAAAATCAAGCTTTTTATCGCCTACGTGTAAAACTATCGGATAATCCTCCCCTATCTGCTCATACATATAAAGCGCCTTGTCATCATCGATATTGAATTGCTGAAAATCGGGGTGGAATTTAAAACCACGCAGTCCGTGATTTTTTATACGCTGAATTTCGTATGCCACATCTTCAAAATCGGGATGCACACTACCGAAAACTATAAATCTGTCATCCCTTAAATCAAAGAGAAAGTCATTATTTATCGTTACCTGTGTGGGCTTTGTGGGGGTGGAAAAGATAACGGCCTTGTAAAAGAGCGACTTATCCATTTCCTCTTTCATATCGGTAATCGTCCCCAGCCATTCCCACCTCATGCCATAATGCTTTTCAAGATTTACTATTGCAAGATGTGCAATTTTCGGATTAAAAATATGTGCGTGAAAATCTATAATTTTTCTCATTTAGCTTACTTCTTTCCTATGTAATAAACAGTATTGCAGCGAATCATTCGCCGCAATACTGTTATAACTTGCCGTAGGCAAATTTCACTCTTCCGTCAGGAAGAATTTCATTCGTCACAGACGAATTTCACATTTTGCGAAGAAAAATATTTCATTGCAAACACAGTTTGCTTAGCCCGGAGGCCACGCAAGGCTTCTTCCGCCAAGCATATGAAAATGCAGATGCTTAAC
>JAZRLV010000088.1:0-1815 GCA_045646985.1 Clostridia bacterium | reverse complement strand
CTTACCGTTACTCCCCAAAACGGTGATATCATTTATCCCGGAGAAGCAGGTCTTGAGGGTATTGATGTTTATTCAACTCTCATCATAGGCGACAATGCTTACGGAACAACGGAGATTTCCGGTGGCGGTCTTACACACATTATAAAACAGCTTGGCTCTGCCGGCACAGCCGACCCTCTTAATCAGAGAGCAACTGCCGGCTGGAAGGCGACCAAGGCGGCAGTAAGACTTGTAGAGCCTTATATGATAAGGATTGAAACAGCAAGCACATTCGGAAACTGATAAAAAAAGGGGATGTAAAAAAAGTCCAGAGCGCAAAAAGGCGAAAAATATACTTTTTTCCTATCCCCTAACAAGTGGGTGTAAAAAAACGAGTTATTTTACACCCACCAAATGATAAAATAAAGGGAGGATGCTATTATGGCAACAAATAAAAAGGTACAGACTACAGCAATTAAATCAGCTGACGAAAATTCTTTGGTGGAAATAGAGCTTTTCCGTGATAACAAGGACTATAAGGACAACGTATTTGTAGCAGTAAACGGAGAAAGCTGTGTTATTGCACGAGGCAGAAAGGTTAAAATTAAGAAGAAATTTGCAGATGTTATAGAAAATTCGATGCGTCAGGATATCAAGACTGCCCGCCTTATGGACAGCGAGTCTGATGAGTTTTTAACCCAGGCTGCCGCACGAAATATGTAAAAGGAGGGGACAGTTATGGCAAGCTTCAATCTTGGACGTATAAAGGGAGAAAAAGGTGACAAGGGAGATAGCGGTGCAAAGGGTGATACAGGTTCAAAAGGTGATAAGGGAGATAAAGGTGATAAGGGAGAAAACGGTAAGGATGCAGTTACTCCTGTGTTTAGAATCGGAAATGTAACGACACTTTCATCTTCACAAAACGCTTATGCAGAAATAAATAATGATGATATTGCTTCGCCGATACTGTCCTTTTATATTCCTAAAGGAAATGACGGAAAGGATGCCTCGGGAGACATGCAAAGCATTGTTTATGATTCTCAGGGAAAAAAAGAGGATATATTCCTGTATGCACAAAAAATAGTGGAGGAATGCCTGAAAAAAAGCGGTGGCGGACTTTCGGGAATGCTGCGGGCGTATAAATCTGATTTGTCGCAGATGTGTGTAAGAAACATCTGTGTTTCACAGACACTCCCCGAGAGTGCAGGCAATGGTGATATATGCGTTGTTATTCCAAAAGAAAACACAAAAATACTTAAAGAATGCAATGACGGCAGTACAGTGTTGATTGATGAAGACGGAACCCAAACGGAGTATATCGTAGCAGGAAAGGACTATTACGGTGAAAACACTGTAGTACTTGTGCGAAAAAAACTTTCTCCATACAAAGCGTATTTTTCTAAGGCAATGCGTGGTGTATATCCGTTGTCAGACATAGACATCCTTCTGGAAACTATTTATGTCAGGCTTTTTGATGAAAGCATACAAAAGCGATTGTTGCCGGTGAAAATTGAAGGAGAGATAAAGCGGCACTGCTTCATAATGACATACAGTGAAATGAATATTCTGGCATATTTTAAGGATAACGGAAAAAGGGCAGAATTGAATACTTCAACAGCGACAGATATATATTTAACACGTAACCTGACCAGTGCTAAAGCTGTTTACGTAGTTGATGCAGCAGGCTCTCTTTCCACAGGCTCGCAGGCAGAACAGTTCTATTTCCGTCCGACTATAGTGCTGCCAGGAGATACAAAAGTAGAAAATGTTGAGCACAACAATACGGCGGCGGTCAAACTTATTGAAGAGAAGGGTGCAATGCACGTATACGAAGAT
>JAZRLV010000087.1:0-15636 GCA_045646985.1 Clostridia bacterium | reverse complement strand
TTGCCTTGTGTGGTGTGCGCATTTTGCTACACCCCTATCCTATTTGCTTACAACCAAATCTTCTATAGCATATCCTACATTTTTAAGTGCACGGTTAGTTCTTTTATACACTTTTTTAATTTTGGCTGTATTTGGCGGCTCCATCATCATACAAACAGCACCGCCAATCAAGGATCCTGCAAGGAAGCCTTTGGCAAATCCTAATGCTCTTCTCATAAAGAACGTCCTCCTTTAAAAAGGCTTGCAGTAATAGTATGTATTTATTCTTTACTAATATTCAATAGTTCACATTGTTATATTTTGTCAAAAAAACGATTTACAATTTTAACACTTATTACTGCAATTATCGTTCCCAATAATGCACCTCCGATTATATCTGTAGGAAAATGAACATACAAATAAAGTCTTGAAAAAGCTATAAGCACCGCAAGCGCCATTGTATAGCACCCGATTTTTTTATGGCAAATCAATATTATTACTGCGCTTATAACAGATGCAAGCGTGTGTCCCGACGGAAAAGAATAGTCAGATGGCGCTTTTATTAAAAGCTCTATTCCCTCTCTTATTCCAAAAGGTCTTATTCTTGCAATGCCGGGTTTTAGTATGAAATTCCCAAGAATAAGACCTATTGTAAGTCCTACAACAAGCATAACTCCTGTTTTTCTGTACTTTTTAGTGCAAAGCATTATAAGTCCTATTACAATCCATATCATACCCGCATTACCGAGCGTAGTTATAAACACCATAAGTTTATCCATAATGGGTGATGATAGATTATTATGTATAAAATCAAGAATTGCAAAATCAAATTTGTGAATCATTTCAATCATTTTTATCCCTCCTACTTGAATATTATACATTTTACTTATTTTTATGTAAAGTATATTTTTCATTTCAGGGCAAAATATTTATTGAAATAGATTGAAATTTGTTATATAATAGATTGAAATGTTTTTTAAGGAGTTTTTCTGATGACAGTTACAGAGCGTTATGAAGTACTCAAATCACGTGTGATAAACCGTAGGGACGAATTCTTACATCTTATGGAATTTGTGGAAAATCAAACCGATTATCTTAATTCCCCGGCAAGCACACGTTTTCATCTTTGCAGAAAGCAGGGACTTTTAGAGCATAGTGTAAACGTTGCCGAAAACATGCTTAAAATAAGAGAAGCTATCGCACCTGATATTGATGTGGAAAGCTGCATTATAACAGCACTCATACACGACCTTGGCAAGTCGGGTATGCCCGGTAATCCGCAATATATAGCAAACGAGCCTACTGCAAAACAAAAACAGTATGGTTATGGCCCGTCTGTGCCCTACAGAATGAACGACTCTTTAGTTTATCTTAGTGTTCCTCTGCGCAGTCTGTATCTTGCACTTCCATACATCACACTTTCGGAAAGTGAAGTTCAGGCAATTATGTACCATGATGGACAGTATGTAGATGACAATAAATCTGTTGCAACAAAGGAAACGCCTCTGCTTCTTCTCCTTCAGTATGCAGATACATGGAGCACCTTTGTAACAGAAAAAGATACAAGAAATTGAAAGGAAGTAAATTAATGATAGAGCCAAAGAATATAAGAAACATCGCAATTATCGCTCACGTTGATCATGGTAAAACTACTTTGGTAGATGCAATGCTGCGTCAAAGCGGTGTTTTTCGGGAAAACGCACAGGTTGAAGAACGTGTAATGGATTCAAATGACATCGAAAAAGAGCGTGGTATTACTATTCTTGCCAAAAACACAAGCCTTATGTATAACGATGTCAAAATTAATATTATCGACACTCCCGGGCATGCCGACTTTGGCGGTGAGGTTGAGCGTGGACTTAAAATGGCAGACGGTGTACTGCTTCTTGTTGACGCTTTTGAAGGCTGCATGCCCCAGACACGCTTTGTTCTAAAAAAAGCGCTTGATTTGAATCTTTCAATTATTATGGTTGTAAATAAAGCTGACCGCCCCAACGCACGCCCATACGAGGTTACTGATGAACTTTTGGAGCTCTTCATTGACCTTGATGCTACCGACGATCAGCTTGATTCTCCTGTCGTATACGTTTCAGGCAGAGATGGTTGGGCAAGCCTTTCTCCTGACAACCATACAGATGACCTCAAAGTATTGTTTGATTTAATACTTTCACATATTCCGTCTCCCAAAGATACTACAGAGGGAGAATTTCAGATGCTTGTGTCAAATATTGACTACGATACATTTACAGGAAGAATTGCAGTTGGCAGAATTAATCGTGGCTGTGTAAAAACCAATATGCCTATTACAATAAGCCGTGATGGTATGACACCCTACAATTCCAGAGTTTCCAAGCTTTTTTCATACAAAGACCTTGAAAAACAAGTTATAGACGAGGCAGGCGCAGGAGAAATTGTTGCAATAAGCGGTGTTGAAAAAATTAATATCGGTGACACAATATGCGCAAACGGTATTGTCGAGCCTCTTCCCTTTACCCCTGTTGACGAACCCGTTCTTTCAATGACTTTCAGTGTTAATAACAGTCCTTTTGCAGGTCAGGACGGCGACTATGTAACAAGCCGTCACCTTCGTGACCGCTTGGACCGTGAGCTTGAAAGCAACATAGCTCTCAGAGTATCCGAAACAGATTCCCCCGACAGCTTTATCGTTTCAGGCAGAGGTGAACTTCATCTGTCTGTTCTTATTGAAAATATGCGCCGTGAAGGATACGAATTTCAGGTAAGCAAGCCTAAAACCATAAACAAGGAAATTGACGGCGTAATGTGCGAGCCCGTAGAAATTCTTACCGTTGACGTTCCTGATGAGCATACAGGTGTTGTTATGGAGGGTATCGGTACTCGTAAAGGCACTCTTACAAATATGTCACCCGGTGCTGCTGGTTATACAAAGCTTGAATTCAGAATCCCCTCCAGAGGGCTTATAGGCTATCGTGGTGAGCTTCTTACTGCTACAAAAGGTACAGGTATTATAAACAGCGTATTTGACAGCTATGAGCCTGTAATTGTCGGAGAGCTTACTACCCGTTCACGTGGCAGCCTTATAGCCTACGAAACAGGTGAATCTGTTGCATACGGACTTTTCAATTCACAGGATCGTGGACTTATGTTTATAGGACCCGGAGAAAAAGTTTATCAGGGTATGGTAGTAGGTGAATGTAGCAGACTTGAGGATATTGTTGTTAACGTATGCAAACGTAAACAGGCAACAAATATGCGTGCAGCCGGAAGTGACGAGGCGCTTCGTCTTACCCCCCCAAAGCTGCTTAGCCTTGAAGAAAGTCTTGAATTTTTAGCAGATGATGAGCTTTTGGAAGTAACTCCTAACTTCCTTCGTATAAGAAAGAGAATTCTTGACACAGACCTCAGAGCTAAAGAGGCAAACAGAATTAAGAAACAAATGGGCTGATAATCACGCACTGTAAAATTTAAGTTAAATTTTGGTTACACGTATTGACTTTAGCCAATATTTGGATTATGCTATTTTTGTAATAATCATAAGGAGGTATACTAATATGAGACAATTTGAAATTCATGATCTTGATGTAAATGCTTTTGTAAAGGAGCTTAACAACTGTAAGGGACAGGTTTGGATGACAACTGACGAGGGTGACAAAATCAATCTTATGTCTGCGTTTTGCCGTGTAATCGGTCTTATGAGCATTGTGCAGGGCGGAAGTCTTAGCCATGCTACTATAGAATGCGAAAATGAAGAGGATGAAAGCCGTCTTTTCAGACTTAACCTGTACGGAAAAGTCGAGGACAAATAATAAAATAATTGACATAATAGCCCCCTTAACGTGCATATGTTAGAACAAATGCAGTTAAGGGGGCTATTTATTTTGAAGGACTATATTGAAATGCGTGCAATTATGCTCGCCTCATACATAATAGAAAATAACACAACTGTTCGTGCCACAGCTAAGAAATTCGGTTATTCAAAATCAAGTGTACATAAAGACGTCACTGCAAGATTAAGTGATATTGACCCGATACTTGCACTGCGTGTCAAAACAGTACTTGACAAAAACAAGGCAGAGCGTCATATACGTGGCGGTATGGCTACCAAAATGAAGTATGAACAAAAGCACAGTATCAGTTAATAATGAGAATCGCTCCTACTGCCATTACAATTAAAAATATGGCAAGTATACTTACGCCTTTACTCATTATACCGCCGGAGGCACTTTCCCTTATTTCTATAAGTCCTGCACGGCGCAGTATTCTCACAAACGGCTTGTAAAGCAGTAATGTCAACGCCGTATTAAGACTGCTTTTTATCAGGTTGAACGGCACAAATATAGGCAGGAGCATTTTTGCAACCTCTTCTCTGGGCATACCATAAAAAAATGGTGTAAGCAGATAATTCCATACAACCATCGTTACCGTCATTGCAAATATTGCAGTTAAAAGACCGCAGACAGCGCCCTTTATGCTTCTGCTTCTCTCATATATAATGGACGCAGTAAGTGCAAAAGAAATCGTTGAAACGATATTCATTATACATCCTATAATGTTTGTATCGCTGATTGTAACCATTTCAATTATTGAAACTGCTATACTTATGATTACTGCTGTAAGCGGTCCGAATATAAATCCGCCCATAACCACAATTACATCTTTGGGGTCATATTTCAAAAATGCCACCGTACTTATCGGAAGTCTGCCAACAAAGGTCGCTATGTAGGCGAGCGCACAAAGCAGCGCCGTTGTTGTAAGTTTTTTTGTTTTATACATTATACTCACCTTTTCAAAAAAAGAGCAGTCCTAGCATACGGGACTGCTCTTTAGCATTCTTTTAAATCTTCTCTCATCCAGACTATAACTGTCGGTTACAGAATCTCACTGTATCAACCTTTTTAAAGGCTCACGGACTACCGATACCGGATTACCGTCGGTAGGGAATTTCACCCTGCCCCGAAGAACTATATTAAATTATTCTGCTTTCTTTTCGTCATCTGCTTTTTCTGTATCATTCTCTTCTGCCTGGGGAGCTGTATCGGCATTTTCCTTAGCAGCTGCCTCTTCTTCAGCCTTTCTGTCCTTCTCCCAAGCTGCAAGATACTTATCGATAACCTTTTCCTCTACCTTTACACTAAGGCCTTCAAGCTTCTTTTCAATAAGCTGTGATGCCTTTTCCTGCATTTTAGAATCTTTATAACCGTTAAATTCATCCATTTCGGTAGTAATATCATATCTCTTTATGATATGATAACCATAATCGGTTTTTACACCATCTGTTGTGTACTTTCCAATTTCCAGATTCTTTGATGCGGTTTCAAATTCGGGAACCATCTCTCCGTCGCCAAACACATAGAATCCGCCGCTTTCCATTCCCGGGTCCTCATCATATTTTGCAATGAGTGCATCAAAGTCCTCGCCTGCGTCAAGCTTTGCGATAACTTCCTTAACAAGCTTCTGTGCATCGCTGTCACTTCTTGCAGGAGTTGTATTTCCGTTTTCATCAGTCTGCTCCTGTGTTGAAATCAGAATGTGCTTAACTCTGAGCTTATTGCTGTATTCTTCAAGGAAAGAAGCCTCTACGTCCTTATCTTCAATAAATGCCTCTCCACCCTTGGAGCTAAGCTTCTTATAAAGCTTGTTGTATACTTCGTACATCTGAAGATATGTGTCAATAGCTTTATCTGTTGTACGTGTAGTTTCAAGGAATTCCTTATATTCCTTTTCTCCGCCATAGTTATTCTCAATAATATTCTTCTTTTGGTCCTTGACAGCGTTCTTTATATCCTTGTCAACATCAATATTCATTTCAGAAGCCATGATATTTGCCGCTGCAAGCTGCTTAAGCTGGAGCTGGGTATTTTCTTTTATAAAATCACCGATTGTTTTGCCTTCCTGAATTTCAAAGTTAATCCAATCCTCGCCGTAATACATCGCATACTGTGACATATTATCATAAAGAAGCTTATAAATAAAGTTATAGTCAGCCTGGGTATATTTTACATTGCCCACTGTAAGAACAATGCTTTCATTAAGCTCTTTATCGTTCTGTGTGGCAATTTCATTGTTGCTGCATCCGCTAAGAAGAAGCGACATGCAAAGCATTAATGCAAGAAATATTGATAATGTTTTTTTCATCGGTTTCCGTTCCTTCCATACTAAGATTTAATATCCACTCAATTATATACTATTGCTCATCATTTTGCAAGCACTTTAATACATTATTTACACTTTCGATGAGTTTTTCGTTTTTTAGATTTTTTTCACGCAGAAGTATATAGGGATTTTCCCCTGCCCCAAAAAGGATTTTACCTCTGTTCTTTGCTGCAAGAAGAGAAATTTTATCAACCAATTCACGTGTAAGATTTTGTATTTTAAATATTATACCTGCCTCTGCATGCGCAATTTCTCTGATTCCGATATTTTGTGCATCTACACGCAGCATCTGAATTTCAAGAAGTGAATATGTTTCATTTGGAATCTCACCGTATCTGTCCTCAAAGCTTTCTTCAACCGCATATCGGTCTCCTATATTTTCAATTCCTGCAATCTGTTTATATGCCTCTATTCTGAGATTTGAAGTCGGAATATAGTTGTCAGGAATAAATGCATTAATCTCAAGGTCAATTACAGTTTCTGCTTTTTCTTCCTTTTTTGGTTTTCCCATCGCTTCATTTACTGCTTCTTCAAGTATCGCACAGTACATATCATATCCCACGCTTGCCATAAATCCGTGTTGTTCAGGGCCGAGAACGTTTCCTGCACCTCTTATTTCAAGGTCACGCATAGCAATTCGAAAGCCCGACCCAAATTCTGTAAACTCACGTATTGCACGCAATCTCTTCTCCGCAACCTCGTCAAGCACTTTATTTTTCCTGTAAGTAAGATATGCATATGCAAGACGATTTGTTCTTCCCACTCTGCCACGAAGCTGATAAAGCTGACTAAGACCAAGCGTATCTGCATTCTCAATAATAATGGTATTTACGTTAGCAATATCAAGTCCCGTCTCAATTATAGTGGTACATACAAGAACATCGCTCTCTCCCTGCTGCACCGAAAGCATCACATCGTCAAGCTCGCTCTCGTTCATCTTTCCGTGAGCAACACTTACCCTTATATCAGGCATTAATTTTCGCAGCCTTTCAGCAACAGAGTATATGCTTTCAACACGATTATGCAAATAATACACCTGTCCACCACGTGCCACCTCACGCTCAATAGCATTTCGCACAACCGCTTCATTGTATTCAAGCACATATGTCTGCACAGGGTAGCGGTCACTCGGTGGTGCTGAAAGAACACTCATATCACGAATTCCTATCATTGCCATATGGAGCGTTCTGGGGATAGGCGTAGCGCTAAGCGTAAGCACATCAACATTACTTTTCATTTCCTTGATTTTTTCCTTATGTGTTACACCAAATCTCTGTTCCTCGTCAACTATCAAAAATCCAAGCTTTTTAAAAATTACATTTTTTGAAAGAAGCTTATGCGTACCTACAACTATATCACATTCACCGTTTTGCAGCATTTTTAACGTTTTCTTTGTTTGTGCAGGTGTTGTAAATCTTGAAAGCATTCTCACTGTAACAGGGAAATCCTTCATTCTGTTTACGAAATTCTGATAATGCTGCGATGCAAGAATTGTTGTCGGAACAAGGTATGCCACCTGATAACCGCTCATAACAGCTTTGAAAGCAGCCCTCATTGCAACCTCCGTCTTTCCGTAGCCGACATCCCCGCACAAGAGTCTGTCCATAGGGCGGCTGCTTTCCATATCTTTCTTTATTTCTTCTGTACTGCGCAGCTGATCCTCCGTTTCCTCATAAGGGAACGCCCCCTCAAAATCATGCTGCCAGGGAGTATCCTCGTCAAATGCTACGCCCTTTGATTTTGAACGCTCTGCATATAGTGCTACAAGCTTCTTCGCCATTTCTTCAACTGACTGGCGTACCTTTCTCTTTGCGTTTACCCACTCTGTTGAGCCAAGTCGATTCAGCCGCATTACCTTGTTTTCTCCGCCTGTATATTTGCTTACTGCGTCAAGCTGTCCCACAGGTAAATAGAGAAAATCCTCTCCCCTGTATTCTATTTTAATATAATCCTTACTGATTCCGCCAACCTTCATTCGCACAATTCCCAGATATTTGCCGATTCCGTGCGCACGGTGTACTACGTAGTCGCCTATATCCAACTGGTCTGCACTGCGGATTTTCATTGTATCCTTTTCACGATGTGTGCGCCGTTTTTTCTTTTCCTCAGAAAAAATTTCCCTGTCGCTGACTACTGCATATCCGTCAAGCGGGTATTCAAACCCTTTTGTGATGCTTCCTGACATTACAGTAACATACTTATCAGATAGTTCTTGCGGATTTTCCTCGTAGGAAGCACGAATATCTCTTTCATTCAGCATCTGCGTTATTTTCTTGGCACGCATACTGCTTCCGCCTAAGATTACTGTTTTTACTCCCTCATCAAGCCAATTCTTAACATCAGAAATCAAAAATTCTATATTACCGCTGTAGCTTGGCATTCCTTTGGTTGTTATATCAAGAGTTGTCTTTATTTCAAAATCAGGACACGCCCTGCCGATTGACGCTATAGAGATAGTATTTCGCTTTTCTATATCTGCGATAATATCAACATATCTGTTAATACAATCATAAAGCTTTGCAGTGAATCCTTTTTCTGCAAGCGTCTGTATATTTTCACTTGTTTCCCATTCAACCGCTTTTGCAGCCTCGCTTATTCTTGATGGCTCGTCAACAAAAATTAAATATTCATCACCGATATATGAAAGCATCGTTGAACGGGAGCTTTCTACATTCACAGGAAGAATCTGCGCAAAATCAAGCTTTTCTACGCTCATTTGTGTTTCGCAATCAAAGCTGCGGAGTGAATCAATATCATCACCGAAAAGCTCCATTCTTATTGGCAAAAGCGCATCAGGTGAATATATATCCACTATGCCTCCACGAATTGCATACTGACCTTTTAAGTTAACAATGTCAACACGGCAATAGCCCATCGCAGTAAGCTTATCTGAAAGTGACGCAGAATCCGTAATTCCACCATACTCAAACGAAAGCTTCATTGAATCAAACTGATTTTTTTCCGCAACAAAGTGGAGCAGTGATTCTATAGATACTATAGCACTTGCCCCTTTTGAAAGTGCCCCCAATGCTGCGGCACGTTTATTTTCAATCTCGTGGTTTGATGCTTCTACTTCATAAAGGACTACTTCCTTCGGTGGAATATATACACATTCGTTTTCATCAAAAAAGCTTAAATCGTCACAAAGCCTTCGTGCATAAATATCGTTATGCGTTATTACAAAGGCACGCTTCCCCGTCTTTACACACAACGAATTTATAAGATGTGCCTTCTGTGCGTCAGCGCTTCCGCTTATCATTATTGGAAACTTGCCATTTTGCACTGCACTGAGTATTTTTGCAAATTCATCGGAAGTACTTAGTAGATTATTAAGTATATTCATATTATCACAGCACCTTATTATTGAATCTGCTCATAGCTTCACTTATGTCCTTTGAAATCATAACAGATATGATATCTTCAATTCTTTTTATAGCATTAGTTACGTTAATACCATCCTGCTCATTAAAGTGTCCCAGCACATGGTCTGCAAGATCGTGTTGCGGTGCTCCTACACCAAAGCGAATTCTTGGAAAATTATCTGAATTCAAAAGATAAATGATGCTTTTCATTCCGTTATGTCCGCCGGCACTTCCATTTGGACGGATGCGTACTTTCCCCGTTTCAAGATTTACATCGTCATATATAACAATTATATCCTCGGGCGGGATTTTATAGAACTCTGCCGCATCACGCACACTTTCGCCGCTAAGATTCATAAAGGTTTGCGGTTTAAGAAGAATACACTTTTCGTTTCCTATAAATCCTTCACCGCATATTCCTTTAAATTTAATTTTACCCATTTTAATTCCTGCTTGCTCTGCCAGATAGTCTATTGCAACAAATCCTACATTATGTCTTGTTTTTTCATATTCACGGCCTGGATTTCCCAATCCTACTATTAGACGCATAATATACTCCTTTAATTATAGACAGATTTATTGTTTTTTACACCCCACAATGCCGCCACGGAAGCCGGGGCGGCATTGTAATTATATTGTATATACAATTTATTATACAAACAGAGGGCTTACAGAAATATCCTCATAAATACGCTCGATTGCTTCAGCAAAAATAGGAGCAACACTAAGCACCTTTGTCTTCTTCATGATTTTTTCCGGAGGAAGCTCTATTGTATTAAGGCATACAAGCTCTTTAATCGGGCTTGCTTCAAGTCTTTCTATAGCAGGACCGCTGAGTACAGGATGTGTACAGCAAGCATATACCTCTTTTGCACCTTTCTCAATAAGTGCCTGTGCAGCATGAACAATAGTACCTGCTGTATCAATCATATCATCAACTAAGATTACTCTCTTATCCTTAATCTCACCGATAATATTCATAACCTCACTTACATTTGGCTTAGGACGGCGCTTATCAATTATCGCAATCGGAACATTAAGCTTCTGTGCAAAGTTTCTTGCACGTGTTACACTTCCAAAGTCAGGAGATACCACTACGATATCTTCCATATCATCCTTAAACTTCTCGATAAAATACGGAGCCAGAATCGGAACGCCGAGCAAATGGTCAACAGGAATATTGAAAAATCCCTGAATCTGCGGAGCGTGAAGGTCCATTGTAAGTACTCTGTCAGCACCGGCTGTTGCGATAAGGTCTGCAACAAGCTTTGCACTGATCGGGTCTCTTGCTTTAGCCTTTCTATCCTGACGTGCATATCCAAAATAAGGAATTACCGCTGTAATTCTGCCTGCGGATGCACGCTTAAATGCGTCAATCATAATAAGCATCTCCATAAGATTGTCATTTACGGGAGAGCTTGTTGACTGAACAACGAAAACATCACTACCACGAACTGTTTCTCCGATGTTAACAAAGATTTCTCCGTCAGAGAACAGACCTACACTCGACTGACCCAGATCAACATGTAATTTTTCTGCAATCTCCTGTGCGAGCTTAGGGTTTGAATTTGCTGCAAATAACTTGATGTTCTTACCATGTGGTATCATTTTGAAAATTCCTCCGTATTATAAATTTAAAATTATTTTTTTCTTCTGTCTTCCCAGTTCTCTTTTATCACCTGACGAGCTCTTGCAATCGCAAGAGAAGATGCAGGAACCTCATCAGTAATAGTTGAGCCTGCTGCAATATATGCACCTTCATTCACCGTTACAGGCGAAACAAGGTTTGAATTACAGCCTATAAATGCGTTATCCTTGATAACGGTTTTATACTTGTTCTTTCCGTCATAATTTACAACAACCGTACCGCAGCCAAAATTAACCTTACTTCCTACCTCGGCATCTCCTACGTATGTAAGATGGCTAAGCTTTGTACCGTCACCGATTATTGCCTTTTTAAGCTCCACAAAGTCTCCGACCTTACAATCGTTTCCTACTGTGCAGCCGGGGCGAATATATGCGTACGGACCAACATGTGTATTACATCCTACACTGCTGTCTATAATTGTAGATATGTTCACGTCTGTTCCCTCGCCAATTTGCGCATTGACTAACTTGCAGTTGGGTCCGATATAAACATTTTTACCGATTACTGTATTGCCCTCAATAACAGTTCCCGGGGATATAACGGTATCCATACCAATCTTAGCATCGCTGCATATATATGTATTGTCGGGGTCTGTAATTGTAACTCCCGAAAGCATATGTCCTTCATTAATACGGCGACGCATCTTCTTTTCTGCTTCAGACAGCTGTACTCTGTCATTTACACCCATTATTTCTTCACTCTTTGGGGCAATAAAAGCCCCTGCCTTTCCGCCCTTTGAAATAATAATTTCAAGCGTATCTGTCAAATAATACTCGCCCTGAGCATTTGAATTTGTAATATTGTCAAGTGCAGCTAAAAGAGACTGAGCCTTGAACAAATACATTCCCGAGTTAATCTCTTTTACCAAAAGTTCTTTCTCGTTAGCATCCTTGTGTTCAACAATCTTAGAGACTGAGCCGTCCTCTTTTCTGATGATTCTTCCGTAACCTGTGGCATCTTCAAAAACTGCCGTAATTACAGTTACATCATTTGCGCACTCTATATGCGCATTCATCGCATCAGAAAGTGTTTTTGATGTAATAAGAGGGGTGTCACCCGTAAGAATCAAAACATTTTCGCTGTTTTTAAGGAAATTGCGTGCCTGCATTACTGCGTGGCCTGTTCCCTTTTGTTCCTTCTGAAAGGCGTAATCTGCCCTGCCCTCGGTCGCATTTTGTACCTGCTGTGCACAATGTCCTACAACAATCTGTGCTCTTTTTGCACCCGCACCTATAGCTGCGTCAAGTACGTGGTTTATCATTTCTTTTCCACAAACCTTGTGTACCACCTTGGACATTTCGCTTTTCATACGTTTACCTTCGCCCGCAGCGAGAATAAGCGCTGAAAATTCTGTCATTGAAATCATCCTTTCTTAAAATCATGTCAAAAACAGGCAAGCCAAAAAAGCCTGCCTGTTATGACAGGCATAAATCTGACTTTTTCGATAATATGCCTGATTACTCTGCTGATTCTTCAGCTTCTGCATTAAGAAATTCTTCATACTTTTCCATTATAGCATTCTGAAGCTTCTCACGCATGTCGGAAGTAATAGGGTGTACAATATCTCTGTATGTACCATCAGCTGATTTTCTGCTGGGCATAGCTGCAAAAAGCTTTTCCTTGCCCTCAATCACCTTGATGTCATGCACAACAAATGCATCGTCAAATGTAACCGATACGACAGCCTTCATTTTTCCTTCCTGAGAAACCTTTCTCACTTTAATGTCTGTAATCTGCATAACCTTTCCCTCCAAAAATGAATATTTTTTAATTTTTTTTCATTTTTCTATTGATTTTTCTCTTTAATATGTATAATATCAAATATTGAAAGGTATTTCAACAAAAAATTAAAATTTTTTCTCAAATTACATGTTTTATATAAAGGTGAGTGATTTTTTTGAGCAATATTACCATTAAAAATGGTTTAAAAGTATATCTTATAGGTATTGGTGGCGTCAGTATGTCCGGTATTGCACAGATGCTTCTTAAAGAGGGATGCATTGTCAGCGGGTCTGACAGGTCATCTTCCCCGCTGACAGACAGACTAGTTGAGCTTGGTGTTAAAGTGTATATCGGACATGATGCAGATAATGTCAAAGACTGTGATATTGTTGTATACAGTGCCGCTATCGGTGAAGATAATCCTGAAAGACAGCGTGCAGCAGAGCTTAATATTCCACAGATTGACCGTGCACAAATGCTCGGCATTATTATGAAGGAATATGAATGCCCCATTGCCATAAGCGGTACGCACGGAAAAACCACTACTTCGGGTATGCTGACGCACGTATTTATGGAATGCGGAATGAATCCTACAGTGACTGTAGGCGGCGTGCTTGACATAATCAAGGGAAATGTTCATATCGGCAACAAAAAATACTTTATTGCTGAAGCCTGCGAATACCATCAGAGCTTTTTAAGATTTTTCCCGAAAATATCTATTATTACAAATATAGAAGCAGATCATCTGGACTATTTCAAGGATTTAGACCATATTATTGATACATTCCGTTCTCTTTGCCTGCTTACCCCTCCTGATGGTGCACTCATTGTAAATGGAGAGGATGAAAACATCAAAAAAGCAATCGCAGGGATTGACCGCACTATTGTAACCTTTGGTATAAGCGGAGATTGCGATTATACTATTGGAAGTATGACTCACAACGGATATAACCACTATACATTTACAGTATGCAAAAAAGGCAGAGAAGTCGGCGAAATTCGTCTTTCAGTGCCAGGTGTTCATAATGTATATGATGCACTTGCCGCATTTGCCTGTGCAGACTATTTGGGAATTCCCACTGATGATATATGCGATTCTCTCTATCATTTCGGGGGTACTCATCGCCGATTCGAAACACGTGGTATTATGGGTGGAATTATGATTGTTGATGATTATGCGCATCATCCTACAGAAATTAATGCAACATTAGCTGCCGCTAAAGATATGAAGTATGAAAATATCTGGTGCGTGTTCCAACCACACACATACACAAGAACAAAGGCATTTTTCGATGATTTTGTAAATGTTCTCACAAACAGCGGTGCAAACATAGTAATAACAGATATCTACGCTGCCAGAGAAAAGGACACGGGTATAGTTTCAGCACAGCAGCTTGCAAATGCAATTCCGAATGCCGTATATAAAAAGACCTTCACCGAAGCCGCCGATTTTATCAAGGCACAGGCAAAGCGTGGCGATATAGTAATAACTATGGGCGCAGGAGATGTCTATAAAATAGGTGACATGTTGCTTTCCGATAATGAGTAATAAAAAAGCGCTTTAACGCATCAATCCCCTAACCCCCACTCTTAGGGGCAGGTAGGTACGCTTGTTTGAAACAAGCGAAGCAGTGACAAGTATCAATCTGTCACTGCTTCGCTTTTTCTATGCTGCTTTCGCATTAATGCAGGTGAAGTTCCATATTCGCTTTTAAACACTCTTAAAAAATTTGTCAGCGAATTAAATCCTGATGCATAACAAATCTCCGTAATAGGAATATTGCTTGTCAATGTAAGTTTTTTCGCATGCTCAAGCTTAAGTGCATTCAGATATTCCTTATAGGTTTTTCCTGTTGTCAAGTGAAATAATCCACTGAAATAGTTTTTATTAAATCCCGCTATCTGTGCTACCTGTACCATTGTAGGATTTTCACGAAAACGGCTGTGAACATAAAGCAAGGCTTTACGTATTGCATCGTGCTCTTTATCATAGTTTTCGTCTACTGAAAAGTCGCATTTTCTCAGAATGGTCATAAACAGACATTCCATCAGGTTTTTTATAATCGCATCTGAAAAAGCGGTATCATGCTCAAACTCATAAAGCATTTCGGAAATTAAAAATTCAGCACTGTGCATTTCACGAATATTAAGACGAAATACCATATTTTTATCTATGCTCAAAATTTTCTGAAGAACCGCCTCATCAAGCATTTTTTCGCTGAACATTATATTATATACCTCTGCCCCGTCGCTGTAAATGCTGTGAAAATCAGTAGGGTTAAGCATATATATGTCACCACGTGACATTTCATACTTTTCACCGTTAAGTATCTGTGTTACACGACCCTTCAAAATTAACTCTATTTCAAAGCAATCATGCCAGTGTAGGTCATAATTATGTAAATTCTTCTTTCTTATCAGAAGCTTTTCCCTGCTGTTTGCAGTATTCTCCACAAGTATTCTTTTACATTCAAAGGTATTTTTCATCAGAAATCATTCCTGTTTCTTATTTTTTCATCATTATATACCATAATATCTTATACGTCAACATCATTCTGATTTTTTGGTATAAATTAGTGAAATAATATGAAGTTTCTACCAATTTTATGTCCTAAAATGGAAAAAAGAAAGAAGGTAGGATAAAAATGAAGTTATTTATTGACACAGCAAATGTAGATGAAATAAGAAAAGCAAACGATATGGGAGTAATCTGTGGAGTTACCACTAACCCCAGTTTAATCGCCAAAGAGGGACGTGTTTTTACAAATGTGGTTAAAGAAATTACAAGCATTG
>JAZRLV010000086.1:0-5743 GCA_045646985.1 Clostridia bacterium | reverse complement strand
GGTGCGATTGACGGTATCGAGGTTATGTCAGTCATTTTTTCAAAAAAGCTTGGTATTACCGTTGGAACCTTCGTTATGATATACAATGTACTTTTATATGTAAGTCGGATCGTAGCCATGTCGTTCTGTGAGCCAAGGAGTTGTAGCCCCTAATTGTCTTCCTAAGACCGCTTGGCCTCCGACTTGGTGCGATTGACGGTATCGAGGTTATGTCAGTCATTTTTTCAAAAAAGCTTGGTATTACCGTTGGAACCTTCGTTATGATATACAATGTACTTTTATATGTTGCGTGCGGTTTTGTTATGGAAAGCTGGATACTTCCCCTTTATTCAATCGTGACATATGGTGCAGGGCTTAAAACGATTGACTTTATAGTAGAGGGTCTTGACCGTTCAAAGGCGGTTATGATAATTACTGAAAAGCCTGCCGATATCACCGCCGCATTGATTGATGAATTTGAATGCGGAACAACAAATATGTTTGCTAAGGGCGGTTATTCAAACAAAGACAAAACAGTTATTTACTTTGTGGTAAATAGATTTCAGATTGCCAGAATGAAAACCATTGTTCACACAATAGACCCATCTGCATTTATGACTATTACCGAGGTTGCTGACGTATTTACAAGCACTGCAGAGCAGTAAAATTCTAAAGACTTGAAATTCTCTGAAACATATGTTAAAATGTCAATAGTTCTTATTTTGGAGGGACTGTAATGAAAATCAAAGAATCGGGAGAAAATTATCTCGAAACTATTCTTATGCTGTCAAAGCAGAAAAAATATGTACGCAGCATTGATATCGCAAATGAGCTTGGCTTTTCAAAGGCAAGTGTATCTGTTGCCATGAAAGCTTTTCGTGAAGACGGATATATAACCATAAATGATGACGGTGGCATTAGTCTGACAGAAAAAGGGCTTTCGATTGCGCAAAAAATGTACGAGCGCCATGACATTATTGCCCGTGCGCTGATGCATCTTGGCGTAAGCGAGGAAAACGCATATGTTGACAGCTGTAAAATAGAGCACGACATAAGTGAGGAAAGCTTCGAAAAGATTAAGGAGTTTTTGGTAAAAAAGGGAATATTATCTGAAAGTTAATGTTTGATAACGGTATTGTTAAAATTGTGTTACTGCTATTGAATTATGCCTTTTCATGTTGTAATATATAGTCAGAGATATTTTTTAAAGAGGTGATCTGTTATGGCAAGCAATCAGTTAACACATCATATTGACATCTGTAAAACACGGGATACTGAAATCGACGCTATTATTTGCCGTGTTCATGCAGCACTAGTTGAAAAGGGGTATGACCCTATCAGCCAGCTTGTCGGGTATATTATGTCAGGCGACCCTACTTATATCACAGGTCATAAGGGTGCACGCAGTCTTATCACAAAGGTGGAGCGTGACGAGATTTTAGAGGTTGTTTTCAGAAAATATCTGGCAGACAAATAATTCATACAAAGCTGAAAACCTGTATACATATTGCGAATTAAGCGCAATATGTATACAGGTTTTTTTGGTGGTGTTGATATGAATAAAAAATCGCATATACTTCTTTCTGATTATTTGTCACAGGATTTAGTATCCCCTTTTTCCCGAAGGCTTATTTCCTTCGGCAGTATTCTGCCTGATTTGATGGTTTATACCTTTATACGAAAGCACAGCTTCCTCACTCGCAGGAAAATGCTTTATCATCTTATTAATTCAATTAAAAAGAGTCTCTTTTCGCCTCTTTTCTTCGTGCGGCTTGGCTGTATACTGCATTACACGGCAGACTTTTTCACAGCACCGCACAACACAAAAAAGCGTATTCCGCTAAAGAAGCATCTTGCTTATGAAGAGTTTCTTTACCATAAATTAAAAAGCTTTTTATCACAAAACACTCTTTCAAATACACAGGTCGATGACGTATTCAAATACATCTGCGCTCTTCATAGCGAATATAAAAAGCAGCCGTTTTCTGCCGAAAACGACTGCCGTTATATATTTAATGCGTGCAGTGTTATTTATTTGTCACTGATGTCATAAAATCCGTAAACCCGATATCCGACAAAAGCTTTTCTGTTTCTTCGAATGCGTAATCAAGATGCTTTGCATCGTGGCAGTCACTTGTGATAATAACTCTGCCGCCACGTTTTTTGATTTCCTCCAAAATCCATATATCAGGATATGGCGCATCCTTATACCCTCTTGACATAGCGCCCGTATTCACTTCAAACACAGCATCTTTCTCAAGCAGAGTTTCAAGTGCCCCAAGTGCCGCTTTTTTGTATCGTTCTTCTTTTGGGGAGAAAATTTCATTATTACGGTCAAACTTTGTCAAAAGGTCAAAGTGCCCTATTATATCGCCTCTAAGTTGTGATACAAGGCGGTAATATTCCTCTGCATAAGCATAAGGGTCATTATCAAAATATTCCTTTATACACTGATTTTGTATTTGCGCAGTGTTATCTACATCAAAAAGCTTTTCACCACATCTTATATAATGAACAGAGGCTATCTCATAATCGTAATTATGTTCAAAATAATCTGAAAAAAGGTCACGCTCTATACCGCACAGTATTTGTATTTTATCTTTGTACTTTTCTTTCAAAAAATTAATTTCTTTAAAATACTTTTCTTCGTTTTCCTTACTCATACAATAACTGTCATCAAAGGTTGTATGCCCGTGCCCTGAAAATCCCAAATATGAAAAGCCCTTTTCTATAGCAGCCTTTACTGTTTCCTCAAGGCTGCTTTTTCCGTCGCAATATATTGAATGCGTGTGAAGATTTCCACGTTTCATGATGTCATTTTCTCCTGCTTGACTTTTTTATCTATTACGTGACGGGATGCAAGCTCACGCAGTACATCGTCTGCCTCAATACCCATCTCCACCATCATTACCATTACGTGATAATAGAGGTCTGCAATCTCATAGATTGTTTCTTTTTTGTCATTATCCTTTGATGCGATAATTACTTCTGTACATTCCTCGCCAACTTTTTTAAGGATTTTATCAATTCCCTTTTCAAAAAGGTATGTTGTGTAGGAGCCTTCTTTTTTCTCGGTCTTTCTTCCCTTAATCATTTCCATAAGCGCATCGGGAGAAAATACTCCGTCCTCCTCGCTTTCAAACACAACATCGTTAAAACAGCTGTCACTGCCTGTATGACAGGCAGGGCCGTCTTTCTTTACATATACGCAAAGCGCATCACTGTCGCAGTCTTTAACAATTTTTACAATATGCTGATAGTTACCGCTTGTCTCGCCCTTGAGCCATAACTCCTGACGGCTGCGGCTGTAAAAACAAGTCAGCTTCTTTTCAATAGAAATTTCAAGGCTTTCCCTGTTCATATATGCAAGAGTAAGCACCTTGTTTGTAGCTGCGTCTATAACTATTGCAGGGATAAGACCCTTTTCATCAAATTTAAGAGTGTTTATATCTACCATTTTTATATCCTCCTCACAGGAATGTCATTTCTGTATAATTCTTCTTTAAGGTCACATATTTTAACCTCGCCAAAATGGAAAATTGATGCGGCAAGACCTGCCGACATTTTCGGAATTTCATTAAAAAGCGTTACAAAATCGTCAATTTTCCCTGCACCGCCGGACGCAATTACAGGGACGTATACAATTTCCTGTACTGCTTTAAGCATTTCTATGTCAAAGCCTTTTTTAACACCGTCGGTATCTATTGAATTAACAACTATTTCACCTGCGCCACGCTCTACTCCGCTTTTTATCCAACTAAGCGCTTCCATGCCTGTATCCTCTCTGCCGCCTTTGGCAAAAACGTGAAATTCACCGTTCACACGCTTTATATCAACCGACAATACAACACACTGATTACCGTAAATCTGCGCAGCTTCGTTTATGAGATTCGGATTTCTTATTGCACCTGAATTCACGCTTACCTTGTCAGCACCGCATTTAAGCACACGGTCAAAATCCTCTGTTGTATTTATTCCGCCACCTACTGTCAACGGAATAAAGATTGTAGAGGCAACCTCTCGAAGAACGTCTGTAAACAGCTTTCGTCCCTCAAAGGATGCAGTTATGTCATAAAAAACCAGCTCGTCTGCACCGTTTTCCCAGTACATACGTGCAAGCTCGACAGGCGATGACACATCGGAAAGTCCCTCGAAATTTACTCCCTTGACCACTCTGCCGTTTTTTACATCAAGACATGGTATAATTCTTTTTGTAATCATTTTGCCACCTCGATTGCCTCTTTAAGGTCTATGTCACCTGTATAAATTGCTTTTCCTACGATGGCTCCGTATATATTCATTTTTGAAAGTGCCTTTACATCATCTATAGACGATACGCCGCCCGATGCCACAATATCCATCGAAAACCTTTCTGAAAGAGTCTTGTACAGCTCACGGTTTGTACCACGCATTGCCCCGTCACGGGAAATGTCGGTGCAGATAATAGTCTTAACACCCATATCCTGCATCCTTTTACAAAAATCCATTCCCGATACACCGCTTTTTTCTGTCCAGCCTTTTACGGCAACCTCCCCGTCCTTAAGGTCTGCACCAACGGCAATTTTATCACCGTACTGAATACACATTTTTTCCAGAAAGGCACTGTCATTTACTGCCGCTGTACCCAGTATAACACGCATTACACCTGCATCAATATATCTTTTAACGGTTTCCTCATTTCTGATTCCTCCGCCTATTTCCACCTTAAGTCCGCTTTCTACAGCTACAGAGCGCACAATGTCAAAGTTAGGTGTAGTACCCTCCTTTGCCCCCTCAAGGTCTACCATATGGATATACTCTGCACCCGCCTCTTTAAATCCCTTTGCAACCTCAAGAGGATTTTCGCTGTATACCGTCATGCAGTTGTAGTCGCCTTTAAAAAGGCGGACCGCTTTTTTATCATATAAATCTATTGCCGGGAAAATTATCATACTATTATCCTTTCAACTAACAAATTCACATCTGACTCTTTTTTAAAAAGTGTATACTTAAATTCGGAATTCGAAGTTCGGAGTTCGGAATGAATGTGGATTTTCGCCAATGCGAAAATCTTCCATCACTTCGCACTTCACACTTCGCATTTCGCATTTATTTTTAAAGCATTTCTGAAAATGCTTTGAGTATATTAAGACCTGTCTTTCCGCTTTTTTCAGGGTGGAACTGACAGCCAAATACATTTCCCTGCTCTGCCGATGCCGTAAGCTCACAGCTATACTCCGCAGTTGCGCTTACAGACTCCTCGCAATTTACCGCATAATATGAATGTACAAAGTACACACATTCTCCGTCTTTCACATATTTATACAGCGGCGATTTCTTTTTCATAATAAGCGGATTCCAGCCTATATGGGGGATACTAAGCCCCTCCCCGATAACATCTGCTATGGGGCGGATTTCTCCCTTTATAAGTCCAAGTCCCTCATACTCGCCATATTCAAAGCTTTTTTCAAACAAAAGCTGCATCCCAAGGCATATGCCTAAAATCGGCTTGCCTTTTTGTGCCTCTTTAATTATTACCTTATCAAGTCCGCTTTCCGAAAGCTTTTTCTGTGCATCACGAAATGCACCCACCCCCGGAAGAATTATTTTATCTGCTTTTATAAGCACATTTGCATCACTTGTGATAACACTCTCTACCCCTACTGTATCGAGGGAGCTTTTTATGGAAAACAGATTTCCAACACCGTAATCGGTTATAGCAATCATAATACCCCTTTTGTAGACGGAATATCGTCCTTTACCTCCGCATCAATTTTAACAGCCA
>JAZRLV010000085.1:0-8471 GCA_045646985.1 Clostridia bacterium | reverse complement strand
GATTTGGTTGTAAACAAATAATATGAGGATGTTAAAAAAGTCCAGAACGCAAAAAGGCAACTAAAATACAGAATACAGGTAGCGAATAAATTGAAGAATAACTTTTATATGTTGAAAAATCTCATTATAATCGATTTTTCCTTATTTTAAAGCCTTTTTGCTAGGAACTGCCTTCGCCTCTCGACGTACCCACGTACGCCTTCGGGTAACCCAAGCTTCGCTTGGCTCAGGCAGGTCCGTTCTGAACATTTTTTCCTATCCTCATTAAAAGTAGCTGTGACAAAATAGAACAATTTTGTCACAGCTACTTTTAGTTTTTTTCAATAACATCAAAATAATCTGTATACACCGATTATTTTTCCTAAGATTGACACACTGTCAACAATAATAGGTTCCATATAATCGTTTTCAGGCTGGAGACGGAAATGCCCGTTTTCCTTATAAAAAGTCTTAACAGTTGCGCTATCGTCAACGAGTGCTACAACCATTTCGCCATTAGATGCAACAGCACATTGCTCAACAATTACATAGTCGCCATCGAGAATTCCTGCATTAATCATACTTTCGCCACGAACACGCAGCATATAGATATCATTCTTTTTTGCAAAATCCATCGGAAGAGGGAAGGTGCGTTCCAGATTTTCCTCCGCAAGAATAGGAAGCCCTGCGCTGACACGACCAATTACAGGGACTTCAAGATATTCTTTTTCCATTGAAGATATATTTGTGGGAACGTTTGTGAGCCTTATACCACGAGAACTGCCATGCTCCTTAGTAATAAGACCATTCTTTTCCAATCTGCTGAGATAGCCGTGTACTGTTGAAGGAGAATTAAGACCGACTGCCTCGCAAATTTCCCTTACTGTAGGGGGATAACCCTTCTGCGAAACCTGTTTTTCAATAAAATTTAAAATCTGCTGCTGTTTGTCAATGTTAGCTGCCATTACTTTATTCCTCCAGTACAGTAAAATTTATTAACTTTATTATAACATATACAAGAAAGAAAATCAAACATTTGTTCGTAAAAAAATAAAAAATTTATTAATTTTCTTTCAAAATGTCTGTTTTTATGTTAAAATAAAAGAAAAACAGAGTTGGAATTGACGTTATTATATTTTTCTTGACTTATTTTGTAATAATTGGTATTATGATATCAGAGGAATTTTGCGAAATTCTTCTGGAAAGGTTGTGACGCAAATGAATTCTGAGAATGAAAACAGAAACCAACAGCTTCTGGAAAATGAAGCTGTAATTACTGAAACTGTTGATAATGATAATAAAGAAGAGAAAGAAACAAGCACTGCTGAAGAATTTATTTCTGAATTTGCTCCAGCGCCTATAAATATTCCTAATTATAATAAACAAAAGGCTATGCAAAAGAGGGAAAAGGCAAACGCTAAAAAGAAAAAGCAAAACAGTAAAAAGAGTAAGAAACGTCGCAGAATGCTTAGAAAAGTTCTTTTTGCAGTAAGAACTGTGCTTTTATTCCTGCTTCTTTTGACGGTGATTTTCACAACTGTTTCGGTACTTGTTACAAAAATAAATACTTCGGAATTTTCTGTAGAAAGCACAATCCGTACACACGAGCCGGAGCGCTTTGTTGTAGGTAAGATTAAAAACCCTGCAAAGCTTAATCTTAAACAAAGCTCGATGCGTGCGAGTGTAGCTGATGTTTTAAGAGATAATTCTATGATTTTGGTTACATACGATGATATAGTGCAGGCAGTAAGAAAATCTTCTTATCCTGATTATGTAGCAAAAAAAGCACATGATGTTATAGAATATTATCTGTACGGAAAGCCCTACAATGAAATTACGGCAAGCGAAGTATCAAATCTTTTGCTTGATAACGTATCATATATTAAGCTTGTTACAGGGCAGGAATTGGGAGATACGGCATGTAATGCACTTGGAAAACGCATAGTTAATTCTGCTGCTTTAAAAGAAGCTAATGAAACCTATCTTAAAAAGCAGCCTTTGGCAAAATATACCTATATTACATCTGTGATGCTATCTATGCCTACTCTTATAGGTCTTGTAATTGCACTTTTGTTATTGCTTGTGCTTACAGTAATTTCTTGTGGAGGATTTGTCCATAGAATGATTGGTTGGGCATGCATGCTAAGCGGTATATTTATGTGTGCATTAGTTGGGGCAAGCAAGATATTATTTAAGCCGTTATTTAAACCTGCTACAGAGTTTATCCGCTGTGTTGCAGAGGCAATAAGAAACGGATTTGTTTCGAGTGCTTTGATTTACGGTGGACTTATGTTCCTTCTCGGACTCTTAATTATGCTTATCGGTCATGCGATGGCAGACAGTTATGATGAAGATGAAGAAATTGATGATGCTGACTATATTGATGAGATAGAGCAGGTTTCAACTGCACAATGACGGACGACAAAGTCATCCTCTCGCAGCAAAAGTTTGATTCTCAAAGCATTTGCTGCGAAAAAGGGCTTTCGCTCGCGCGGCACTCACCGTGCCAGCCCTTGCAAGGAGCCAAATACGAGGTACATGCCCTCGTATTTGGCGATTTTTTTGTTAAGGGAGTTCCCTTAACAATCCCCTGTTGACAGGGAAGATTCGATAACTGCATAAAAGGAAATGATTAAAGTGATAATACCAATCTTCATTCCGCATGAAGGGTGCCCAAATGATTGTGCGTTCTGTAATCAGCGTACAATAAGCGGAAACAATGCGGCGCCAACAATTAGCAAGGCACGCAACGTTATCAAAGAGCATCTTGCCACAATGGGAGGAAAAGCAGACCAGATTGCATTCTTTGGCGGAAGCTTTACAGGAATTGAAAAAGAAAAACAAAATGAATATCTGTCTCTTGCATACGAATATGTTAAAGAGGGAAAGGTTGACAGCATAAGGCTATCCACAAGACCTGACTATATAGATACTGATACAGTAAAAAGACTTGTCAGCTACGGAGTAAAAAATATTGAGCTGGGAGCACAATCGATGGCTGATGATGTTCTCAAAGCATCTAAGAGAGGCCATAGTAAAGAACATGTTGAAAATGCATCACGCATCATAACTGATCTTGGCGTTACGTTAGGTCTTCAGATGATGACGGGACTGCCAAAAGACAGCAAAGAAAAATGTCTTTATACTGCAAAGCGTTTTAAGGAACTTGGCGCAAAAGAAACACGAATATATCCAACAGTAGTGCTTAAAGGAACGCACCTTGCTAAAATGTATGAAAGCGGCGAATATCAACCGCAAAGTATTGAGGAAGCTGTAGATGTATGTGCTCTCCTATATCGTTATTTCAGAGATAATGACATAACAATTCTTAGAATGGGGCTGCCCGACAGTGTTTCTTTAAAAGAAAATTATATAAGAGGGGCATACCATCCCTCTCTTGGCGAGCTTATTGTGAGCCGTGATGTCAGAAATCAGATTGAAAAACAGCTTAACGGAAAAACAGATATCACAATTCATGTAAACCCAAGATTTTTGTCAAAGGTAAATGGGAATAGACGTTGTAATATTCTCTATTTTAAAGAAAAGGGAATTAATACAAATATTATTGTTAATTCTGATATTGAAACATTTAAGGTAGAATTCTGACGATAGTGCCAACAGAGGTAATGTCAAATAATGCTTCAATATCTTCGTTATACATGCGTATACAGCCGTTTGAGGCGGCCGTGCCAATAGATTGCGGATTGTTTGTTCCGTGAATTCCGTATCCTCGGGCAGATAAGCCGAGCCAACGTGTGCCGTAGGGACCGCCCGGGTCGATTTCTTTATTTACTACTTCGAATACACCTACAGGAGTCGGGGTTTCAGGTTTTCCTGTAGCAACAACATATTCACGGAAAATAGAGCCGTTTCTGTAAACAGTAAGGCGTTTTGCCCCTATATTTACGATTATTTCTATTGGAGACGGGGCAAGGGGAATGCATATTATCTGACCGACAGTAAGGTTTCTTGGATTAAGAGACGGGTTTACCTCTAAAATTTGTGAAACACTGATTTGGAATGAAGAGGCAATCGCAGCAAGTGTATCTCCACGCCTAAGTACATAAAAATTGCGGGTAGGGCACATTGGAGGCTCCTGAAACCTTTGTGATATACATATTCTCTGACCGATACGTAAATCAAAAGGATCTATATCAGGATTGGCTCTTAAAAGTGCATTTACATCTGTCCCAAAGCGAACTGCGATACTTTGGAGTGTATCACCGGGGTTAATATTATAGGGTAGTGTTCCCAAAGGGCATACTACTGGCTGCTCAGTTGCGGAAATAACACAAATTTCTCTTCCGACCGGAAGATTATCCTCGGAAAGTCCGCTATTTAACCTTAATATATTTTCTGGAGTAGTATTAAACCGATTTGCTATTGAAAAGAGGGTATCGCCCTCCATAATGATATAAAACTGTCCGCAAGCCATTAGAGTATATTCACCTCCGTTCCAACGGGAACAAGATTAAAAACAGTATCCATATCGCTGTCTGAAAGAACTATGTCACTTTCCGAAAGCTTTGCAGAAAAGCTTGAAACAGCAATGCCGGGAATAAGCAGATTAAGACGCTTCCTTCCACCAAAGGAGGTGTCTATTTGTTTTTGAACAACAGCAGTGGAAAGAGGTGCAAGTGTATTTGCGCATGAAAAACTTACCTCTTCGCTTGTAGCATACGAAAGCGTGAGCTTATCTCCATTGATATTTATACACAGCTTTGGAGGAGCAAGAGGAATGCATAGTATCATGCCCTTATACAAATTTTCTTCATCGATTCCAATGTTTGAATAAAGTATTTGTGCAGTGCTTACACCAAAATATTCGGCGATTGAGTCTATTGTATCCTGTTCATTCACCACATAGTAATTAGTGCTTCTGCAAGCGGGGAAATATTGCAGCGGCTGTGGAATGCATAGTGTATCACCTGCATTTATGCTGTTTATGTCGTCAATAGAATTAAGCTCAGAAAGTCTGCTTACGGAAGTTTCAAATTTTTTTGCAATAGTGTAAAGGGAATCTCCTTGACGGATTGTGTACGGAAAGCTGCCTGGGGGACAGTTCCAGTTATAAGTACAATTCATAAAAAAACCACCTCATGAACAGTTTATTCATCAGGTGGTTTTTTGTTGCATTAATAAAATGTAGCAAGCTCCTGCGCCGGAGGAGAAGTTACGGCGATTTCATCAACATAAATCACAGGTCCCTTTCCTCTGTACAGCTTGCAGTATTCATTTTTGATTGTGCCTGTTACCATAAGCCAATCACGGCTTTGTATGCTATGCTTATTTTTACAGATACATACGATAGGACTGTACTCAACATCATCAATACAACAGGTCATTATATGACGGCCTGCCACAAAGGTATTTTCGCTCATTCGCTTGTCATATGCGGCTATGCCTTTAAATTTTACAGATTTACCATTATATTTTTCACTCTCTTCAATCAAATCCCTGTACCATAGCGCATAGTCCGTATCTTCAATTTTTATGAGTGGAGCATCGATATCAAACGGAAGCGGGTCTTCAATATCGTCATACTCAACATGACCATCAGTATATTCGTATGCAATGTCGCATCTGCGGCTGATACCACGCACAATTTTATGAAGCTCCATTTTGTCAATATCTGGTGTCATACGGTTAAATACTACAAGCTCGCAAATCTTGATTTTGTCTACAGTCTGATTACGCATATTTGCATTGTAGTTTATAAAGGTTTGTGCATCTATGAAAGTCATACACTGCACAAGTGTAAAGCTTTTCGGAAAATTATTGAGCAGAGCGTCGGTATTCCACATTCCATTATACTCAATAATAACACGCTCGCAAGCAGAATCCTTTTGCATGGCAGAAAGGGCAGAGGGGGTAATATCATTTATATTTTCAATAGTTTTTAACGTAACGTTACTGCCTGAAAAAAGAGAGGGCTCGTATTCTTCGATACCTTCTTCGCAGATAAGAAGAAGTGTTTTTTCGCCATTGTTAAAACGTACGTCACAAAGTGTATCTTGTATAAATTTTGTCTTACCTGATTCAAGAAAGCCTAAAAATAAATATACGGGAATATTTTTCATTTGAAACCCTCCAAATTATACGTGAAACAGCTCTTTAAGTGCATTTTCGTTTATATCGGCACCGATTACACAAATTCTGCCGATTGGTGTTGCACAACCGGAGCGTACATCGCACTCGTCGGGAACATAGTCAAAGTGAATCCACGAATCATTTCCTTTAACAATTCCCTTTGCACGGAGAATGGTTCCAAAAGAAGCACTGTCAGAAAGCTTCTTGAGAATACTCGTAATTTCTTCAGCAGTAAAGGTACGCATCGTCTCGGTGCCCCAACTTGCAAAAACGTCATCGGCATGGTGGTGATGATGCTCGTGCTCATGTTCGTGCTCGTGACAATGACATTCGCCGTGATGGTGGTGTTCGTGGCAACTGCAATGCTCATCATGATGATCGTGTTCATGACAGTGGCAATCGTCGTGATGCTCATGCTCATGCTCATGCTCATGCTCATGCTCGTGACAATGGCACTCGCCATTATGATGGTGATGATGACCGCCACAATGAGGGCAGCTTTCCTCGTCATGGAGCTTCTTAATTTGTGTTTCAAGAGTATCGTGCTTTTCCATTACAGAAAGAATAGCATCTCCGTCAAGCTCCCTCCAGGGCGTTGCAATTATCTGTGCTGATGAGTTGTGTTCCTTTAAAAGTGAAATGCATTCAGAGAGCTTGTCCTCAGAAACAGTATCTGTATGACTGAGGATAATGCAGGAAGCATTCTCAATCTGGTCATTAAAGAACTCGCCAAAATTTTTCATATACATCTTACATTTTTTTGCGTCTGCTACAGCGCAGTAGCTATTAAGGTGTGTGTGCTCATCTGTCACACCCTCAACTGCACGGATAACGTCGCTGAGCTTTCCGACACCGGACGGCTCGATAAGTATACGGTCAGGGGAGAATTCTTTAAGCACTTTTTTAAGAGCCTCTCCAAAGTCACCAACAAGCGAGCAGCAGATGCAACCCGAATTCATCTCGGTTACCTCAATTCCTGCATCCTGCATAAAGGTACCGTCAATTCCTATTTCACCGAATTCATTTTCAATAAGGACAAGCTTTTCGCCCTTATATGCCTCCTTAATAAGCTTTTTTATAAGGGTGGTTTTACCACTGCCCAAAAAGCCGGAAAAAATATCAATCTTTGTCATTATATACACTTCCTTTTAAAAGTTATTATAATCCTAATTTTGTTTTTAGTCAACAATTTAGATTGCTTCTTGACAAAATAATACATTAATAGTAAAATAAATCTGTCAATTATGAGAATCATTCTCAAATTCGGAGGTATATTCTATGCGGAAAATTTTCCTGGCGGTGCTTTTGTGTGTAATGTTTATTACCTTTACAGGTTGCAATAGCGAAACTATAGAATATGATGATAGTAAAGTCAGGGTTGTTGCAACGATATTTCCGCTCTATGATTTTGCAAGGCAGATTGCAGGGGATAAAGCAGAGCTAACGTTGCTTATGCAGCATGGGGTAGAGGCACATTCGTACGAGCCTACAGTGCAGGACGTTCTGAAAATCAAGGAATGTGAATTGTTTTTAACTTTAGGAGCAAGTGCCGAGCCTTGGGTAGATGCAATAATAAATGATGATTTAAATAAAGTAAATACTCTTTTTGCAATGGATTATGCCCTTCTTAAGGAGGAGGCACATGAACATTCACACAGCCACGAAAGTGTGCGCTATGACCAGCATGTATGGACTTCTCTGCAAAATTCAAAAAAGATGGTAGCAGCAATTTGTGAAGAGCTTTGCAGTATTGATGAAGAAAACGCTCAATATTATAGGGAAAACACAAAAAAGTATCTATCTGATATTTCAAAGCTTGATGAAAACTTTGAAAAGCTCGTTAAAGAACATGAGAGGGAAATGATAGTATTTGCAGACAGATTTCCATTTATCTATTTTGTAGAGGAATACGGTCTTGAATATTTTGCAGCATACCCCGGATGCTCGGCAGAAAGTGAGCCGGGTGCGGCGCAGGTGTCAAAGCTTATTGACCTTGTAAAAAATAAGAATATTCCTGTTGTATTTTACACAGAAACATCAAACTTGCAGCTGCCTGAAGCTGTATGCGAAGAAACAGGGGCAGAGGCAAAACTCTTTCATTCGTGTCACACAGTGTCAAAGGAAGCGCTTTCAGATGGCATAACATATCTTGATATAATGCAGAAAAACTATGAGTCACTAAAGAGTGCATTAAATTAGTTACAATAAAAAGAACAGGTGATGCCCGATAGCATCACCTGTTCTTTTTGTTATAGAAATAGTAAATCAACAATGATAATAGAGAACTGATAATTGTGATTAAAAGTGAAATCATAAATTGTGGTGAAAGCGGCTTTGTAATGCTGTCGCCCATAAAGGTAGCGGGAACGAGCCCGGGAAGAGTACCTAAAATGCTTGCAGTA
>JAZRLV010000084.1:0-5395 GCA_045646985.1 Clostridia bacterium | reverse complement strand
TTCTCTTAAAGCTTTAAGTCGCATATTATGTACTCCTTTACAATTTTTTAATATTATAGCATATCTCATTTTGAGATATTGACATTTATCTCAAAATGAGATATAATTTTATTTAAAGACTATATAAAGGAGAAAAATTATGAATAAAAACAAATCAGATTCACGGGAACTTATACAAAAATCACGTAGTTTGGCGGATTCAGTTGCCGATATTGATTTCATACTTGAAAAATTGTATATCCTTAGCAGTGATGTATTTGAAAACTATATTGAGAAAATTAACTTCAAAACTGAAAGAGGCAGACTGAACGCTGAAATGGATTTTAATATCATAAAAGTTATGATGGACGTTATTCACAGTTACATAGTTCGGGCATCTGACATATCGAGAAATCTACCTGTACTATCTGATAATATTTTAGAGGAACTTAAAGAAGTAATATAATCAAATTAATTTTACACATCATATAATAATACTGAAACTAAATTTTGGGAGATTTTATATGATTAATTATATAGCTTTAGTATCAGTTTTAAAAAGACCGCCTGCGGCATACGCAAATGTGCGTGGAAAAGGCGAGTATAGCAATGTATATGCAAATGTTTATTTTTATAAGGTATCAGGTAAGGTTTTTGTTGTTGTAGATGCGCAAGGATTACCGCAAAAGAGTGGGAAATGTGAAAACGCTGTCTATGGTTTTCATATTCACAGCGGCGAAAGCTGCACAGGAAATGAAAAAGATGCATACTCAGATGCAAAAACACACTATAACCCAAAGGATTGTCCGCACCCTCATCATTCGGGTGATATGCCGCCATTATTTGGAAACAACGGCAGTGCGTTTATGGCATTTATGACGGACAGATTTACGATAGAGGAAATAGAGGGTAAAACTGTAATTATACACTCTATGCCCGACGATTTTACAACGCAGCCAAGTGGAAATTCAGGGGAGAAAATTGCCTGCGGTATAATTAAAAGACGATAGAAAAAAGTCTTTTTAAAAATTGGAAATTGTGCAAAATTAAGACGCATGAAACAATGATTACACAAAGCCAGAGTACGACATGAGTGCAGGCTCAGCCTGCTTTTTACTGAAAATAATCGTTTTGTGGACACTGACCGTTTTTAAGGAAAACGGTCAGATTTTTTTCACTGTCAACAGAGGCTAATGCAACATCAGATATACTTTGCGCACCATAAGATTTTATTTCGCTTGTAAGCCATTGCTTGTTGACGGAGGCAAAATGCAGATTGTTTTTTAGCAGTTTTCCGTCTACTATAAGAATAACTGTAGCCTTTGTCTGTTTTGGCGACAAATTCAGGTCTTTTGGGGTGGTTGTCCGTGCCTTTTCCTTGGGAAGTATTGAAATCATTCCATTAGGCTCAAGATAAGCGCTGTGTATATCTGAAATATCAAAATATCCGTTTACACGAAATTGTGTTAAAAGCTCGTTCAAATCAATTTTTGCCTTTTTAAGATTTTTCATGTATATTTTATCATCGTCCATAAGCACAATGCTGCAACCGTTTAAAAAACGTCGCAGCTTTAATGATTTTGTTGTAAGCAGTGTTATACCTGCGGCTGCAAGACCGTAAATAATCATTGCTATAAGCGGTACAAAGAAATTTTCGTCATCAGCTATTGCCATTTCAGCAGCAATAGAGCCTATAGTAATAGAATTGACGTAGTCAAACAGTGTTGTTTGCGTCATTTGTTTGTTACCTATAATTTTTGATAGAACAAATAAAACCAGAATAGAGCTGATGCTTGTAAAAATAACCTTAATATATAACAAAAAAATTCCCCCTCTGTTTAGTAAGTATTTTTCCAAAACAGAGGGGATTTATTCTCTTAGCCTAACATTACATCGAGCAGCATCATTACTGCAAACCCGCAAATAATCCCCATCGTAGAAAAATAGGGATATTTGTTTTGGTTTTTCTGGCATTCGGGAATCAGCTCATGTACAGCGACAAGAATCATTGCGCCCGCAGCAAAGGATAAGGCATATGGCAAAAGCTTTTCTACATAGACAACAAGCAAAGCACCGATTACACCCGCTAGCGGCTCAACCATTCCTGATGCCTGACCGTACAGAAAACTCTTTTTCCTTGAATACCCTTCTCTGCGCAGTGGCAGAGAAACCGCAGCGCCTTCAGGAAAATTTTGCAGACCTATTCCAATGGCGATTGTAACTGCCCCCATAAGGCTTTCTGCATTAAAGCCAGTGTTTTGCAGTGCGCCAAATGCAACGCCTACAGCTAATCCCTCGGGAATATTGTGCAGGGTAATGGATAAAATCAGCATAATAATCCGATTAATATTTTTACTTGATTTTTCTTGTATGTTATTGACTTTTCTGCGTGTAAAGGTAACTGCTTTATCTGAAAGCCACATAAAAAATGCGCCTGAAAGAAAACCTGTTGTTGCAATAAAATATGCAGGAAGCGAGGAAGATTGTGATGCCCGTTCAATAGCAGGCTGAAGAAGTGACCAAAAGCTTGCCGCAATCATAACTCCAGATGCAAAGCCCAGCATAAGATTCAAAAAACGGGGATTGGGAGATTTAAAAAAGGCGACTGTTGCGGCGCCCAAGGCTGTTACAAACCACGTGCCTAACGTCGCAATCAGTGCCATTAAGACATAATTTTGCATATAGCACCTCCAATATTCATTATATTTGAGGTATTCAAATTTGTTCAAATATACTTTTAAAACGTGAAAAATGAGCTGTGACCTTTATCACAGCTCATTTTTCTTTAAATATCAAAAAACTGTTTTGCATTTTCTGTGGTAACTTCTTCCACCTTTTCGGGGGAAATCCCTTTTATCTGTGCTATCCTTTCTGCAACGAAATGAATATTAAGACTGCTGTTTCGCTCGCCTCTGTGTGGAACGGGGGAAAGGTAGGGGGAATCTGTTTCAATAACAAGATTTTCAAGAGGGATGAACTTTACTGCCTCAACAGTGCGCACATTGTTTTTGAATGTAACAGTTCCACCTATCGCAATGGTAAGTCCCATGTTAAGAACAATTCGTGCAGTTTCAACACTTTCGCTGAAGCAATGCATCAGAGCACCTCCACCCTTATACTCGCTGCGAAGCATATCAAGCAAATCTCCGCAGGCATCACGGCAATGAATGATAAATGGCAGATTAAGCACCCGTGCAATATCTATCTGCTGTGCAAAGGCCTCTTTTTGCTGTGCACGAGATGCATAGCTGTGGAAGTAGTCAAGACCGATTTCACCAATAGCCTTAACCTTTGGGTGCTTTGCAAGGGTACAGATTTCATCGTAGCCCTTTTGAGTCATATCCTGTGCGTGGTTTGGATGTATCCCCGAAGAAGCATACATAAATTTATACTTTTCGGCAAGAGCAATACTTTTTTTCGTTGTTTCAACGTCACAGCCGACATTAAGAATATAACCGACATTGTTTTTTTGCATAGAATCTAACAGAGTGTCGCGGTCTATATCAAATCGTGCATCGTAGTAGTGTGCGTGGGTATCAAACAGCATCAGCGAACTTCACTTCCTAATTCCATATCGTCAGAGGGCGAAACAATAGAAAGCTGATTGTCGTTTGCCGCACACAAAATCATACCGTAGCTATCCTCACCGCAAAGCTTAACGGGTTTAAGATTTGCAACTATTACAACCTTTTTGCCGATAAGCTCTTCTGGCTCGTAGTACTGGGCAATACCGCTTACAACCTGTCTTATTTCATAGCCCAGGTCAAGCTGCAATTTAAGAAGCTTTTTCGCCTTTTTAATCTTTTCGCATTCTATTACTTTTGCAACACGAAGCTCTGTTTTCATAAAATCATCAATAGTGATTTCTTCTTTTGCTTCGGGTTTTTCTATTTCATTTGCCTTTGCTTTTAAAGCTTCTTCTTCGATAGCCTTCAGCTCTGCCTCTACATCTATTCTTGGGAAAAGCACCTCTCCTTTTGTAACGGTAAAGCTTTCCTGAACTCCCCATGTTTTTGCGCTGTGCCAGCCATCGCTCTTTGCACCGATTTGGGCAAGAATCTTAGGTGTTGTATGAGTCATTACAGGTGCAATAAGCTCGGCAGCTATACGAATAGCCTCGCAAAGGTTATACATAACTGTTTCAAGGCGGTCTTTCTTGCTCTCATCTTTAGCAAGTGCCCAAGGCATTGTTTCGTCGATATATTTGTTGGTACGGCTGATAAGCTTCCATATTTCAGCCAGTGCTGTAGAAAACTGATAAGAATCCATAAGAGCTTCTACCTTTGCAGGTGTTTCCTTTGCAAGGGTGATAAGCTCATTGTCAACTTCCTCGCACACGCCTTTATTGCTTGCAGTTCCACCAAAGTATTTGATAGCCATGCTTACTGTGCGGCTTACAAGGTTTCCAAGGTCGTTTGCAAGGTCTGAATTAATGCGGTTTATAAGGGCTTCGTTATTAAATACACCGTCAGCGCCGAAAGGCATTTCACGCATAAGGAAATAACGTATTGCATCAACGCCATACTTATTTATAAGAGTAACGGGGTCAACTACGTTTCCTTTTGATTTACTCATTTTTCCGCCATCAAGAAGGAGCCAACCGTGTCCGTATACCTGTTTGGGAAGAGGAAGGTCAAGCGCCATAAGCATTGCCGGCCAGATGATAGAGTGGAAACGTACAATTTCCTTACCTACAAGATGAACGTCAGCAGGCCAGTATTTCTTAAAGTCCTCGTCATTATCGCTGAATGCGCCCAGTGCAGTAATGTAGTTTGTAAGAGCGTCAAGCCATACATATACAACGTGCTTGGGGTCAAAAGTAACGGGAATACCCCAGTCAAAGCTTGTTCTTGAAACGCACAAATCCTCAAGTCCGGGAAGAAGGAAGTTATTGAGCATCTCATTCTGACGGATAGAGGGCTGAAGAAATTCGGGTGTGTTTTTAATCAGGTCAATGAGTCTGTCCTGATATTTTGAAAGCTTAAAGAAATAGCTTTCCTCCTTTGTTTTTTCAACGCTTCTGCCGCAGTCGGGGCACTTGCCGTCTACGAGCTGATGCTCTGTCCAGAAGGATTCACACGGGGTACAGTACCAGCCTTCATACTCACTCTTATATATATCGCCTTTTTCATAGAGAGTATTGAAGATTTTCTGTACAGCAGCGGTGTGCATTTGGTCAGTTGTACGGATAAATTTATCATTGGATATATCAAGCATCTTCCAAAGCTCTTTGATGCCTTTAACGATATTATCAACATACTCCTGAGGTGTAACACCCTTTTCCTGAGCTATACGCTGTATTTTCTGACCGTGCTCGTCAGTGCCGGTAAGAAACATTACATCAAAGCCCTGTGCACGCTTATAGCGAGCAATAGTATCGGCAGCAACAGTACAGTAGGAATGACCTATATGCAGC
>JAZRLV010000083.1:0-12835 GCA_045646985.1 Clostridia bacterium | reverse complement strand
AATTCTTATGTATCTTTCAAAGGAAGAAGAAGCACTTTTACGTGAAATTTTGAAAAGCAGAAACGATGCGAGAGAATGTCAATTACTAAATCGAATTATAAACCGCTATTCAATGCCTGAAGTTAGTATATGAACCTTTCTTTTAAATGAATAAAGTCAAACGAATACATAATAATGATACTTCTGTATAGTCACAGTCCGAGCGTTAAAAGCGTCGCAGGCAATGAGTGCAGCCCGTGCAGAGCAGGGGAGGTGAGATTCCTATGAGTGAAAACTGTTCGTTTGATAGTGGAAGATGATAAAATAGTAATGCCGGAGATTATTGATGATATGTCTTTAATCTCCGGTGTATTAATTAGCAGCATAAGGAAAGGGCACTGTTGATATAGCTCCCTTTCCTTATGCTGTTACTTAAATATCAAAAAAAATCTGTGAACATATTGAACTTGTCCTAAACATATTTATAAGTTGGAGGGATTTGCATGAAGGTAAAAAAGAATGAAAAACTTGTTGTAAAAAGTATTTTTAAAAGTGAAAATATTCAGATGAGGAAAATTGATTTTAATAAAAGATACGAAACATATATAAATTTTTGCGAGGACAAAATTTGAAATCCGTTTTTGTGTGTATTATACTAATTATACATACAAAAACGGTTACACCTAAAATGTTTTAGGAGGTAACTATGAGAAACTTAACAGATATATATGTAAGACTATCGGATGAGGACAGAGATAAGAGGTGTGCAACAGATGAGAGTGAAAGTATTCAGAATCAGAAGTCAATGCTTATAAATTATTGCATTGAACAAGGCTGGCAAATAAACAATATCTATTGTGACGAAGATTATAGCGGTGCAGACCGAAACAGACCTGCATTCAACCAAATGCTGAAGGATTGTGAAGAAGGAAAGGTTGATATAGTCCTTTGCAAAACGCAATCAAGGTTTTCAAGAGATATGGAAATCATTGAAAAATATTTACATGGTAAATTTCTGGAATGGAATGTCCGTTTTGTAAGTATTGTTGACCATGCAGACACAAATATTGCGGGAAACAAAAAAGCAAGACAGATAAATGGCTTGATAAATGAATGGTATCTTGAAGAATTATCGGATAACATAAAAAGAACTCTTTATAATAAAAAAATAATGGGAGAATATTGTTGTCCGTATGCCCCGTATGGTTATATGCTTGACCCGGAAGATAAACATCATTTTGTAATTGATCCCCCTGCAGCAGAGGTGGTAAAGAGTATTTTTGAAATGTATAAGTCAGGAATGGGTTATATAAGAATTGCCAAAGCTCTCAATGCTAAGAAAATACCACCGCCGGGGATATATAAAGAAATGCAGGGCTTAAATTATAAAAATGCATATGCTCATCGGGTTACAGCACAACAATGGCGGGATTCAACTATATATTATATATTGCGTCAGGAAGTTTATACCGGGGCTATAGTGCAAGGAAAGTCAAAAAACATTTCCTACAAGAATCAGAAACGTATAAAATTACCTAAGTCAGAATGGATAATTGTTCGTGATATGCATGAAGCTATTATTGAGCCTGATTTATGGAATGCTGTTCAAGAACTTTTGAGCAATCATAAATTAAGGGATAAACAATTTAAAGTTGATGAGAATTCAGAGATTAATCCCTTGAAAGGCAGTGTGTTTTGTAAGGAATGCGGTTCTGGAATGTGGAGAATGAGTTACCAATGTGCTAAAGAACGCTATAAATATTATCGTTGTAAGACTGTAAAAAACAGTAATGGGATTTGTGACAATGTAAATAGTATACGGCAAGTTGATTTGGAGGCGGCAATTTTAGCGGAATTAAAAAATATAATAAATGATTATATGGATTCTGATAAAATTGAGATAACAGATAAGACAGGCTTGTACCCAAAAATAGAAGCTTTAAAAACTGAAAAAAATCAAACCGAGAGAAATATATCGAAGCTTCAAAATAATTCTCTTCAGCTATACAAAGACAAACTTAGCGGACTATTTGATGATGAGCAATTTAAGATGCTTAGCACTTCTTTTAACACAGAACTGAAACAACTGCGAGAACGTATGAAAGAAATAGAAGAGGAGCTGGAAAAGTTAGGCAGACAACAAAAGACACGGAAGAGTAAGGAAGAAATCTTGGAAAAATATAGAGATGTTGAAAAACTGACATTTGAAATTGTTCAAGAACTTATAGAGGGTATTTATGTAGGTAAAGTAGGTGAAAATAACGAACGTGAGATTGAGGTTAAATGGAAGTTTTAAAGCATAAACATAATGCTCCATGTCCTGCGTCAATTACAATACAACCTGTAAGCTTTCCTGAAAAAACAGAAACTTTGTCTTTGCCGGATAGTATCAGTGCGAGAAATGCAATCATTAAAAATAAACATGCGACAACGGCTTTTCTGCGTGCAATAAAAATCATTTATATCAGCCTTTCATAATCTTTATAATAATATATAATCGGAATTACGTGATATATTCATGTAAATTATAAAGTATGTATAATTATTGGTATATAAAGGCAATTAAATGAATATACTTCTATAACGAGTACATAAAAAGGAGTTGTAAAACTTGGAGAATAACATTATAACATTGACAGGAACTGTCGAAACACAGCCCCAATACAGCCACAGCGTACTGGATGAGAATTTTTATACCTTTATGCTTAAGGTTCCCAGATTATCGGATAACGATGATGTTTTACCCGTAACTATATCCGAAAGGCAGCTTGACGAAAATTTACTTGCAGTAGGAAACAAAATAAAAATCAAAGGTCAGCTGCGCAGTTATAATAAATACACACAGACAAAAACACGTCTTATATTAACTGTGTTTGCAAAGGGGATAGCACCTGCCTTTACCCAGGATAGCGACAACCCCAACGAAATCTTTATAAATGGATTTATATGCAAGGCGCCCATATATCGCAGAACTCCGTTTGGCAGAGAAATAACCGATTTAATAGTTGCTGTAAACCGTGCGTTTAACAGATCTGATTATATTCCTGCAATAGCATGGGGAAAAAATGCTGTTTATTCAGAAACGCTTGAGGTTGGAAGCAATGTTATGCTGTGGGGCAGACTGCAATCGAGAAATTATAATAAGCGTATTTCAGACGATGAAACCGAAACACGCACAGCATATGAGCTTTCTATAACAAAAATTGAAAAGCTTGCATAAATAACTTGCAATGATGCATTCTTTCTGTTATAATTATTTCGGTGAGAATAATGAAAATTTTAGGTCTTGATTACGGGGAAGCAAGAATAGGGGTTGCGGTTAGTGATGCAATGGGAATTCTGGCGTCTCCACTTGACACGATAAGCGAAAAAGACAGAGCTCGTCAACTTGAAAAAACAGCGGCTGTTGCAAGAGAGCATGGCATAGAAAAGCTGGTAGTGGGTTATCCTAAGCATATGGACGGCACTATAGGACATCGTGCAGTATACACGGAGGAGTTTGCACGTGATTTATCACAGATTCTTAATGTGCCATACGTAATGTGGGATGAACGCCTTTCAAGCACGCAGGCACACCGTATTTTAGAAAGCGGCGGGGTCAGCGGGAAAAAAAGAAAGACTAAGGTTGATAAAATTGCGGCTGTAATTATCCTTCAGGGATATCTTGACAGCAATGCATTATAAAAAGGAGAATGAAAAATGGAAGATAACACAAAAGATATTTTTGAAACAGTAGAGGAGGATTACGAATTCCTTGATACTGTAGAGCTTGACGGGGATACTTATTTTATGCTTATTCCGGCAACTGATTCAGAGGAAATTGACGGAGAAGTATTTATTATGAAACTTGTTGAAATCGATGGCGAAGAAATGCTTGAAGGTGTTGATGACGGAGAATTATTTGACAAAGTTTACAATATTTTCAAGGAGAATAATAAGGACGAATTTGAGTTTTTGGATTGATTTTTCCTTGGCACTGTGTTAAAATAGCAGTGTGATACCCTGCGGTGTGCGCAATTACGGATTTATTTTAACCAACACATCTATAAAGGGAGATTAAGTTCAACTGTGGCGTGTAGGCCCTCGCTTATGCAGAGGGAAACCCAGGAGCGGTTGGCAAATCACCCACCTGCATACGCAGGTTTAGAATAGTCCGGGTTAACGGCACTGCGGGGACTACATATTTTTAGAATCTAATTTTAACTTAAGATAGAAAGGGTTTTGGAAAATGAAAAAAATATCGATGATTTTACTTTGTATCAGCATGATGCTGTGTATGAGCACAGGTGCATTTGCTGCTTTTGCGGACATGCCCGCAGGTGTTGACGGAGAAGTTCTTCAGAAGGCTGTGGATAATGGTCTTATTTCGGGATTTGAGGACGGAACACTTCAGCCTGCTACCGCAATTACAAGAGCGCAGATGGCAACTATTATGACACGTGCCATGAATGCACAGGACGCAGCGGATATTTCTGCATTTGTTGACGTTAATTCAGGCGATTGGTATTATGATGCAATGGCAAAGGCTGTTGCTATGGGCGCTTTTAAGGGCGATGATAAGAGCTGCCTTAACCCGAACAATACAATTTCACGTCAGGAAGCATTTATTGTTCTTTCAAGAATATTTGACCTCCCCGCAGCAAAGGGTGATGCACTTTCTTCATACAGCGATGCTTCAAGCGTTGCTTCATGGGCAAAGGAGCAGGTAAGCAGCGTGGCATATGGCGGATATCTTGGAAATATAAGCGCAATCAGACCTCTTGATGCAATGACACGTCTTGAGTTTGCAACCGTTATGGACAAGCTTGTTACAACTTACATTGACGAGGACGGCGAATATACAACTCTTCCCGCAGGAAATGTACTTGTAAGAGCGCAGAATGTTGTTTTCAAGGGTGTTAATACAGATAACAACATATTTATCGGCGACGGTGTTAAAGGTAAGGTTGAATTAACCGACTGCGTTTTCAATAACATTATAATTCGTGGCGGAACAACAGTGTTTAATTCAGGTACATATACAAGGACACGTGCGATAGGCGCAGATACAGTTGCACAGCTTATGATAAACCCGATTGACCTTGTAAAGAAATTTGAAGACGGAACAACCGGAAAATTTTATGCAGAGCCTACTAAAGGCAAGATTGTACTTCCTTCAATCAACATTGAGCTTGCTAACTAAAATATGAATCAAGACCCTCTGTCCCAAGCGTGGGACAGAGGGTTTAGTGCAGTAAATAAGGGAACTCTTTTTGAGGTGATTTGTTTGAAAAAGGTTGAAATATATACAGATGGGGCATGTACGGGGAATCCCGGAAAGGGCGGATATGGAGCTGTACTTATCTATAATGGAAATGAAAAACAGATAAGCTGCGGATTCAGAAAAACAACGAATAACCGTATGGAGCTTCGTGGGGCAATAGATGCACTTAAGCTTCTTAAGGAACCTTGCTGTGTTGAACTTTTCAGCGATTCAAAATACCTGACCGATGCCATTAATAAAAAATGGCTTGATTCGTGGAAAAAGAACGGATGGAAAAAATCAGATAAAAAGCCTGTTTTGAATACTGATTTGTGGAAAGAATTGATAGCTCTTCTTGATGTTCACAGTGTTAATTTTAACTGGGTAAAGGGGCATGCGGGAAATCCATTCAACGAAATCTGTGATGAGTTGGCGGTCAAAGCATATACAGAGGCTGCCGATGAAATTGACGAATTTTATGAAATAAACGGATGAAATATCTGAAAAAAAGAAGAACTCTATTGACAAAAACATGCGATTTATATAAAATATAAGATAGAATGCAGTTTCTTATGGGAGGAACACAAATGAATAACACAAAAGACCTTGAGCAGATAGATATAAAACGAATGATAGAGATTGTTCTCGACAGAATTGTATCTATTGTAGTAATAACACTTATATTCGGACTTCTTTCTTTTGCGCTTAGCAAGTATTTTATTACGCCTAAATATGAGTCAAGCATAACAATGTATGTAAATAACAGGCGCAGCACTTCATATGATGAGGAGAGTATGGAAACAAAAACACTTTCCAGTGATATCACGGCTTCACAGCAGCTTGTTCCGACTTACATAGAAATGCTTAAGAGTGAGAATGTATTGCAGACAGTATCCGATACTGTTGAAAAGAGAACAGGCGAGGTATATACCGTAAGAAAGATTAAAGAAATGCTTACGGCAGAAGCTATTACAAATACGGAAATTATCAAGGTGTCTATTAGGACAACTGACCCTGCAATAGCCAGAGAAATTGCAAATGCTATTGCGCAGGTTGCTCCCGAAAAAATACAAAACTTTATTGAAAGAAGTGATGTAAAAATAATTGACGGGGCTAAAATTTCAAATAATCCTGTATCTCCTAATGTAAGAAACAATACTATTTTGGGTGCACTTTTGGGATTGGTTCTTAGTATATCATTTATACTTTTAAGAGAGCTTTTCGATGTGCGTGTAAAATCTACGGACGACCTTGTAACAAGATTTCCGTTCCCTGTATTGGGTACTATTCCGGAAATATATGTATCCTATGATGATGCTGCATATTCCGAAGATGAAGCAGAGTAAAAATATATAACTTCTGGAGGATAAAAAATGCCTAATTTTATTTCAAGCCTGAGAAAAATTCCGGCTAAATTGCTGAAAAAAGGGGCAGTGAATACTTCTTCCCCGTTGATAGTAAAGCGTGCCAAGGTGCTTAATGATAAGAGCTCTTTCCATGTGAAAGAGGCTTATAAGGCATTAAGAACAAATGTCGTATTTACAATACCGCATGACGGTGCTAAAAAAATCATTGTAACAAGCGCACTTGCAGGCGAAGGAAAGAGTACTAACTGTCTTAATCTTGCAATATCTTTTGCTCAGACAGGTGCAAAGGTTTTGCTTGTAGACTGTGACCTTAGAAAGCCTAATGTTGCAAATCTTCTTAATATTTCTTCGACCCCCGGACTTTCTAATGTGCTTGCAAACCTTAATACAATAGATTCGGTTATTGTTCATTCAGATTATGCAAATCTTGATGTTATTCCTTCTGGTGATATGCCGCCTAACCCGGCAGAGCTTTTGGGCTCATCTTCGATGGAGGTAACTCTCAGAAAGCTTTCTGAGATATACGAATATATTTTTCTTGATACTTCTCCTGTTAATATCGTTACAGATGCAGCAGCGATGAGTAAAATGGTAGACGGTGTTCTGATTGTGGTAAGACAGGGAAGAACGGACAAAGAGTCAGTGGCGGAGGCTATTAAAAAGCTTTCATTTGTTGAGGCAAATATAATCGGTTTTGTACTTAACGGAAGACTTAGCGATATAAAGCTGGGCTACAGATACGGAAAACGTGGATATTACCGTTATGGCAAAAAAATGCGGTATTACAGAAGCGGATATTACGGAAGCTATGGCGACTACGGCAACTATGGTTATGGCTACGGCTATGGATATGGTTACGGCTATGGTTATGGATATTCAAAGAACAAGACATCACAATCGGCATCTTCTCCAAAAAAAGAAAAGAAGTAGGGTTGTAACATGGTGGATTTTCATACTCATATTTTACCCGATATTGATGATGGGAGTGCCACACCGGAAGAATCGGTCAGAATGCTTGAGATTCTTGAGCAGCAGGGCGTAAAAAAGGTAGTTCTTTCACCGCACTTTTATGCGTATTCTTCTGAAGCGGAGCAGTTTATTGAAATGAGAAATTCTTCCCTTTCAAAGCTTGTTGAAGCTTTGAAAGCAAACCCTGTAAATATAGAACTTTATTTAGGGTGTGAGGTTTTGTATTTTGATGAATTGTGGCGCATGGAGGGACTTAAAAACTTCTGTATAAAGGGTACGGATTATATCATGGTGGAGCTTCCTATGACGATATGGACAGAATCTGTGATAGATGGTGTAGGTAAGCTTATCAGCAAGGGGTTGATACCTGTAATAGTCCACTTTGAAAGATATCTTAAGTATAAAGGGAATAAAGAAAAGATTTATGAGCTTATAGATATGGGTGTTTGCCTCCAAATGAATTGTGAATATCTGAATAAATTCTTTTGTGCAAGAAAGGCAGTTAAGTTTTTCAAAAAAGGATTAGTCAGTGCGATTGGCAGCGATTGCCATAATACTACAAGACGAAGTCCGAATTGTTCTGATGCATACAGCTTTTTGAAAAAGAAGCTTAATCGTGGGGAATATGTACGGTTCAGGATGATACAAAATCAACTTTTAAAAAATGCGGAAAAGGTTTATTCTTTTAAAAAATAGGTTTAATGAAAGCGGTGTAAAAAATAGTTTTTTACACCGCTTTTTTAGGAGAATGGGTGATTTACTTGTATTTTAAAGAATATGAAAACTGCAACTTGTGCCCAAGAAATTGCGGTGCAAACAGAAATTCGGGGGCAAAAGGTTTTTGTAATATGCCTTCAACCCCGAAAATTGCCAGAGCAGCACTTCACGAGTGGGAAGAACCATGTATATCGGGAGAGCGTGGCTCGGGAACAGTGTTCTTTTCAGGGTGCAACTTGCGCTGTTGCTATTGTCAGAATTTTTCTATCAGCCACGATGAAGTCGGGGAAGAAGCAGACACAGACAGATTAAGTACTGTTTTTATTAAACTGCAAAAGATAGGCGCACACAATATAAATCTTGTTACAGCGGAGCATTTTGCCCCACATATTAAAGAAGCTGTTTTAAAGGCAAGAAAATGCGGCCTTACTCTGCCTGTAATATTAAACAGCAGTGGATATGTAAGTGTGGAAACACTGGAAATGCTTAAGGATACAATAGATATTTTTCTTGTGGATTTTAAATATATGGATAGCTCTTTGGGAGAAAAATATTCTTTGGCAAAGGATTACCCCGAAATAGTAAAAAAGGCACTGCGTAAAATGACGTATATTTCTCCAGAACTGATATTTGACGAGGATGCTATGCTAAGAAAAGGAGTAATAGTAAGGCATTTATGTCTGCCCGGGCATACAGAGGATTCAAAAAAAGTAATAAATTATGTATTTAAAACATATGGTGAGTGCGTGCGCCTTAGTATAATGAGTCAGTATACGCCAATGATGCAAAATATACGCTTTGAAAATCTTAAAAGAGAGCTTACTGAAAGAGAGTATGATTCTGTGATAGATTTTTGTCTTGATATAGGCATTGAGGACGCCTATATTCAGGAGGGCGGGGCGGCTTCGGAAAGCTTTATCCCTGATTTTACAAAAAATATCATATTATAGTAAAAATCACTTGAAAATATACCCTGTTAAATGGTATAATATATAGTAAATAACAATGGGTGAAGATGGCTCCCGTAAAGCCTTGAAAGGAATGATATACAATGGAGAACGTTTTTGACGTTTTAAAAGAAAGAGGTCTCCTTGCACAGACCACACATGAAGAAGAAATAAGAGAGCTTCTCGGTAAAGAGAAGGTGACTTTTTATATCGGATTTGACCCCACTGCGGACAGCCTGCATGTAGGACATTTCTTGCAGATGGTTGTTATGCGGCACATGCAGATGCACGGACATCGTCCTATTGCACTTGTTGGCGGCGGAACAGGACATATCGGCGACCCTTCGGGAAGAACAGATATGCGTCAGATGATGACAAAGGAAACTATTGACCATAACTGCGAATGCTTTAAACAGCAGCTTTCTAAAGTAATTGACTTTTCTGACGGAAAGGCAATAATGGTTAATAATGCAGACTGGCTCCTGGACCTCAACTATGTTGAATTTATCCGTGATATCGGTTCCTGCTTTTCTGTTAATCAGATGCTTGCGGCAGAGTGCTTCAAGCAGCGTCTTGAAAAAGGACTTTCTTTTCTTGAATTTAACTATATGCTTATGCAGAGCTATGACTTCCTTATGCTCAGCCGTAAATATGATTGTAAGATAGAGCTTGGCGGTGACGACCAGTGGAGCAATATTCTCGGCGGTCTTGACCTTTGCAGAAGAAAAGACCAGAAACAGGTTTATGGTATGACCTTCACTCTTCTTACAAACAGCGAAGGTAAGAAAATGGGCAAAACTGCATACGGTGCAGTATGGCTTTCCCCCGACAAGACTTCTCCTTACGAATTTTATCAGTACTGGAGAAATGTTGACGACGGTGATGTATGTAAGTGCCTTAAGCTTCTTACATTTATTCCTATGGACGAAATTCGTGAATACGAAAAGCTTGAGGGTAGTGAACTTAATAAAGTAAAAGAAATTCTTGCTTATGAAGTGACAAAGCTTGTTCACGGTGAAGAGGAAGCACAAAAGGCAAAAGAAACCGCAGCTGCAATTTTCTCAGGAGCAGGTGATGCTGCAAATATGCCGTCTGCACAGATTAGTGCAGATGAAATCGGTGAGGGTATTGCAGTGCTTGACCTCCTTGTAAATGTGAAGTTTATTCCTTCAAAGGGCGAGGGACGCAGACTTATTCAGCAGGGTGGCTTGAGCATTGAAAACGAAAAGGTTACGGGAATTGATCTTGTGATTACAAAAGATAGATTCAAGGACAATAAAATTGTCGTAAGAAAGGGTAAAAAATCATTCCTTAAGATTGAGCTTGTATAATAAATAAGCATCATTTCAGACGGAGAGGCGGTGTAAGAGTGTCGGATATTATAATTTCAGGTTATTATGGGCTTGGAAACAGCGGTGATGAAGCGCTGCTTGAAAGTATCGTCAGTGATTTAAGGAGTATAAATCCGAATCTTACAATTACGGCTCTTTCAGGTAATGCTGCTCTTACACATAAAAAATACGGAATAAAAACAGTAAACAGATTTAACCCGTTTTCAGTTATAAGGGAGTTTCGCTCATCTAAGCTGCTTTTAAGCGGTGGCGGAACGCTGATACAGGATGCTACCAGTACAAAAAGTTTATTGTACTATCTGGGCATTATATTCTTAGCAAAAAAAATGGGGCTTAAGGTAATGCTGTATGCAAACGGTATGGGCCCTATTAAGGACAAGAATGTTAAAAAGGTTAATAAAATACTTAACACGGCAGACCTTATTACCTTAAGGGAAAATGTGTCGCTGGAGGAAATAAAGCGATGTAATATAACAAAACCTAAGGTAATGGTGACAGCTGACCCCGCATTTAACCTTTCTGCATCATCTCAGGATACGGCAAAAAGGATTCTTTCTGAATATGCAATTAATCCCGACGATAATATAGTTGGAGTTTCTGTACGAAGCTGCAGAAATCTTCCCGATGATTTCGAGGAGAAAATGGCATCAGCACTTGATGCTATAGCAGCAATGGGGTATATCCCTGTGTTTATTCCGATGCAGCTTAAGGCAGACCTTTCTCTCTCTCTTGCTGTAGCAGGGAAGATGAAGCACCCCTCGCGGGTGATTGACTGTGAAATGCCTGTATCGGATATGTTAGCCGTTATAGGAAAGTGCAGCATAGTTTGCGGAATGCGTTTGCATATGCTTATTTTTGCGTCGGTTATGAATATTCCAATGACGGGAATAGCATATGACCCAAAAATAAAAGGGTTTATGGATTACATGAATCAAAAAACTTATATCGAGCTTGAAAAGTTTTCCGGTGAGGAGTTTTCAAGTATTGCATTAAATTGTATAGAAAATGCTTCTGTTATGAAAACACAGCTTGAAAAAGACTCGATTCCATTAAGAGAAAAAGCAAAAAAGAATGCATATCTTGCGTTGGAATTAATAAACTAAAATATTGATATTAAAGGAAAGGAGCCCTACAGTGATGAAAAAGTTAATAAAAGTGTTTTTGATCGTTATGATAGTTTTATCGGTTGCTGTAGGTGCAGTTGCGCTCTGGCAGCGGAAAAATATCGAAGGTGTTTTGATTGGAATCAGAGAAACGTCGGAAGAAATAGAGAAACGTCGTGATGAAAATCAGAGCAAGCTGGTTGGCGAAATTGATTCTTATATCGAAACAACAATAAGAGAGCTTACACCGGAGGAGCAAAAACAGATTGAAGAAGGAAAACTGCAAACTTCGGATGTTTATTCAAAAATCTTTGAGGAAAAGCATTCTGAAATAGACAAATCCAAGAATGACAATAAGGCTGAAAAAGATGCAATAGTGACTAAATATATGGCACAGCTTTATAAGCTCCAAAGCGAATTTACCACAAGGTCTGAAGAAACTATAAAACAAGGCAAAAGCTATTATAAAGAATTAAAAAAGACACAGGATAAAGCCAGTGCCAGGGCGAATACGATAACACATTTTACCCCGATAGTCAAAGCGGTAGAGTCAGAGTGTGATTCCAAGGTGAACGAGATAATTAAAAATCTTACAAATGAACTTTCTGCAATAGGGGCAAATACCGATATCGTAGGAACGATTAAGACATCATATGACAATGAAAAGCAGCTTAAGCTTGCATACTATTCTAATAAATATCTAAAATAGAGTACATGTTCTGCGCTTGCAGAGCATGTACTCTGTTTGCTTGTAATTTAATTTAAAATTTGATATAATTATTACAGTCCTTGGAGAGGGACTTAAAAAACTACTACTATTATACATAAAGGGAGAGGATTTTGTGCTGAAAAAGCTTTCCTTTAAAGGCGGAGTGCATCCTGATGATAATAAGGGCGCAACTGCCTCAAAACCTATTGAAAAATTGACACCCCCGTCGCAGCTTATATATCCGCTGTCGCAGCATATAGGAGCGCCGTGTGCTCCATGCGTAAGTGTAGGGGATTATGTGAAAATGGGGCAAAAGATTGCCGACAGTGAAGCATTTGTAAGTGCGCCGATACATGCATCTGTTTCGGGAACTGTTAAAGCAATTCAAATGTGTCCCGTTCCAAACGGCTCACTTGTAGAATCAATAATAATAGAAAATGATTTCACCGA
>JAZRLV010000082.1:0-34900 GCA_045646985.1 Clostridia bacterium | reverse complement strand
ATTGCTGAAGAAAGTGGTGAAAGCCGTAACCAGATACATAGGTATATACGTTTAACCAATCTTTTGCCCGAACTGTTAAAGTTTGTTGATGACGGACAAATTTCTTTCACACCTGCGGTTGAGCTTTCATATCTCAATGATATTGAACAACGTGATTTACTTCAGGCAATGGAGCTTAACGATTGCACTCCGTCATTATCTCAGGCGGTTCGTATGAAAAAGCTAAGTCAGCAAGGCTTGCTTGACGATGATAAAATCTTTGAGATTATGTCAGAGGAAAAAGCAAACCAAAAGGAACGGATTAAAATTCCGACTGAGCGTGTAAGGAAATACTTTCCCGAAAGCTATACCAAATCACAAATCGAAGATGCTATTGTCAAGCTCTGCGAAGCTCATTATAAACGCAGACAAAAGCAGCAGGAACGATAAATTAAATAAAAAATCTTGATGGAAGGAGAATGAAACAGTGAGTAACAAGAGCAATGTAATTCAAATTCCACAGCACGAGATTGATGCACTTGCTCGCTGTTTATTGCCTGACCTTATTGCTTTTTATGAAAGCGAAGATGGGCAAAGAGAATTTGAACAATGGAAAAAGGACCTTGAAAACAAGGAAAATGAATAATTTTTACTAACGGGCGTCGTTGATTGCGATGCCCGTTTTGCATCACACATTTGTACAATTAAAAAGTTAATGATATAAAAGGTATATACCAAGAAAGGAAGTGAATTTATGAATGCGGTAATATATGCACGATATTCTTCGGACAATCAGCGTGAAGAATCTATCGAAGGTCAGCTCAGGGAATGTAAAGAATTTGCTGAAGCGAATGACATGATTATAGTTGATACTTACATAGACAGAGCGTTATCTGCCAAAACCGACAATCGTCCTGAATTTCAGAAAATGGTTAAAGATAGTGCAAAGGGAGCTTTTGAATTAGTTATAGTTTGGAAATTAGACCGCTTTGCCCGTAACAGATATGACTCTGCTCATTATAAGGCGGTATTGCAGAAAAATGGTGTTAAAGTTATTTCTGCAACAGAGAAAATTTCGCAAACGCCCGAAGGTATTTTGCTTGAATCCTTGCTTGAAGGTATGGCGGAATACTACTCGGCAGAATTGGCAGAAAAGGTTACACGAGGACTAACGGAAAACGCCTTGAAATGCAAATATAACGGCGGAACATTACCAATCGGATATGCGATTGACGAAAATCAATTCTTTGTTATAGATCCTCTTACTGCACCTGCAGTATTGGATGCTTTTAAACATTATGCAGAAGGTGCAACAATGCAACAAATTACCGATGAATTAAATTTAAGAGGTGTTCGTACTAAAAAGAACACTCGGATTACACTAAACACAGTAACCCGAATGTTACACAACAGACGATATATTGGCGAATACAAATACAGCGATATAACTACTCCAAACGGAATACCTCCGATAGTTCCGGTAGATTTATTTGAAAGGGTGCAAGATATGATGAAAGCAAACAAAAAAGCTCCGGCAAAGCATAAAGCAGAAGATGAATATTTACTTACCACAAAACTGTTTTGCGGTAAGTGCAAATGCCTTATGGCAGGTGAAAGCGGCACAAGCCATACAAAGCATGTTCACCGCTATTATAAGTGTGTCAGCGTGAAATATCACAGAGGATGCGACAAAAAGACCGTTCGCAAGGAATGGATTGAAGATATTGTAATCTCGTATTTAATGAAGATAATCTTTGATGATGACCTAATGGACAAATTAGCAGATGCACTTCTTATACATCTGCATAAAGAAAATGACACTCTACCGATTCTTCAAAAACAATTTGCGGAAACACAGAAAAGCATTGATAATATGCTCAATGCAATACAGCAGGGTATTTTCACAACTTCAACCAAAGAACGACTTGAAGCTCTTGAAAGAGAAAAAAGCGAATTGTCCGTACAGATAATGAAAGAAGAATTGAGCAGACCAAATCTTACAAAAGAGCAAATACTCTTTTGGATACACAAATTCAGAAAACTCAATCCGAAAAAATCAGAACATCGCAGAAGGCTTATAAACAGCTTTCTCAATTCTGTTTACTTATTCGATGACAAAATTATAATTGATTGTAACTACAAGGACGGCACAGAAACTATTACTTTCGAGGAAATAGAAAGCTCTGCCTTGGGTTCGGATTTAACATCACTCGCCGCACCATAAAAAGAAGAAGTATCAACGTCAGTTGGTACTTCTTCTTTTTTATTCTTACGCCGTTTTTGTTGATGTTAAATACTCAACTTCAACACCCTAGCTTGTATTGACTTTTATCTTATCAAAATTTTCCGGCATATCAAGCTCACCGATGAACTTGTAGTGTATTACCACTGATTGAGTTCTTGCATTTGTCTTAGCAATAGATTGTTCACTAAGCTTCTGTTCTTTAACGATAACCGTAGTTATATACCCCATTTCAATATCGTCTATCATCTGCTGAAATCCAGGTCTGTTGAAATTTGTTCCCGTATATCCGTCATCAACATAAAACTTTGTGTTTGTAAAATCATTTTCTTTTGCATATTTCTGTAGTAATTTCTTTTGATTGGCTACTGAGTTATACAATGAAATAAATTGCTCTAATCTTGTTATAAAAATCCCCATGACTCCCGAAGGACTTGGATCTGTAAAAATACTTAGCGAAAAAGGATTGGGAAAGTGTATATTAAATATGAAACCTTTTAAAACTAAAAAAACATATATAAAGCTTTTAAAGCCTGCTACTCCCTGTTTTCACAAGGGGTAGCAGGCTTTTATCAGGTTGTTAAAGCAACAATGCAAAAACATCCTTTATTCAGGTTTTGTCTCAAGTTTTAAGGATTTCACCTACATTAAGAGATCCACATTCACTAAGATGTCCGCTTTCTTCAAACGAGCCTTTAGGAAGTAATCAGCTTCTTAGATTATATTGTTCCGTATTAAAGAGTGTCAATGTCATACATTGTGAGATATTCTTTAGTATTTTCAACCATTTCTTTAAAGAGAGCCTTTGCATCTTCAAAGCTACATGTTGTAAGAGGATCATTTAAAAATGCATTAAAAATTCTTTCTAAATCACGGGATGCCACTGCATCATTTATTTCTTCTTGTTCCCCACATATTCTTGAAATAAGAGGGTATATAACAGATGGAATTTCTCCCGCAAATACCGGAGTAACGTTATTAGATGAAAATATTGCATTTGTTTCAACAACGGCACCGTGAGGAAGATTTGGAATTTGGCCAAGATTAGGTATATTAACATTTGTTACAAGCTCACAAAGACCTAAAAGAGCACGCATCTGATTCACTCCTTCTTCACCTGTGGACTCTATCTTTGGTTTTTCTTCCCCGCTCACAAGACGCTCGCTCTTTTCCAGTCTTTCTTTAAGCTGTTCTTTTCTGTAGTCAACAGTAGTAAGTCCAAATCCCCATTCTTTAACTTTTTGCGGACTTTCAAGATACCATTTCCCCGGACAGAATTCTGCAAGATGCCTGTCACCAGCTGCAGCAATGTAACCATATCTTCTGAATAAGTCCATTTTTATACGTTCTTTACTATGGAATCCTCTGTTCATCCAATTTTGATCAACATGTTCTGTATAGCCATCTTCAAAATAGATATCTGTAAACTTTTTGTATACTGGAAACAAATCAATGTTTTTATACTTTGCACTTGTAAGCCATGTAAAGTGATTAACAGAGACTGGATTTACCTTGATTTCTTCTCTGGGAACATCTTTAATTCCCAAAACCTTATCAAGTGCAAAAGAAAGAACTTTTTGTGTACCAAAAACTTCGTGACAACATCCAAAAGCTTTAATTTCAGGGAAAACTCTGTAAAGAGTCTTAACGCATAACGTCATGGGATTTGTGTAATTTATAACCCAAGCTTCAGGACAGCATTCTTTAATTTTTTCAGCTATATATTCATACATAGGAATTGTACGCATTGCACGTATAATTCCGCCGGGGCCAGAGGTATCCCCCACAGATTGATATATTCCGTATTTTTCAGGAGCATGTACATCAGAATACATTTCATCAAATGTAGCTGGTTGTATTGATATAACCACGAAACTTGCATCTTTAAGAGCTTCTTCAATTGTTTTTACAGCGTGGTAATGCCAAACTGTTTTTGCCCCATCAACATTATTAAATTTTTCTCCTATTATTTCATTGTTTTTTGCGGCTTTATAATCAATATCATAAAGATATACTTCACCACTCATATCTTCGCAGGAAACAAGATCGCTCATAAGCCCCCATGCCCAACCTCTTGAGCCCCCTCCTATGTAAGCAATTTTTACATTTTCTGCTTTATTACCATTATAATTCATAAAAATACCTCCTTAAAATTTTCTTTAAAACATTAATTATCACGCTTGTAGCATCAAGGCATAATTTTCAGACTCACATTTCCGATAATTCCCGATGTGGGCTTGTTTTCAGAAAAACGCATAGCAGTTGAGTTTGTAACCCTTGCACTAATTTTGTTTCTCCCTTTTTTCAGGTGCTTTGTTATGTCTGCCTCAAAAGGATAAAGCATCATAGGAGACATCTCTTTTCCATTTATGCAAAGAGATAGCATTTCGCAAACTTTTGAAAAACAGATAAAAGCTTTTGAAAAATCCCCAACCTCAAAGTCTGTAATATATTCAAGTGTTCCGCAGTAATCTTCATACCCTTCCCATTTTTTCCAATCCGTCAGAGCGACCTTTTTGCCACCAACTGACCATTCATCCAGCCTTAAAATTTCATATTCTGATTTAACATATAAAATTAAGCTTTCACGGGGATGTAAGGAAAGAACATTGTTTGTAAAGGGATAAATTTCCCCAGTCATAGGATTAAGCACATCAATTTGTGCTGCATTCATTACATTAAGTTCCCCATATATCCTGTCTTCACCCTCATTGACGAGTATTACAAATTTTTTCTTATCCTTTACTATTACAGATGTGCGCAAGTTTTTATTTGCTGGATAAAGCGAAACAATTTCCTGTACAAATTCTATCAATTTATCAGGATCTTCAATATATGTAAACTCTTCATTTGGGAAAGCGGTAAATACACTTCCGCCCTGTTTTACAACTTGTCTGAGAATATCCGTTGTTTTTGCAGAAAGCAAAGAAGCATCCTCTATAACTATATTTTTATAGTTTTGCTTTCCAACAATAATATATCCGTCTTTTAATTGAGCACTTGTTTCGAGCAGTTCTTTCTCAAGATAGTTAAACTCTCTCTGATTTTCAAAAAACGCACGTGGATATTCATACGGTAAATCGTTTGGGCCGCATAAAAATGCAGTATCGCAGATATTCACTGAATCCGTAAGCATATAACTCATTCTTTTTATGTATGTGCTTAGCATCTGAAAGTTATCCCACCAATAGCTGTTGAAGCCTACATCGGGCGGACGCTCGTCACATCTTGGTTTTGTAACCGAATATAAAAATGCATGCGGATAAATAAGGTTTACTCCACGCACAAAAAGCCAGTCGAGATACCATTTTACATCGCTTACATTCATAAGCCATGCATTCTCCTTAGGACCGCAGCAGCCTAATACTTCATTCCCGTTTCGGCGAATTTCTCTGTGACGGGCAAAGTCAGAAGAACATTTTGCCATCGTGCTGTGTTCGCCTGTAATTGATGAATTATTCCCCGGCTCTACATATCTCCATACCATGTCCTGGCACGGAATTTGAAAATGTTTCAAAAATCCTATATCTGTGCTTTTTTCAGGATGTCCTGTAAGTGAAATATTATGAGCGATACACCATTGGGAAATCGGTGTAAAAAAACGCTCTCCCACAAGGCGGTTTACAATATTTATATATTTTTTGTAAACTGACTCATGGCGTTTATCAGATTTTAAAAATAGTATTGGAAGCTCCTGTAGTTCCATTTCTTTCATATAATAATCAAAAAAATCATCTGTCCACGCAATAGAATTTTTTATAGGATTTCGTCCTTGCACACTCGGCTCATCTGTAAAAATTGCAATTACAGTATTACCAAAATACTCCTTTAACACTTCATAATATCTGTCATGTGTACAACGGATAAACTTTCTTGTAGCATCTATGTTCATTAAATCTGCTGCTTTTGGTGCATTTGGCTCAAAATCATCTTCACCAAAATGTATTCCTCGAATTGTACTACCTGAAAAAGTCATAATGTAATATGTAAATTTCCACAATTTTATATCGTCGCAAAAAAAACTTTCACCAATGCTTATTTTTTTACACTCAATAAGTCTGCCATCTTGAATTTTTTCAGCAAGTACGGCTATAAGTTTTTGATTATCACTAAGCTCTATATCTAATACGATATCCTCTGCCGGCTTAGTAATATTAATAAGGCACTTGTTGGCATATTCAGAATTATTCTTGACTACGAGACCGTTTGCACTGCCTGATGGGTACATTCCTTCGTCATACAGTACAACCTGCATATTATTCTCTTTCGCTGTTTTCACTGCAAACAACACATACTTCATAAATTCATCCGAAAGATAACCTATGGAAGTAGGAAGTCCGATTCTGGGGTGTATTACAAATGCATCAATTCCATGTTCCTTCATTGAAATGATTTGTTCTCTTATTTTATTTTCCTCTAATTCATCATTCCAGAACCAAAACGGAATTGGTGAAAATTCGTCAGGCGGAGAAATAAAGTTTTGCAAAATTTTATCTGATTTCATAACTTAAGCTCCTTATAATCGGTCTTATTATTTTAGCGTAAATTAGATTTACAGCTTTCAAAAATTTTCTCTGCAAGCTTAACTGATAACATTGATTGCTCGGGAGGATTTTTTGTGTTTTCCTTGTCATTTTTTATTATATCGAGGAAGTATGCTATTTCCTCCTTAATATAGCTCTGAGTAATTTCTATGTCATCAATTACGGTGGACTCATTATCCTTATATAAAAGGATTTTGTCTTTCCCATTAAACTCTATCGCAGCCATTTCAAAATTAACTCTGTAGGGAGTGCTGAATTCAAAGCTCTGTGGCAACCCCCAATCCGCTTTTACATGTACAAAGCCTTCATCATATTTGAACAGTGTGGAAACAGTATCGTAGTCCGACCGATTGTTAGCACTGACGGCAAAAATCTCCTTGGGCATACCAAATAGATATTGAACAAAATCAACATCGTGTATATGCATATCAAATATAACGCCGCCATCCTTCTTTGCATCACTTTTTCCAATCCTCCATTCAGGATACTGGGACAATCTGGAAAACTCTGCACTGACAAGGGCGCCATATTTTTTATTTTCCACTATTTCTTTTAAAAAGCTGTAATGCTTCATAAATCTTACACATTGCCCGACCATAAGTTTTCCTTTGGATTTTCTTGCAGCCTCAAGCATTTCATCACAATCGTTTCCCGAAACTGCCATTGGTTTTTCAACAAGAACATTTATTCCTTTTTCCAGAATTTTTATGCTCGCTTCTTTATGCAAAAAGGTGGGCAGACAAATATCAACAAGGTCAAGTTCTTCGTTTTTTAACATATCATCAATGTCTGTGTAGCAATTATTTATCACAGGAAGAGGTGATTCATTTCCGCTTGATATGTTAATTTTCATTTCCTTGTTAAAATTTTCCTTGTTAATATCGCACAATGCTACAAGCTTTACATCTAATCCGCTTTTTTCAAGCTCTGCATAAGCCCGTCTGTGGAATGACGATATTCCTCCACATCCCCATATTCCCACTTTGACCATTTTCACTCATACCTCCCAAACAAACTGCTTACACATTTTCAATTAACTTTGTAAGAAGTTCTTTCGCTTTCAGTATATCCCGTGTTTGTTCTTCTCCATTAATTTCCCTTTCTATTGTAATAGTTCCTTCATATCCTATTTCTTTAAGTTTTTTAACTACCGCAGGGAAATTAACGATTCCTTCTCCTAATGCCTTTTCCTCGCCCAGATTTTTACCGTCTGTCGGGTAGCATCCGTCTTTGGCATGAATATCACGAACATACTTGCCGATTATTTCAAGGGCATCTATTGGATGCGCCTTTCCATACAAAATCAAATTAGCAGTATCAAGATTAACACCGATGTTGTCAAACCCGATATCCTCTATTGTACGGCGCAATGTAACTGGCGTTTCCTGACCTGTTTCAAAGAGGAAATACTGATTGTTGTTTTTGCAGTATTCTACAACCTGACGCAACGCACATACAATGGAGCCGTACTCTTTTGTGCTTGGATTTTCGGGCAAAAATCCAACATGCGTCGCAACATTCTTAACGCCTAATTTTTTAGCAAAATCAGAGCCTTGCATCAGCTCTTTCATTCTTGTAAAGCGGTATTCTTCAGGAATAAGCCCCAGAGTAAGGGGACCTTCATAAAAATCCCATCTCCTCGGACCGCTCCAACCACACCAAAGAGTCGAAATAGATACATTATATTTATTACATACCTCTTTGATGTTTTCTGCAACCTCATCGGTAAAAAGATCTAACTGCCAGCAGGATAACTGACAACTGTCAAAGCCCATTTCTCTTACTCTTGCTATTTCTTCTTCCATATTTTCTTTAAGCAAAACTAATACCCCAAGTTTCATACGATACCATCCTTTCAAATTTACTAATTATTTAAAGCTCTTTCTAATTCTGTCAAATGCTTCTTCTACAAAATTACGCTGAGTTGCAAGATTGAGGCGAACATGGTGCTCTAATCCTCTATAGTCCTGATAATCCTTAGTATCATAGTAGCTTCCGGGGTCACCTGTTACTCTCCATTTGCTAAGCATGGTGTCACGTAATTTTGCATTATCAAAATTCAACTGAGTTATGTCTATCCACAGTATAAATGTGCCGTCGGGTTTTTGTGCAAAAATAGGAAGCCCCTCAAGGGAATTGAGCGCAAGGTCTATATTTCCCTCGACATAAGAAAGCATTTCCTGATACCAATCCTCACCCTTGGTATATGCCGCAGTCTGTGCCTCACGGTCAATAACTGTAGGCATACCGCAGCTGTATCCAAATGCGTAAAGTTGCTCTTTTACCTTTTCACGGATTTCCTCGTTTGGAATAATCGCCGTACCGATATGGAAACCGCCCATATTAAAGGTCTTTGATGTAGAAATTACGCTGATGCTTCTGTCCTTAAGTTCTGGTATACTTGTAGGTGAAATATGCTTGTTACCGTTCCAAAGAATATCACGGTGAATTTCATCTGCAATTATATACACATTGTACTTATTAGCAAGATGTGCAATCGTATCCATTTCCTCTTTAGTCCATACACGTCCTGTAGGATTATTTGGTGCACACATCATAAGCACCTTTGCCCCCTCACGGAAGCATTTTTCAAGGTGTTCAAAATCCATTGTGTATTTGCCATCCTTATAAATAAGCCAGTTTTTCATGGGGATGCGTCCCATCATAGATGCCGATTTTATAGACGGTGTATGAAGAGGTGTCTGTATAACTATTTTATCTCCGGGCTGAGTCAGTGCGTACATACTGCATCGCATTGTATAAAGAACACCCGGAGTATCAATTATATATTCTCTGGGGATATCCTCACCCGTGCGTTTCTTTATCCAGTCAAGAATTGCACTGTAGTGATGCTCCTGCATTCTCTGATAACCAAAATCTCTTTGGTCAACTGCATTTTTTACAGCCTCCCCAACCTCTGGGATAAGCGGAAAATCCATATCTGCAACAGTCATAGGAATAATATCATTATTTATAGCACTCCTCCATTTTCCTGAAAGAGGTCTTCTGTCAAATGCTTCGTCAAAATTGTATTTCATAATTATCGCTCCTTAATAATAGCTTTGTTTACCAGAACAGTTCAAAGTCAGGCTTCAGCTTTCTAACGAGTGCTTCAAAGAAGAAATAATCTCCAAACGGCTCGCAATTTTCTATTACCTGACAATGCGGACGTGAATTTGTTACGTATCCCAGCAGGCAGTCTGTTTCCTCATTTTTGTTTTCACAAATATCAAGCAGTGACTTAAGCATCATATCAGCTGCATTCTGATACAATATTTTTTGCTCCGAACCATCAGGTAAAAAGCGACACATTTCATAAAGTCCACAAAGAGAAATCGCACTTGCTGAGCTGTCACGTGGTTCATAGCTTCCGTCTGTGAAATCAAAATCCCAGTAAGGCAAGCTGTCTTTTGGAAGATTATCCATGAAAAAGTATGATACAGCTTTATGAATGTTTTTAATTTCCTCATCCTTAGTATAGCGGTATGCAACGGGATAACCGTACACAAGCCACGCATGCCCTCGGCTCCAGCATGACTCGTCACGATGCCCCTGATGTGTCACACCATACATTGGCTCAAGAGTTTTTGGATTAAACTGATAATGATGGTATGATGAGCCGTCTGGGCGAATTAAATACTGTGCTGTAGTTGTATAGTGTCCTATTGCGGCATCACGATAGGCTTCTTCTCCTGTTTCCTCATACGCCCAGAAAAGAAGCGCTATGTTCATCATACTGTCTACCAGCATACGGTAAAAATCAAGCGGCTCACCTTCTCTGCGCTTTCCGATACGAATGATAAATTTATTAACAGGACAATAATGCTCAAGCAATATTTTTGCCGCCCTTAAAGCAGCGTCTCTCGCTTCTTCATTTCCTGTAATTTTATACGCCGCTACACAAGATGGCGTAAACTTAAAGCCTGTATCGTGGTCATTATGAAGCTCGGGATGCTTTGATGCCTCGATAAAATGCTTTAAGTGGCTTTCTGCAACCTTGAGGAATTTATCTTCGCCGCTGTAAAGGTAAGCAAGATGGTAAAGTCCTGTCCATATTCCCGTTTTCCATGTCACCTTGTCAGTTGCACGATAACGGTTAAAAGAAAAGCCTCTGCTATTTGTTTCCAATATTCCTTCTGCAGCCTGTACCATTTTGTCGCCGAATTTTTCTGCATTTCTTTCCAGACGTAATAAAGCACTCTCCATTGCTTTTTCTACTTGTTTACGTGGTAAATCAACACTCTTTAAAAAGTGTTCCTTATTTTGCAAGGTTACCTCTCCATACATTTAACATTCATCCTTTCCGATGATCAGATATACTATAGGGACTGTAAAAAACTTGTTTTTTACAGTCCCTATAAACTGCATATTACTCTTTATAAAACTTTACGTCAAGTATACTGTTCCAGTTAGAACTGATATGATTATATCCATAGCAATTAAGTCTTACATATCTGGCATTTTCACCGTATAGCTTATGGTTTTCAAAGCCTTCAGTTTGAAGAGCATCGCCATCAAAAACTTTTGTATAGTGTACGCCATCTTGTGAAAGTTCAATGTCAAACTGTCCTACTCTTTCAATCGCAAGCCAGAATGCAATCGATATGCTGTTTAATGACTGTATGCTGCCCAAATCATATTCAATCCAACAAACACCATCGCACGAGAAACGTGTCCCTAAATCTCCGTCAATTGAATTTTCAGGACTGTTTGCCGGCTGCGGCACACGACTTGCCTTTACGCTTACCGGTTTAATCTGTGATTTACCTACAGGTTCATCGGTTGATGCTGTTATAAATCTGATTGTATAACCCTTTCCGACTTTTCCGTTTACACTATTTGCTGTAACGGTAGTATATTCACTCCAGGTATCTAATTCTCTTACAGTAACTCCACCTTCTGCTGTACCGGTAACTACTCTGTTACCCCATAAATCATCAGTAGATTCTGCCATAACTTCATATTCATAAACATACGGGTCAAAGCCTTCAATAGGTCTGCCGTTAACTGATATACTATCTACATATGTATATGGGAAAACACATTCCCCGTCGGGAATTGACCATTCGTCAAGAGGTGTAAACGTATTATCGTAGTTTTCAGGTAAATATTCAGCATCATAGCATTTGAATGTTACTGCCAAATCCAAATCCTTACATTCAGGGATGTGAATTGTCAGTTTATTTATCCTTGAATCATCTGCCTGTCCCGGCTGACTTGGTGAAGCAGGAAGCGGTTTTGCCTGCATTACACTAAATACAGCATTTTCGCCATTGATGATTTCGGCAAGCAACACTTTACCATCAAGGCTTAAAAATGCACTTTTTCCGTCTTCGGAAACTGTAATTTTCGCCTCCGTATGTGCAAACCACCAAAAATCAGATACTTCCTTTAAGCGTACTTCATCCTGAATGGTAATCATACGGCGGTAATTATCAAGTTTAAGTCCCCTACGCATGCTGTTTGCCCAGGGTTCATATGCAGCAGTCATATCACTTATTCCATATGCCCCACGTGGTTTTGATTCATGCTTGTCAATGCGTGCTGTCGATTGAAAAACTTGTCCCGGACCATTATCAGGATTTATAACAATAGTATTATGCCCCTCTGCTCTGTAGCGGTAGGTGTGCGTAAATCTGTTAGGAAGGTTATAGTCATCTTTTCCAAGGTCAAGGAAGAAGTTTCTTCCCATTGCATCCATCACGAAGGTTCCCATATCGTACTGACCATGGTCGGCAAAGTTATCACCAAAGTGTACAGCTGCCCAAAAATCATCACTATCACGGCCGCTTCTTGTTGAATAAACCTCAGAATCCATCAGATAAGTGTCAAGGCTTGCAGAATTCACTTTATCCTCATCCATAAACTTGGGGTCATAGAAGAAAAAGTCCTGAGCTGTGCCTTCACCCAACATAATTCTCTTAACTCGTGCCTGAACGGCATTGTAATCATTAAATTTACTTGCAAAAAGTAATATTGGCCAGTCAATCATTGCAGATGCTCTCGTAGCATCTCCATAGCTAAATACAGAGTTTGCTCCGTTAAGTGCCAAAACAAAGTTTGTTGTGTGTCTTAAACCGGGAGCATTCGTATAACCAAAATCGTCCCCTGCCGCACTCATAAGTGAGCCAAGGTGATAGCTATAATATTCCATTGCAAAGCCCCAGTAGTTAAGACCCTCGGGATATGCACCGCCCGGTGCAAAAAGGCTGAGCGGGGCACGAATATCTAAGAGTGACTGTTTTAAAATAATTTCGCAATTTTTAAGGTCTTTATCCGAAAGCTCATCACAAATTGCAAGTGCTGCTACGGCTACACCACCGCCTGCAATAAATCTCCAGTTGTTAACAGGATCTCCTCCACGCCATGCCCACGAACGATGAAGCGGATTTTTGTGGTCACTTCCGGGAATGGCAAGCCCTGTGTGGTCATTTATCAAATTGTTTAAACCATGCTGGATTAATGCCTCACGAATTATTTTTTTCTGACCGTCATCTAACCAATGATAAAGCCAGTCATAACCAAGTGCAACACCTGCTGCCATCTCACCTACATCGAGCATATGCCAAGGATGCCAGTCAACAAAGCAGGACGCATTATACATTTCAAGCCACGCACGCTCTGCGTATCTGTCATCAAAGGTCAACTGATATGCCATCGCAAGACATATAACCTTATTCTTTACTTCCTTTGAAACGTATATAAGACGTACTCCGTCTCTTATTTCATACCCTGATGCCTTGGTAGGTAAGTATTCATCTGCCTTCCTCAATACTTTTTCTTTAAGCGCAACATAAACAGGGTCAGGGTTTGCAGACGCAAGATTTTCACGTATTGCATTTAATTTTTCGTTTGTCATAATAAGGCGTGGATGTCCCTGGTTTGGCCATCTTTCCTTTACTCTTTGTATAATTTCTGCACCTTCTATATCATCATATACAAAGCTTTCTGCAATTTTTCTTAAAGTTGCACCATCGTTTGCCCATGTGAATTCTAAATTATCAGTACCATAGATGATAAGGTCTGATAAATCACTGAAGCAATACAGCCCCAAAAGCTCGCACATATCAACTACCGGTATATAAGATGTGCCGTTTTTTACTGTCGGTGGCTTTATAAGCGAAATAGTCTGTCCGTCAACATCTATATTATTTTCGCCTGCCTTCATTCTGACAGTTTTATCCTTGTATGTCATGACTAAAGACGATGTCGCTCCATCCCATGTAACCTTTCCGCCAAGACTTTCAGCAAAGAATTTCAGCGGAACCATTACAGTGTTGTCCTCCCAGTAGGGAATAACATTTTCATCATCGCTGATAGTGCTTTTAGCACCTCTTACAAGTGCACAATTCTTTGAAGCATATAAAGCAACTGAATTTTTAACTTTGTTGACAAGATTCACGTCTGAAATTGTTTCAGCAGTGCTTTCAGTAATCTGAGAATTCTCCTCGTCAGAATTGTTATTTAATAATTTGTTAATCTCTTCTTTGTTCATAGGTTTCTTCCCTGTATAAACGCCAAAATTATCAAGACGTGCATTACTACTACCCTTAACCTCTCGCATATGTACACGAACCATAATTAAATCTGTAAACACTTTCGTTCCCAAAGATATATCCGAGGCTCTTTTCTTACCGTTAAAGTAAATACTCGCCGTATTTGTCGATGTGCTGACTGCGATTGCAACATTATAATATTTTCCTGTAGCATAGTTTGCAATTACCGTACCATCAGCGAGAGTCACCGCACCGCTTGGAAGAAAACGCACTACACCTACTTCGGCTCCGCTTGTACTTTTAATGAAAATCGCCTTTACAACATCTTTATAATCTTCAAAATACAAATCTGCAGTAACTACAAAATCTCCTGTAACAGAGCCACCTGCAAAGTTTTTATCTAAATGCATATCACTTGCAGTATTTACTAAAAATCTGAGAATTCCGTTTCCTTCACTGTCTTTAACGACTTTCCATACATTAGTTTTTGCACTGCCGCCATATCCACTTAAGCTGGTTGTACCTTGGTTGTAAGACTCAAAATCTTCAAAAAACACAATCTGATTTTCCGCTTGTTCTTCACTTTTTTCTTTTTCATTTGCCAAAACCGGAAATGAAAAAGAAAGCAGTAGAGACATCACTAAAAAAGCACTGATAAACTTAACCCTTAATCGCACCAATCATCACTCCCTTTACAAAGTATTTCTGCAAGAACGGATATATCAAAAGAATCGGAACCGTTGCAACTATTATTGTCGCATATTTAATAGTTTCTGCAATAGAAACCTGGTCAACCGATATTGAGCTTCCGTTTCCGCCGCCCATAGCAGTAGTATCATTCTGAATCAATATTTCACGTAAAACGAGCTGCAAAGGATATTTATCACGGTCACGCAAATATATCATTGCAGCAAACCATGCGTTCCAATGTGCAACAGCATAGTATAAAACTATAACCGCCATAACTGCTTTTGAAAGCGGAAGCACAATTCTTGTTAAAACACATAAATAGTTTGCTCCGTCAAGCATTGCGGATTCCTCTAGGCTTTTGGGAATGCCCTCAAAGGAGGTACGCATAATAATTGTATTGTAGGCACTTATAGCACCGGGGATAATCAGTGCCCAGATGTTGTTATAAAGCCCCAATGATTTTACTGTCAGGAATGTAGGAATAAGACCGCCGCTAAAATACATTGTAAATGTCATAAAGAAGGTCAGCTGCCTCCTGCCCGGAAGTCCCGGCCGTGAAAGCACGAAAGCAGCAAGTGTTGTCATAACCATATTAATTATAACACCGCAAACGAGTATAAACAGCGTATTTGTATATCCCGTCCATACCATCGGATTTTCTAAAACTGCTTTATAAGCCGCTGTATCAAAGTCAAGGGGGGCAAGTAGCAAACCCGTATGCTGCATAAATGCATTGGAATTACTAAGCGATGCAAAAAGCACATACAATATTGGGTACAACATGATAACAGCCATAAAAATCATAAACGCTGTATTAAATGCAGTAAAGCAGCGATATGATATACTTTTTTTTATTTTCATTTATTAACACCTCTGTATTATGTTCGTATTTATCTTACCAAAGAGAGGTTTCAGATACTCTACCCGAAAACCAGTTTGCAAATATCAGCAAGGAGAAATTTACCACTGAATTAAATACACCAACAGCAGTACTGTAGCTCCAGTCCATGTCAAGCAGACCACGTCTGTAAACGAAAGTGGATATTACATCGGCTGTATCATATACAATCGGGCTGTATAAAAGGATAAGCTTTTCATATCCGACACCCAAAACCGAGCCAAGTCTTAAAATAAGCATTATTATTACAGTGCTTGCAATGCAAGGGATTGTCACGTGAATAGTCTGCTGAAAACGATTTGCACCGTCAATAGTAGCCGCTTCGTAAAGAGCTTCATCCACATTTGCAAGAGCAGCTGTATAAATAATGGAGCTCCAGCCTATTCCTTGCCACATCTCTGATATAACATAAATAGGAACAAATGCGTTGTTACTAAGTAGGAGTGATTTGTTTTCTATACCAAACAAGCTTACAAGCATACTCGTAATAATGCCGTCAGGGTCAGTAAATATACGTATCATTCCGCAGATGACAACCATCGATATAAAGTGCGGAAGATATACGACCGTCTGTACACTGCGTTTAAACCAATTAGTCCTTACCTCATTAAGAAGCAACGCAAAAATAATAGGTGCAGGGAAGCAGAACACAATACTGCTGATGCTGATTACTAATGTATTTTTGAGCAGTCTGAAAAAATAGTAATTGCCAAAGAAATCTTTAAAATGATCAAGTCCTACCCACGGGCTACCCAAAAATCCAAGCATCGGATTATAATCCTTAAATGCTATAACTATTCCTCCCATAGGAACATAGGCAAATATTATGTAAAATAATGCCACCGGAATGAACATGAGATATAGCATCCAATATTTTTTTATAGCTTTTTGGAAGGAATTTCCTTGCATGCGTGTTCCTTGTTCATTAATTTTTGTTTTCATTTTTCTGAGTCCTTCCTGTTAGAAATTTTTGTTTTATCTTCGTCAGATATTGCACTTTTCCTGTACTGATTTGGAGATACACCAGTGACTTTTTTAAATGCGTATGTCATAGATTTTGTATTCTGATACCCGACCATGCTCGCAATATCAGCTATTTTGTTATCGGTCTGCTCCATAAGAGTTATTGCCTTCTCAACTCTGGTACGCATAATGTAATCAATAATCAGTTCATCATACTCTTTCTTGAAAAGTCTCGAAAGATGCGTAGTCGTAATTCCGAAATGATCGGCAATAGCACTGATACTCAAACTGGAGTTACTGTAATGGAGCAGTACGTATTGCTTGATTTTTGCACCAATGCTCATTTTCTCCTTTTCTCTTTCTGTTACACCGCAGGCAAAATCAATCATCGTCACCATCACATTCTGAATTTCTTTCGTTTCAGTACAGAATGCAAATTTATGAATATAATCTGTACACATTTGCCTTTCATCTATACTCATACGGTCTTCTGTCAGCTTATATATCGTACTTGCAGTGCTGTAGCAAAAGCCGTAGAGCTTTTTATTGATGAAAGCGTCCCCTTCTTTGCTTTCTGAAAATAGCTCCGAAACGATTTTCTTTGCTCCGTCACTGTTTCCTGCACGAACAAAGTTGACAATATCCTTTTCTTTATTTAATAATTTATGCCAGTTATTAAAATCGTCATCTGACATATCCTTGCATAATGCCACACCATTCTCTCCGCTTTTTTCCATCTGCTTTACTAATTCGCACGCTTCGGCATAACACATGGAAAGCTTTGAAAATGAATCCTTAAGCGTACTCACAGCAATACAGAGTGAAAAATTGAAGTTTTTTCTGAAAAATTGCCATGCCGTCTGCAAGGTTTCCTCTACATACTCTTGTGCGTTTTCTTCATAATTTTCACTGATATTTATAACAGCGGCAATATACGTTCCCATTCTAAGAACGTGGCATTTAAGCTCGCTGTTAAAAAGCTCCTCAACTACGTTTGAAATCATCAGCTCGTAAAGCTCTGCACGCTTTTCATCGGATATATCATGTTCCTCCGAAAAAGGCATTTTCTGTTCATCTAAATAAAGCACCGCAACAATAAAGTTATCAGTATCAAAGGATATATGAAGCTGTTCAAGCATCTGGCGTATATTTTCAAAATCGCTGACCTTATTGTTAAGAAGAAGGGAAAGAAATCTTTTTTTATAACCTTCAAGCTGCCTGTTGTAGCGTTTTTCTATTTCATTCTTTTTTGCAACAGTTTCATCTATTGAATTTAATATAAATTCATACTCATTTCCTGTTTCCTTGATGTCACCTGAAATAGAACCTGAAAGCTTATTCATAATTTTGTTAATAGGTGTATATTGCTTTGTTGCAAAATATTTGCTCAGGAAAATACCAATAGCCAATATTATAAATACCACCAGGAAAATCAGAACTCGTGCATAAAAAACCTGATGCATAAGCTTATTTTTGTCGATTTCCATGAGATATGTCCACGAATTTACATCTGATTTCTGGGTGAAAAAGAATGTGTTATCACGTATAATGCCGTTTTCTGTATCTAAATTCAGAAAATCATATGCTTCGCTGTTAAAAACATCCTGCCCGTTTTTATTCAGAACTGTAATATGCAGTTCCTTATGTCGGCTTTTTTCCTTTACATAGGAAATAAACTTATCCGCCTGTACCGAAACAGCAATTATAGCAGATGCCTCTGAATACGGGTTATGTATCGGCGTGCGCATAAAAACAGTTATGGTTTTTCCGCTTACACCTGAATTTTTGCAGTTACTCAGAACACAATACTGATCTTTGCTTTCATTATTTATGAAGCTTTTCCACTTCTTATAGCCATCTTCTCCCCAGTCGTAATACGTGCGGTAAAACGTCTCTCCATTTGTCAGTGCAGTAGGGGTAATAACCAAATCAAGCTTTTCAAACCATATGTATATGTTATCAATATCTGCTGTATTCACCTGTGATACCTGTGCATTCTGAAGCTCTTTGCGAATTTCCTGTTCTAACAGATAGCGCTCCTTACGGTCAAGCTCTTTTTTCGTCACCATTTGTGACACATTTTCACTTAGTGCCATTCTCAGAGCTGTCCGTCGCTGATTTTCCAAAACACCGTCTAAATCATTTTTAATAAGGGAAAGAACTAATTTTTCAGAGTTTATCAATTCCCTTTTTAATACAACCTCTGTATAAAGATAGCTTACCGACATTACAGCAATACCAATTATCAAAATCAGCAGATACGACATCTGTATACTCTTTATAAGTCTGGTCTTTTTTTGCAACTATGTATCACCTCCGAAGGTGCTAGACCTTATGTATGTTACCGATAAATGCACATAACCTTCGCTTCTCCGTTACGTTCGTATATAAACAGCTTTGATGCCTCTTTTCCGTTTGTTCCTACAAAGTCACGCACAGTTTCAGCACTGCCCTTACTGAGTGTATCCTCCTCAGAATCATAGACATATATCTTAAAAGCGTTCAAATTTTTAAGCTCCAGATTTTCTAACCCGGTTTCACTGTCTATATGCTCCTCTAAAGGCTTTGTTACAGTGGTCTTAAGGAAATTTTTATCCTTTTTATAGGCGTATGCCATCTGTACCCTGTAATACTCAAGATTTTTATCAGGATGGTAATATGTGGTATCCATTTTATCCTCCTGGGTAGAATAAACCACTTTTATTCCACTAACTTCACCAGCTCTGTTTGTTTTTATCTTTACTATATCACCCTTATGCGGCAAATAGTCATTGGAACCCTTTTCAATACCTTCAAACACAACCTCAGATTCTGTAAAATATGTCTTCAGGTTACCGTCTGAATATACCCAAATCTTATAGCCCCACTCACCCCGATTGTTACGGGCATTTACAATTTTATCAACAACACAAACAGGATGATCCTCAGAAAAGTTGACTTTTGATTCAGGATTATGTGTTTCTAAAAGCACCTCAGCAATTATGCTGTCACCTCTTGTGTACGCTGCTATCTTTTTCTTAGTATCATTGGAGAATTGCGATATGCTGTAAACATAGAAATCTTCAGCATCTGCGTTTTTGGCTTTATCAGACTGCGGAGCGTACATATATATCGTGCTACTGTTCACTGCCAGATATTTCGTTCCATTATCAAAGAACATCATTGTATTCTTTTTAAAGCGCATTTCAGTTGACGCAAGAATCCTTTTTAATCCATCTACAGGTCCATCTTTAATAGTATCAATATAGCATATTTCTCCTGAAGAATTTCTCTTTGCAATAATCAGCTGTGCATTTAATTTCCTTAATTCATCTCTGTCACCACTGTTTTTTAATGACATTTCAGCTCCGTCAAGCTCTACCTTTTTTGCAAGAGAAAGAATTTCTATCTCTTCCATCGCATTCATCAGTTTAATTTGTGGCTCTATACCCAGTCCGTTCCCCGGCTCTACAGCAATAAGATAGCAATATTCCCCTTCTTGTGAGCCAAAGTTATAGCTGGCTATTTTACCGTCAATGTCAAAATAGAAATTCGCCTTTCTGCCAACATATATTTCGTCATACATATTATCCATAAAAACATTGGCAATATCATATGTAACGCCATCTATATCTATTTTCTTTTCATCTCTACCGTACATTGCACTGACAGTTCCCTCGACCTCTCCGGGAATATAAACAACTGTTACAAGCTCTTCCTTCTTACTTTTAGCAACTGATACAACATCCCATTGAGTCAATTCACTAAGTTCTACTGAGCTATTGTTTGTTGACACGATTTTTACATTATCAAGGTTATCAATCTTTATTGGATCCTTACCAAATTTAAACCAAATTTCGTTATTGAGCTTATCGATTGCATCAACAATACAGTTTTCATATTTTTCAATCTTTACAACATCTATACCACTATCACTGTCATTGTCAATAAGAGTAATACTTCCTGTTTCCAGTTCAAATTCTTCTTTCGAGGGTGCCTGACACAAAACACCATTGTAAATTGTTGCAACTGAGGATAACTTAATTGACAGGCTGTCATTTTTTCCTCTTTCATCCTCAAAGGAAATTACTCCGTTATTAAAATCATTAAACCTTTTTGCCGGAATCTTTGTTATTTTGTTTTTGTTATTCGCATATGCGTAAAGAAGCTGTGCATCGCCGCCTGCCTCTCTTTTTACATATGCGGTTACATTATAGCCTAAAAGCTTACCTGCACTGCCGCTTAAATCAGTCATTTTTTCTTCTTCAAACATAATCATATCATCATCAAGAGATACGTTTTCATAAATACCTGTATCAGCGTTGGCGGTAATAACTCCGTCTTCCTTGTAAATATCAAGGTAGGCGTTAAAAACGGTTGTGCCGTTTTGGGTATATTCGCTGCGTGTATCTGAAACGCCGCTAAGCTCCAACACCTCAACCTCACCGGCTCTAACTAAAATTTCAGCCGCCTCACTTACCTTAATGTTCGGAGATTCTGACAGTCGGACTTTTCCGAATAGCTTAATTTTAAGTGCTGCACTTTCAACACTCATTCCGCCTTCAATCAGTTCGCTGTAGCCTGCAAGATATATACAAAGCTTTAGCGCCTGTGTATATGTAGCGTTCTCGTTGGGTCTGAATGTCCCATCACCAAAACCATTTACTAAACCTAATTTATATGCTGCAGATATTTCCTCTGCATAAGGGTGATCTGCGGGCACATCGCTAAATACAATCTGTCCGTCACCCTCAACACCGCTTAGCCTTGCAATCGCCGCCGTCAGCTCACCTCTTGTAATATTAGAATCAAGTCTGCCTAATATATCTGCATCAAACAACCCAAGTGTCACTGCTACATCGGGATACGACAGCCCCTGCATATTCTCGCTCTGGGAATCAGCCGCAAAAGCTGTCCACCCCTGAATACTCAGCACACAGCAAAGCACAACAGCAAGAAAGCTCTTTAATTTATTCATTTATTTCACCCTTTCTCATGCCGTATTACAGCCTTTGCAAAAGCTCGTATATAACCTTAGCCGCCTGTGCACGGTTTACATTTTCGTGCGGAGCAAAGCTTCCGTCACCCATTCCGTTCATTAATCCCGAGGATTTCATATAATTCACAGCATCTACAGCAAAATCACTTACCATGTCAATATCACTGAAAGCCCCATTTGTATTTACACTCTGCAAAGCATGTTGCGAATCTAATGCTCTGTAAATCATAACAGCAAGCTGCTCTCTCGTTATTACTCTTCCGATGCCGAATATATCTTCCGTTATACCATTTATAAGCTTTGCATTATATGCACTTCCCACATAAGGCACATACCATGCCCCCTGTGCGCTATCCTCAAAAGCCACTGTCGCATTCTCGTCAAAAATGTCTGCCGAAAGTACAAGCATCTTCACAAATTCTTCACGTGTTACCGCCCTTGCAGGCTCAAAGGTATTTTCGCCCGTTCCCTGCACAATACCCTTTTCCTGCAAAGCATAGATTGCTTCCTCTGCCCACTTGTGAGACTCAAGGTCTGTAAACTCACCTTTACTCTGTGTTTCTTCTTTTTCGGGGACTTTCTCTACGGCGTAGGTTTTTCCACCTCCGCCACCTCCGCCTCCGCCTGTCGGTGGAGTATATCCGTCATCGTCATCGTCATCATCACCGGTATAGGTCTCTGCGTTATCGGAAATCTTTTTTGCAAGCTCGGAAATCGTGGTACATCTTATCTGTGCATCATTGATAACTCCTGCAACTGTAAGCTTATCCGCTGCACTAAGGCTTGAAAAATCTCCTGTATCTTCGTTTTCAAGCACATCGGATTTTTCTATAATATTTCTGACAAGGTAGTCACTGCTGCCTTTCTGGCAGGCGGTTAATACAACCGCATCATTAAAATACTCCACAAATTCCTCTGCACTGTAGCATTCAGCCTCTGCAGCTCTATGTAAGGGATTCGGATTCGGTTTTGCCTTTGCCTTTTCTTTGAGCAAATTATAAAGCTCTCTTTCCTGGGTATCTGTAAGATAATCCTCTCCGTCAAATTCATTTTCATTCTTATAAATACTCCATGAATCTGAATCCATTATTCCATATTCTTCAAATTTCGCAAGAACTTCAGGCATCTTTGTATTTTTTAAATCTTCGGTTGGGGTTATTCCTACCCTCGCAAGCAGCGCTATTTCAGGCGCAGCTGCAATAATTTTGTCTATTACGTTACCGTCACTATTTATACTGTCTTTTATACTGTTTTTATAATTAAAGAGCTTTTCCCAAAACTCATTTTTTTCACTCTCATCTAATTCTAATTTAGTAAAAATTTTTGTTATTTCCCCATTAAGGAAAGGATAATTTATAATTACCCCTTTTAAATTTTCACTTGAAGTAGCATTGCAAAATTCATTATTTATAGTACTGCTGTAGTAAGAATATTCTCCGCCTGAATAAACTCTTATTTCCGGCTTCTGCTCTTCTGCCCAATCAATTATTGTAAAATCAAAACTGCCATTTGCCCCGAAGGAGTCCGTCTGATTAAAATAATATAAATATTGCAGAATATTGATATCCTCTGCCGTAGCTACATCCGTCCATGCTTTTCCTGCTTGTAAAACCTCGATTGTCATCGGTTTTCCGCTTGTATTTGTACCCGTAACATTAACACGTCCACCCTCGATTGTGACAGAGCTTATCTCGGGTCTCGCCGCCATGGCTCCCACACTAATGCTTACTATTAAAAATGCCGATAATAAAAATGCACTTATTTTTTTCATAGTGTATCCTTCCTAACTGTGGCTGATAGCCCCGACCGATGGGAAACCCATCGGTCGGATTTATCATAAATTACTTCATCGTTTAATTGCTGGATGCCTCTGCATACGGAATCATAGTATTAAAGTCGCTCCATACAAAGCCCATTTTCTTTCCATCTGTATTAAATACATCGGAAAAATCATGGCTTAAATTCTCGCCATCTTTGTTACTTACAGTAAACTCTTTTACCGAAACATCTACAAGCTTTGTTCCCTCTGCATTATAAAGTGCAGCAATAAGCTTAACCTTTTTACCCTGAGCATACCAACTTTTCACCGTTGTAGAAAGTGTTGTGTCGTTAATCTCAGGCTTAGTTGCCATAATATCTGTTGCAGATGTTGTGTATGTACATTCGCCAGCGGCAGTTGTCTGTCCGCCTGCAAGGTCCTTAACACCTGTTATGGTAACTTTATATTCAGTACCCTTTTCCACAGCAGTTAATAATGTTACCTTCACCTTATTGCCTATTGAGGTGATTGCATATTTATCCGCTGTAAGTGTTTCTTCTTCATTTTCTCCTACTTTAAGTGTTACCACTGCATCAGAAAGGGCGCTCTGGTCGATTGTTCTGTCATATGTAAACTCCACAGTTTCTCCCAGTAATGCAGCATCTTCATCACCGCTTGCTACAGTTGCTGTATCAAACACAGGACCGCCAGGTGTAATTATTTTTGTTTCAAAGTCGTCAAAGTATCCTACGGAAGTCGCAGTATTTTGAGATGAATTTCTGAAAGCAAAGCTTGCGGGTGTGCCGCTAATATCTTTCACTCCAGACACCTGCGTTCCTGACGCATTCTCAGCAACCACTCTCAGCTTTCCTGCTGTCGGATTGTAAACTGCCTCAACATCATAAAGAACCCCCGGCTCAATCGCACCAAATGAAGCACTCGTTGCCCCTGCATTATTTGGATAAGCTCCAAACATAGAAAAGCCATTCTGATTTGCTCTTATAAGCCATATTTCCGTTGAACCAAGCTTCAATGTAGCACCTATCGCATTGGAAGTACTCGCAGACCATCCAAATTTAAATTTGAACACATAATTTGTATCTGCAGGAGCTTTTGCAAAAGTTGTGCTCTCAATACTTTTAGTTACATAGGCATTATTTGAGATGTTTTCAGCACTTATCATAAGGGCAGGGTTTCCATTCAACTGCTCCGTACCTACGGTTACGCCAGTTTTTCCTGCAACATTTCCCGTTGACCATGTTCCGATTGTCTTAGAGTCTGCCGACAAAGCTACGTTACTGAAATCCTCTGCGTCTAAAATCATCGGATTAACGCCTGATACTCTATTCTGATAGTAATTATCTATACTAAGCACAGCTTGTTCTGAGGAATAATCTGATGACAAGGTTTGAAGACCTATAGTCAAGCGTTCTGTCTTTGTTTTCCCCTTCAACATTTCGTTGCCGGCAAGAACATGGTGTACCTTCCATGCTTCGTCGCCACACTTTCTGAATTTCAAACGTCCATAACCCTGCTTGACATCAACAAGAATCTCTACATCATACCACTGGTTCGCATCATAAGTTTCCACCTTGTTATTAAGGAAATTAACATTTCCACTTGAACATGAAAGCACGTTAAAGTCAGAACTTCCTTCTCTGAATGCAAACTTAGTTATTACATTCTTAGATGTAACCTTGAAGTTGAATTTTGTTTCAACAGCCTCTGCTGAGTCACCTGTAGGCATATAGAATGCAATACCTACGTTTTTAGCATCGCTTCCTCTTGTCAAAACCATTGCTTTACTTCCGTCCGGACCTGCGTTTTCAGAAAGCGAAACGGGGGAATTATCAGAATAGTTAATTGCAAATCCATAATCCTCTACATTATTACTTTCTGCAAAGTTCCATGTTTCACCCGATAAAACATTATAGAAACCATCTGCCGCAAATGCCGCAGGTGTAAGCAGTGCAACCATTAAAACGCACAGCAAAACTGATAAAAATCTTTTCATTTATATTCTCCTCCTTATTTTAGCGACTGTTATATCTGTCAACTGCATCCTGATAAATTTTAATCGCACGGTCAATACCGAATTTTTCTAATTGTTTTTTGTAAACAGGCCAGTTTTCAAGAGACTCAATTCCTGTAATAAATTTCATTCTCATTTCTTCTACATAGGTAGAAATTTCACCCATAGAATTTGCATACTCTCTTGACTCGTCATACGTCATTGATACCAATGGGATCTGATGCTTTTCCATATCAGTATCTGCCCATGTAAGAACAGCTGCACGGCTCTGCTCAGGTACAGACTGCATAATTTCAACAACCTTCGGGTTCTGCATGAAAGGACCTGAATAAGAGCTCATTGTATAGGGGCTGAGTGCTGTTGAAATATCCTTACCGTCAGGGTTGTTCATAACAAGGTCTGTAAAGGTAGGTTCGCCATCCTTCATTTCATATGTAATACCCTCAAGGCCAAAGTTGTAAAGCATACTTCCTTCTTTGCTGTAGCCGTAGTCTAAGAATCTCGCTGCAAGCTCAGGATTTTTACACTGAGTTGTGATTGCAAAGCTGGAGCCTGTGAGATAATCCCAGTCACGAATAGCAAACTGCGGACGGTCGCCTTTTTTAAGCACAGGGTAAGGTGCGCCAACAAGCTCAAACTTATCATTGCCATCCTTCATTGCAAGAGTCCACTTGCCTACACTGCCTGCTGCTGTGCCTACTGTTGCACCAATCTTATCGGCGAGAACGTTGGAGGTGATAGTATTTGAATCAACACCTGCAATGTTAGCATCAATAAGGCCTTCCTTGTACCACTGATTCATCTTGGTCAGATATTCAAGGTACTCGTCCTGGAACGGTCCGTATTTCACCTTACCGTTATCGTCGATGTAGAAATCATCCGATATGCCCCATGCACCTGAAATTGTACCTTTTGTCAAAAAGCTGTTTGTACACGAAAAGGGAACTTCAACTCCCAATTCATTCTTAAAGCCTCTCAGCATAGCCTCCCACTCATCGATTGTTTCGGGAACTTCCATATTAAGCTTGTCAAGATGGTCTTTTCTGATAATCAGACCTGTGTACACACAGTCAATTTTTGACCCTCTCAATGACGGGAACACATAATACTCACCATCGTCCGTTTTTACCATCTTGTCAATATCCTGATGCTCTTTCAAAACTGCCTTAATGTTAGGAGCCCATTTGTCAAAAACATCATTCAAAGACAAAATGTACTTTGAATCAATAGCCATCTTTGCACCGTAGCCGTTCCAGTTCCACTGTACTACATCAGGAAGCTCACCGGAGGCAATCATCAGATTGAACTGTTCATTACCTTGTCCTTGTGCAGGATGTGAGTATTCAACCTTTATCCCTGTCCTTTCTTCCAGTGCTTTTGCAAGCTCCGTTTCTCCAAAGTTTGTCACCTGTGTGGAAAGCTGTGCGTTAAGCGTCATCCATACGCTTACAGAATCGTCACACTCCACAGGGTAAATTTTTTCTCCCGAGGTTTTCACGGGACTGCCTGAAGCTATCTCTTCCTTATCATTGCATCCTGCTAAAGAGAACAACAATGAAGAAGCCAAAATAGCCGCAAGACATTTCTTTAACCTTTTTTGCTTCATAAAACCACCTCTTGTTTTATTATATTTTGTCCACGTTGTATAGCGCAGACATATCTTGATAATAGTTTACCACTCAAAAGATTTATATGTAAACGCCAAAAATCTAACATTATTGCCAATTTTAAAACATTTGCAGAGAAAGTCTTCGATTATACATAATTATATCAAAAATTTCTCTTTAAATACAGCAGCAAATATTACCCACTTTTCCTTTTTATGTCAAAACTCAAATGCATGCAGCAGGTAAATAAAAATTTTTGTAATGCACTGAAAAACCTAAATGATATATACAATTATAATGAGCCATATGATAATGTAGTTTTAACCGGTCTTGTTGCATTATATGAAATATGCTTTGAACAAGCGTGGAAAGCAATTAAAGAAATTATGGAGCAAAACGGTATTTACGAAGCAAAGTCGGGTTCAGCACGTCAAATTTTAAAAGCAGCTTATAAGAGTGGAATGATTAAAGATGAAACCGTCTGGCTTGAGGCTTTGGCATCCCGCAACAATGTCGATCACGCTTACAATAGTGCTGTTGCTTTGGAAATTGTGACCAAAACAAAAGAGATTTATTATGATATGTTTGTGGAATTAAAAAAAGAATTGACAAATAATTGGCTTTAATTGGTAGTATAAGATTTTTTCTGTAAATTTCTCACACTGCCCTTTAAACCTCGAAAAACCCATTATAACAGGGGTTTCCAGCGTTTTCGGTTGTTATGGGTCAATATGCCTTAGCGTGTAAGGGGCGAAATTTCGCATCCTCTGCTATATTCATTTTTAAGTGAAAATTCATGCACATAAAATCAAAATTTTATCTGCTCTTTTCCAGTCATAGTCTATGTTTACGGCAAATGAAAAGACCTCAAGATTTTTTCATCTTAAGGTCTGTTTTTTTGTTTCTACAAGAATATTAATTTTTGCCTTCTACAAGCTACTTAATTCTTCCCTTTAACATAAAAGATCTTGTATTAATATTGCAATTAACTTTAAATGTTATTAACTATACTTTCAGGAGTTTCTCCGTTTAAAAATCTTAACACATTATCCGTTACTTCTTTATGTAGTGCTTCCATTCCCTCAACTGTATTCCATGCTACATGAGGTGTCAGCGCAACATTTTTCATAGAAAGCATACGCTTGTCTATGCCGCCGCTTTCATCCTCAAACACATCAAGACCTGCTCCTGCAATCACGCCGTTTTCAAGAGCGTCCACTAGGTCACTCTCTTTGACAAGTCCGCCTCTGCCTGTATTAATCAGAAATGCAGTACTTTTCATCTTTTTAAATTCTTCCATTGTAAACATATGACGTGTTTTTTCTGAAAGAGGAAGATGCAGCGTAACATAGTCAGATTCCTTTAAAAGTGTGTCAAGGTCAACACTTACTGCGTTATACTTCTTGAGGACATCTTCACTTACATATGGGTCATAAACAAGAGCCTTTGTACCAAATGCGTTTGTGCGTTCACACACACATCTTGCTATTTTTCCAAAGCCTACAAAACCTACTGTTTTTTTGTAAATTCTGCGTGAAGCTCCCATATTGCCTGTGCTCCACATTCCTTCTCTGATGCAGTCATTCATATATGTAAGTCTTTTTGTACATGACAGCATTAAGGAAACAGCATGCTCGGCAACATCTATTGCTCCGTAATGGGGTGCATTACAAACAATTATACCACGTTCTGCGGCTCTTCGGGTATCTATATTATCATAGCCTATCCCATAACGTATAATAAGCTTGCTTTTTTCAAGCTTATCTATGAAGTCTGCATTCATTGCTACATCGGTAAACAGTAAAACATCTGCATCGTTGGCAATTTCTATAACCTCATCGGGATTTTTTAAATATGAAATTATAAACTCCGTTTCTGAAAGCTTTCCGAACATTTCTCTTTCATAATCAAAATCCTGCTGCGGAAAGCTTGTAAGTGCTACTATTTTTTTTATTTCAATCACCACTTTACTTTTAAATCAGGGTCTTCTCTGCATCTTCCAGAAGAAGCATTGTAGAATCTGCAACTTCTACCTCACCTTTTTCAATGCACGCCATCTGAGCTATGCGTTCCTTTTCCCCGGGGTAATAAATACCGTCTGCCCCCTCTGCAAGGTTTGAGGATTTTATCTCGTCGATAACTCCCTCAACTTTCTTTTCATAATCCTTGACATCAGTAATCTTTGAAATATCAAGTGCCATAAAGAAATGACCTACATTTCCTGATGTATTTGGTGTGTCATTCCATGCATGAATATTCTTTGTTAACGCAGAGCCTGAAAGTGCACCTGCAAAGGTTTCAACCATCATAGCAAGACCGTAACCCTTGTACCCACCAAACGGAAGAAGTGTTCCGCCTGCAGGATAATCCGCAGGATTTGTTGAGGGACGTCCCTTTGAGTCAATCATCCAACCCTCGGGAACTGCCTTACCCTCTTCGAGCATACGCAGGATTTTCATATCCGAACCCATACTCATAGCAATATCATAAAGAATTTTATCATACTTTCCTGCCGGCACTGCATATGCAAATGGGTTATTACCTATTGTCTTTTCACAGCTTCCCGTAGCGGCAACCAATACATCACCGTTACTCATGGCCATACCCATCATACCTTCATCAGCACACATAGCAGCATAATATCCTGCCGGACCAAGGTGATGACTGTTAAACACATTAACTATACCCACACCTGTTTCTTTTGCCTTTTTAATGGCAATTTCAGCCGCTTTGCACGATATTGCTATACCTAAGCCGCCGTCACCGTCAATAAGTGCCCACGACGGCAAATCAACAACTGTTTTAAGCTCTGCTGCACTCTTTATTCCACCACTTTTTATGCAGTCTATGTATTTTTTCACACGCACATAACCATGTGTTACAATACCCTTCATCTGTGCATCAGTCAGAACATCTGTGATAAGCACGGCATCACTATGAGGAACGCCTGCTTTTTCAAATATCCTTAAAATGCGCTCTTTAATTTCTTTAATTTTAACTGTTGCCATTTTTTTGCTCCTTTATTGAATGTTATTTCCCTGACGCAACCATCTCATTAAACTGATTCATAATATATGCAAGTCTTCTTTCAAGTGCAGAGGTATCTATAAATGGATTTTCTTCCCCTGCCTGCATTCTTGCATATTTTCCTTTTGTATCAACATCACCGGGATGATTACCAATCAGTATATCCACGTGTTCATTCTTGATTTTTTCCATAGAATTTACAAATTCCTCACGGCAGGAAATTGGAAGATTATATTTATTAAGAAATTCATTTGTAAGTGAATTTACTCCTGCACCGCCCTGCATACCGGCAATGTATGTGTTCTTTCCGTCATCTACATTAAAGAAATAAGACATTGTTCCGGGGGTATGCCCGGGAGTACTCACAGCACGGATTTTGGTCTTTCCAAGTTCAAATATGTCTCCGTCATTAAGAACTATATCAGGTTCAAACGGTTGGAAAAATGTAAAGCCAAGCTCGTCTGCCCACGTTAAATTTATACTTCCGTTAACAATGGGCGCATCGGGTGCACCGATTATGGTTTTTGCTCCAAAATACTCTACAAGTGCTCTTGTCCCTCCAATATGGTCATAATGCCCGTGAGAGTGCAGAATATACTTAATATCGTACGGATTTAAACCAAGCTTTCTCATTCCCTCAGTCAAAAGATACGTACACTCAGGAAAGTTGGAGTCGAGCAAAATCAAACCCTCTCCGGTATCAATAATATGTGACGATACATATGTGTTACCAACAAAATAAAGATTACCAAATATTCTGAAAGGCTCCATATATGCCTCCCATGGTTTCATTTTCATTTGATATCTTTGTGCCACTTGAGATTCCTCCTAAAATTAAAACTTGTCTATTCTCTGGCGGTTTCTCGCAACCTCTGCAGCAAGCATTGTAAGCTCTGTACCTAACCAGTAAATATTCATACCCTCTTTGTGCCATCTTTCTGCTACAACGTCATCATCCATGAACATTCCGATAGACTTATTATGCTTTTTACAAATTTCAATGGTTTTCTTAATATTCTCAATCATTTTGGGGTGATTTACGTCAAGACCGCATCCCATTGATACAGCCATATCGCACGGACCTATTATAAGTCCAGCAACCTGCTCGCCGTATTTTGTAAGAATTTCGTCAAGAAGATTTACACCCTTTTCAGACTCAACCTGTAAAAACAAAAGACGGTTCTTGTTTATATCATAGATATCCTCGCCTTTACGAAGAAGTGCTCTTCCGCCAACACCCTTTTTACCATAGGGATAAAAACGCATTGATGAAATTGCAGTTTCAACCTGCTCTATACTTTCAGTTCTGGGAATAAGAACACCATCTGCACCCATATCAATAGGCTTTGAAATACAGTGGTATTCACAGTCCTGTACTCTTACGATAACAGGAAGCTCCTCCTTATGGCACATCTGCACGAAGTCACCAATGTTTTCGGGATAAAAAGAGCCATGCTCCAAATCCATTACCAAAAAATCAAGACCATTTGCCTTGTAAAGTGCAGGAAGGCCAGTAAATCCTATATGACAAAGCATAGTAGAATAAAGCTTTTCTGATTTTTCAAGTTTTTCTTTTAATGCATCTATTACCATTATTTTTTCCTCCATAACTGTTAAAATGTTACCAAATCCTTGATGTTTACAGGCATTCCGGTTGCTATTGATTTATTAGCGGCAATACCAGTAAGAATGCTCATTGCACCATCCTCGTGGGATGCCGCTCTGTTAAGCGGATCCTTTGCCGGGTTACCGAACACATCTTCAAGAAGAACTGGATCTCCGCCGCCATGGCCGCCCTCAGCCTTTACTGTTTCCACAACATAAGCTTCACCAAACATAGGTGTTACTGTTATCTTGCTTTCCTTGGCAGCACCTTCTTTGTCCTTACTTCCACCTGCATTTACATATACTTTTTCAGTAACAGTAAGCTCTAGTCTTCCTTTTGTTCCTGTAAATGCTACACGGAATCCTTCAACCGGTGAAAAGGCATTCAACGAATATGACATAATTGCACCGTTTTCATATTTTACAAGCACGTTCATTACATCTTCTATGCTTATTCCATCACCAAACACACTCTGGTCACGAAGATAGCCATCTTCCTTTTCCGCATTAAGATACAGTCCCTCTAAGTTGGCACGGCCCTCCATTTCATATGCAAACGGGTCACCCTTTGCATTTTCACTGCCGTGCGTTCTGTAATAAAACTTTGTAATTCCACGGTTTTCCGCATTTTCTCTGCCATAGAACATCAAATCACCATATGAAAAGACTTGCTTGGGCTTTGTTCCAAGCCAGAAATTAACAAGGTCGAAGTGATGTGTTGCCTTATGTACTAAAAGACCGCCGCTGTTTCTCTTATCACGATGCCATCTTCTGAAATAGTCTGCACCGTGAACGGTATTGAGCATCCAGTCAAAATGCACCTGCTTAACCTCACCGATAACATCATTCATAATAAGCTCACGTACTTTTGAATTGTATGGTGCGTATCTGTAATTGAATGTAACACGAAGATTTCTTCCTGTTCTCTTCACTGCATCAAGAATTGCCTGACACTTTTCATCATTCATAGTCATAGGCTTTTCTGAAATGACATCGCATCCCATTTCCATAGCCTTGATTATGTATTTATGATGCGTTCTGTCTATTGAAGTAACAATAACATAATCGGGCTTTTGCTCCTGAATCATTTTTTCAAAATCTTCAACACCATAAAGTGTAATACCCTCGTACCCATACTTTTCTTTAAGCAAATTAGTTGCATATTCCATACGCAAACGGTTTAAATCACAAAAACCCGTAAGCTCACACGTATCTGAATATGTTCCTGCAAGAGCCTCATAAAAAAATCTCGCTCTTCCGCCAACGCCTACCTGTACATATCTTTTCTTTTTTGTCATAATAAAACACCTCCGTTTTTTTATAGAATAGCACAATATTAACGCAATTTTCTACACTTATATTGTCAGGATTGAATATTTTTTTACATTTCTTGTCTTTTTGTTCGATTTCTTACTTGTTTTTTATAACACATAATTGTATAATTAATATAAATACGTATATGAGGGTGTTTTTAATGAAAACTCAAAATCAGAAATTTTCAGACAGAAATAACTTTGAAGCTGTATACAAATCTGCTTTCTTCTTAGAAAGAAAAAACGTCCCGTCGCCCAAGCCTTCTCAAAAGTATCACTACCACGACTGTTATGAACTGTATTATCTTTATTCGGGAGAACGCTATTATTTCATTAAAGATAAAACTTACCATGTTGACGGAGGCTCATTTGTTTTAATAAAGCCATACGAAATTCACTGCACGGCAAATTTCGCACAATATGGTTATGACAGGCTACTGATTAATTTCAAAAAAGATTACCTTGAAAAATTCCTCTATGCAATGGGAAACACAAATCCCTTTGAATGTTTTGAAAAAGATATTCATATAATCACTCTTCCCCCGCATGAGCAACATTTTGTGGAGCTGATGCTTGATAATATGCTTTCTGAATATCAATCAGCAAATGCATTGGATAATGTATATCTGAAAACCAGCCTTATACAACTTCTTCTTTTTATAAACAATCATCGACATCAGAAAATTGACTCTCTTTATAATTATGCTAACTCAACCCATAAAACTATTTCCGAAATTACCGGATACATAAATAATAATTACTATGAGGACATTACACTCGCTTTGATTTCTGAACTTTTCTATATAAGCCCCTGCTATTTTTCAAGAACTTTTAAAAAGGTATGCGGACTTTCCTTTACTGAATATTTAAATAACGTCAGAATAAAGGAAGCACGAAAGCTGCTGTATAAAACAGATATGTCTATTGCTCAGGTAGCTGAGAAAACAGGTTTTAAAAGCAACGCACATTTTGACCGCATTTTTAAGAGTATAACAGGTTTGTCCCCGCTTACATACAAAAAAAGCATTAAATATTGACCAAGCCAATTTGAGCAAGAATGAAGCAAACAGCTTCATTCTTGCTTATTTTTATTACTCAGGTTTTGTTTCAAGCTTTAAGGGGAAATCACCAAGCTTATTTACCTTAAAACCATTCTTTTTATATTCCTCGTAATCAAATTCTTCAAGCTCATCTATTGCAAGCTTGTGGAATTCGTAGAAATTCTTCCACCATTCATAGCCACTGCCAAGCTCTGCATTAAGATATGCGTCGGCAATGTCACAGCCCATTGCGGGGGCAACATAAAATGCACCCATCGCAAGAACGTTTACACCGTTACCTGTAATTGCACGAAGTGCCGCAGGTACGCTTTCAACAACACCTGCATGTACGTGGGGGCACTTGCTTGCAGCAATATGTATTCCCATTCCTGTACCGCAGAAAAGAAGTGCTCTTTCAAATTCGCCCTCTGAAATCATAGAGCCTACTCTAAGTCCAACTCTGTGGAACATAAGGTCTGTATCGTTGGGGTCAGAATCTGCTTTAACACCCATATCTGTAATTTCCCAACCCTTTTTGCGAAGATGCTCGCAAACTGCCTCTTTAAGAGGATAGCCTGCAAAATCTGCTCCTACTACGAGCTTTTTGTCTTTTACTGTTTTCATTTTAAATTTCTCCTTTACTTTATGATATTAAATTTTTCTTTCATACTCCACTATATGCACTAAAACCGCCGTCAACGGGAATTACAACACCGTTGACAAAGCT
>JAZRLV010000081.1:0-13963 GCA_045646985.1 Clostridia bacterium | reverse complement strand
CCACACTTGATGCAACCACAAGATACGAGCTTCACACAAGACTTGAGGGAATGCCTAAGCACACTAAGCTTTGCCACGGTGATTTCAATCCTTCTAATATAATAGTGAAGGTAGACGGAACACTTTACATTCTTGACTGGTCACATGCAACACAGGGTAACGCATCTGCCGATGCTGCCAGAACATATCTTCTTTTCTGGCTTAACGGCGATATTGAGGGTGCTAAGAAATACCTTGAGCTGTTTTGTGAAAAGAGCAATACCGCTAAGCAGTATGTTCAGAAGTGGATGCCGATTGTTGCAGCATCACAGTCTGTTAAGGGTAACGAAAAAGAACGTGAATTTCTGCTTTCATGGGTAGATGTAGTAGATTACGAATAAGGAGTTAAGGAAAATGAAAATAACAGTTTGTATAGGAAGCTCTTGTCATATCAAAGGCTCCCGTCAGGTAGTAGAACAGCTCCAGTATCTTATAAACACAAATAATCTTGGTGATAAGATTGAGCTTGGCGGAACATTTTGTATGGGAAAATGCCAGATGGGCGTATGCGTTACGATAGATGACAAATTTTATTCCGTAACACCCGAAACTGTAACCGAATTCTTTGAAAAAGAAGTTAAAACAAAGGTGTGAGCTTATGATGATTATTCAAGTATGCGTTGGAAGCTCCTGCCATATACGGGGGTCACAGGAGATAGTAGCGCTTTTGCAAAACGCAGTTGAAGAATATCATCTTGAAGACAAAATTACACTTGCCGGAAATTTTTGTATCGGCAAGTGTAATCGTGTTGGTGTAACAGTTCAGGTAGATGACGAGGTGCACATTGGTATAACACGTGAAAACTTCAAGGAGTTCTTTAACGAAAAAGTTTTGAATGTAATTAATAATGAAAGGGAGTAACAGGATATGCCCAACTGTTTAACACTTAAAAAATCAAATTGCAAAAACTGTCATAAGTGCATCAGACATTGTCCTGTAAAGGCAATAAGGTTTTCCGGCAATCAGGCACATATCATAGGAAACGAATGTATCCTTTGCGGACAGTGCTTTGTGGTATGCCCGCAGAATGCAAAGCAGATAGTTGATGAAACTGAAAAGGTAAAGGTGTTTTTACAAAGCGGAGCCCCTGTTATTGTGAGCCTTGCTCCATCATTTATTGCAAATTACGACGGAGTAGGTATAGAGTCTATACGCAGAGCGCTTAAAAAGCTGGGCTTTTATGATGTTGAGGAAACGGCAATCGGTGCTACAATAGTAAAGACCGAATATGAAAGAATTCTTCGGGAAGAGGAGAGGGATATTGTAATAACCTCCTGCTGTCATTCGATTAATCTGTTGATTCAGAAATACTTTCCCGCAGAGCTTGAATATCTTGCAGATGTAGTCTCGCCGATGCAGGCGCATAGCCTTGATATAAAGAAAAGATTTCCCGAAGCAAAGACGGTGTTTATCGGTCCGTGCGTAGCCAAAAAGGACGAGGCAGAGCACTACAAGGGAATAGTAGATGCCGTTTTGACCTTTGAAGAGCTTACACAGTGGTTAGAGGAAGAAAATATTAATCTCGAGCAAGAAATTGATTTTGAAGAAGAGAGCCGTGCACGCTTTTTCCCGACAACAGGCGGTATTCTTAAAACAATGTCGCAGGATATGGAGGGATACACATACATGGCGCTTGACGGAATAGAAAACTGTATCGAAGCGCTTAAAGACATTGAGAGAGGTAAAATACATAAATGCTTTATTGAAATGTCTGCATGTACAGGCAGCTGCGTAGGCGGTCCTGTTATGGAAAAATATCATCGCTCTCCCATAAAGGATTATGTAGCGGTAGCAAATTTTGCCGGAAACAAGGATTTTAATATTGAACAGCCCCACTATGTAGAGCTTAAAAAGAATTTTGAATATATAGAACACAGATTACAGCAGCCCTCCGAGCAGGAGATAAACGCTGTTTTGCGCCAGATGGGTAAATTTAAGAGTACTGATGAGCTTAACTGCGGCTCCTGCGGATATAATACCTGCCGTGAAAAGGCGGCGGCTGTGTGTCAGGGTAAGGCTGAAATTTCTATGTGTCTGCCGTATCTTAAGGATAAGGCGGAAAGCTTTTCTGATACAATGGTACAGAATACCCCTAATGGTCTTATTGTACTTAACGAAAACCTTGAGGTGCAGCAGATTAATAAGGCTGCAAGAAAAATGATGAATATCAGAAGCGAAAGCGATATTTTGGGAGATCAGGTTGTTCGTATTCTTGACCCGACAGCGTTTGTAACTGTTCTTAATACAGGCAGAGATATCCGCAATGTGCGCACATACCTTGCTGAATACAAGCGGTATATTGAACAAACTGTAGTTTATGATCGTGACTCGCATCTTCTGATAGGTATCATGCGTGACGTTACAGATGAAGAAACTGAACGTGAAAAGAAAGAAAATATCAGCCGTCAGACAATAGAGGTTGCTGATAAGGTTGTAGATAAGCAAATGAGGATAGTTCAGGAGATTGCCTCGCTTCTTGGTGAAACGGCAGCAGAGACAAAAATAGCACTTGCAAAATTAAAGGAGTCGATTTCTGATGAATGATTTATGTGCAGATATAGGGTATAAAAGTATAAATCATTATGGCGAGCAGCTTTGCGGCGACCACGTTGATATTGTCGAGCAGAATGAAAACTCCACCGTTATTGTTTTGGCTGACGGATTGGGAAGCGGTGTTAAGGCAAGTATTCTTTCCACACTTACTTCAAAGATTATTTCGACAATGATGGCAGAGGGACTGCCTATTGAGGAGTGTGTTTCTACCATTGCAGCCACGCTTCCCGTATGCTCTGTGCGTGGGGTAGCTTATTCTACTTTTACTATTATACATCTTCGTGACAATGAAACTGCGGAGATAATACAGTACGATAATCCGCAGGTAATCATTATTCGTGACGGTGTGAATTACGAATATCCCACAACCCAAATGAATATTGACGGAAAAAAGATTTACAGGTCAACAATAAGGCTACAGGAAAACGATGTGTTTGTTGCAATGAGTGACGGATGTCCGCATGCAGGCATCGGTATGGCATATAATTTTGGCTGGAAAAGAGAAGATATTATAAGCTTTATGGAAACAATCATTCCCAGCGGCTTTACGGCGAAAAATTTATCAACGGCTCTTGTTGACGAATGTGAAAAGCTTTACGGAAATAAACCCGGCGATGATGCAACCGCCTGTGTTGTCCGCATAAGAAAGCGTGAGCCTATGAATCTTCTTTTCGGGCCTCCGTCAAACCGTGATGACTGCGACAGAATGATGTCACTTTTCTTCTCCAAAGAGGGTAAGCATATTATCTGCGGCGGAACAACATCGTCTATTGCAGCAAAGTATCTGAACAAGCCTTTAAAGGCGAGTCTTAATTTTGAAAACTCCGACCTTCCGCCTATAGCACATATTGAGGGTGTTGACCTTGTAACAGAGGGTGTTATAACAATTAACAGAGTGCTCGAATATGCAAAGGATTATCTTGACCAGAATGAATTTTATGAGCATTGGAGCTATAAGCGTGACGGGGCATCACTTATTTGCCGTCTTTTGTTCGAAGAGGCTACGGATATTAATTTTTATGTAGGACGGGCAATTAACCCAGCGCATCAGAATCCCGAATTGCCTATAAATTTCAGTATAAAAATGAATCTGGTAGAGGAACTGTCAAAGTGCCTCAAGCAAATGGGAAAACATATAAAGGTAAGTTACTTTTAAATGAGTCTTGCTTTGAAAGGGAGAAAGAATATGAGAAAGTTTGATACCAAGGTACAATACTTAAAATATAAGGTTTTGCGTGAGGTTGCACGGCAGGCATGGAATGACACCTTGCTTGAAAAAGTGTTTGATATTCCTAAAATGATTGTTAAAGGAAAAACTCCTACCATGCGTTGCTGCGTTTATAAGGAACACGCTGTTTTGGCAGAACGTGTAAAACTGGCAATGGGCGGAGATAAAGAAAATCCCAATGTAATCGAGGTTATCGATATTGCGTGTGATGAATGCCCTGCAGCGGGATACGAGGTTACTGATTCGTGTCGTGGCTGCCTTGCACATCGCTGCGAGGACGTTTGTAAAAGAGGTGCAATTTCCTTCGACCACAATCACGTTGCGCATATAGATAAATCAAAATGTGTAGAATGCGGTCAGTGTGCAAAGGTTTGTCCCTACAGTGCAATAGTAAATCGTAAACGCCCCTGTCAGAATGCATGTAAAATTAAAGCTATTTCAATTAACGATGATAACGCAGCTTCTATAGATAATGAAAAGTGTATCAGCTGTGGTGCGTGTGTATATCAGTGCCCGTTTGGTGCAATCATGGATAAGTCATACATACTTAATGTTATTGACCTATTGAAGAAAAGCGATAATAATGAAAAATACAAGGTATATGCATTGGTGGCGCCGTCTATCTCCAGTCAGTTTACTTATGCAAAGCTCGGTCAGGTAATAACAGGGCTTAAGGAGCTTGGCTTCTACACAGTTATTGAAGCTGCATTGGGTGCTGATTTGGTAGCGCAGCAGGAATCACGTGAGCTTGCCGAAAAAGGCTTTTTAACAAGCTCGTGCTGTCCTGCATTTGTAGCATATATAAAATCAGAATTTCCTGATTTGCTGCCGCTTGTATCACACAATTTATCTCCTATGGCGGCACTTGCAAAATATATAAAGGATACGACCGAAAATGCAAAGGTTGTGTTCATAGGACCGTGTACTGCTAAAAAGGCAGAAGCACAGCTTGAAAAGGTAAAACCCTATGTAGATGCAGTTCTGACCTTTGAGGAATTGCAGGCACTTTTCGACAGCCGTGACATTGACATCACAGCGCTTGATGAAGATGTTCTCGATAACGCTTCGTATTTCGGAAGAATATTTGCCCGCACAGGTGGTCTTTCAGATGCGGTAGTTCAGGCACTTAAGGAACAGAATATTGACTTCCCCTTAAAGGCAATCCCCTGTGACGGTATTGAAGCATGCCGCACGGCGCTTTTAAAGAAACGGAAAAATGTGCTTGATGCAAACTTTATTGAGGGTATGGCGTGCACAGGCGGCTGTATAGGCGGTGCAGGCTGCTTAACACACGGAGAGAAAAATAAAGCAGAGGTTGACAAATACGGTCACGAAGCATTTGAAAAAACAATAAGTGATGCAGTAGCAATTTTGAAATAACACAAAACCGAGGCACTTTGCCTCGGTTTTTGCTATTTGATTTCTTGTTCAAGATTATTAAAATCAGTGGGACATTTAATTCGAAATTCGAAGTTCGAAATTCGGAATGAATGTGGGTTTTCGTAAAACGAAAACCTTCCTTAATTTTGCATTTTACATTCCCTTTAGCCCATTATTTGGTTCTTATATTTCATCGTAGTCCTATACCCGATATCATACATTTTCTGTATTGCATCAGGGTTTCTTTCTGTGCGCTTCCATGTTGAAGTATCTTCTTCAGGTGCAATCAGAATTATTCTGCCTTGTTTTTCAAGCTCCAAAATCATCTTATGATTATCATTATAAGTCTGTGTGCGATTTTTAAGAGCCTTTGCAAAGTGAGGGTATTTTCTGTATAAAAAGCTGCTTATTCCAAGCACTGCTTCATCCTCTTTTTTGTAGGAACGTTCACGAGTGATGATAACTACTGTTTTTTCACATCCGTCATCGAGTGCTTTTTGCAGGGGGATTGAATCTGTAATCCCCCCGTCCATATAAAGCTTACCATTTATTTTAACAGGCTGAAACAAAAGGGGGAGAGCGCAGCTTGCAATAACACTCTTCCACTGCTTATCCTCGCTCGTTACCGGAATATATTCAGCTTTTCCTGTTTCGATGTTTGTAAGTGCGGCAATTACTTCGCACCCCGAATTATCATATGCCTCGTAATCAAAGGGCAAATGAATATTGGGAATATCATCAAATACAAATTTAAGATTATAAAGACTGCGGTTTTTGGGATTGATAAGATGCTTTAGTCCCATATATCTTTTCTCGGGGAGATATTTAAGCCCTATTTCAAGCCCTCTGCCACGTTGCGAAGATACGTAAGATATTCCATTAGCAACACCTGCCGATGTGCCTATAAGATAGTCCGCTTTATATCCTATATCCAAAAGAGCGTCAAGTGCGCCTACAGTAAAGTAGCCCCTGCTTGCGCCGCCCTCAAGTACAAGTCCTGATTTCATATAAGATCACTTCCTAAGCTTGTGTTGATATAGGTAACAAGAGAACCGATAGTTTTTCCGACTTCCTCATTTGAAAGCTCAAGATCAAATTCCTCTTCAATCCTTAATATAATTTCAGCAATATCAAGTGAGTCTGCACCAAGCTGCGAAAAATATGTCTCGCTTGTGATAGTATCTTTGTCAATTCCAAGCTGGTCTGCAATAAGGTCTTTTAATTTTTCGAGTATCATTATAAGTCCCTCCAGATTTATATACTTTTTAAATCTTCACTAATTTGATTTTTTAATTGCTCTATATTTTCAAATTTAATTTCAGGACGGATAAAATCCAAAAATTCAATAGTCAGCTTCTTGCCATAAAGGTTTTCTGATAGGGCGGGGATATACGTCTCTGTACGAAGCCTTTCGCCGCCGATGGTAGGATTTACACCTGTGTTTGTTATTGCTTTAAACTTTTTGCCCTCATAGGTTACAAGTGTTTTGTATACTCCTTTTTTTGGAATTACAGTTAAATCATCCAAAAATATATTTGCGGTAGGAAACCCTATGGTGCGACCCAGATGCTTACCCTCGCAGACGCTTCCCTCTATAAAAAAGCTTCTGCCTAAAAGCATATTTGCCTCTGCCATATCCCCACATTCAATCAGACTTCTTATTCTGCTTGAAGAAACGCTTTCGCCGTTTTTGGTAACACAATCGCATACCTTTACAAAAAAACCGTATTTCTCACCGAAGGAGCGAAGCATATCGGTGCTGCCGCTGCCGTTTTTTCCAAAACGGTAATTATAACCGCACACAGCATATTTTATATTATACCTTTTTATGAGTATATCTAAAATAAAATCTTGGGCACTCATATCAAGAAGTGCTTTAGAAAGCTTAAGATACTGCGTTTTTGCACCGATAGAGGCTATAAGCCTTTCCTTTTGCAAGGCGGTTGTAAGGTAGCTGACTTTTTCGGGGGCAAGTATTTCAAGTGGGGATTTATCAAAGGTCAGCGCAATAGGGGAAAGTGCATTTTCCCGTGCGTAGCCTACGGCAGAGCTTATGATTTCATGGTGTGCTATATGCACTCCGTCAAAAAAACCAAGTGCAGCCGCACTTTTAGCATTACTCATTTATAAAACCCCTTTATAAGCTTAAGGCATTCTTTGCCGTCCGAAATATCTGCCTGTGAAAGGGCAATAAATGCCCCGTTTTCGTCATACACACGGTAGAAATTCCCCTGTACCTTTCCACGATAATATATCGGAACACCGTTTTTAACACGGTCAGCACGCTTTTTGTCAAGATAGATTGCCTCGTAGTTTTCAAAAAACGAGTCAAGGGGAAGTATTGCTTTGTGTACCTCACCTTTTTCGCTAAGCTCCATAAGCTCATCAGGTGTAATGGCGTTTTCAATGGTAAATACACCCGAAGCCGTTCTTTCAAGACTGCTAATACAAGCACCGCACCCTAAGGCATCACCTATATCGGCGGCAAGTGTGCGTATGTATGTTCCCTTGGAGCAATGCACGTTGATTTTTACATATGGAAGCTTTATTTCTTCTATATCAATGGAAAATACTGTTACACTGCGGCTTTTACGCTCAATATCAATCCCTTGACGTGCTAAGTGATAGAGTCGCTGTCCGTTCACCTGAACAGCACTGTACATCGGGGGGATTTGCTGTATATCACCAACAAATTTACGGATTGCACTGCAAATTTCCTCATCTGTTACATTGACGGGATTTGTCTTAGTAACAGTGCCTGATGTATCAAGGGTATCGGTTATTGTTCCTAAAAGTATTGTTGCATTGTATCGCTTGTCCTCGGCGGTGATAAATTCGGCTGCCTTTGTAGCAGTTCCTACAAGAATAGGAAGAACACCAGAGGCCTCGGGGTCAAGCGTTCCCGTATGACCGACTTTTTTCATGTTAAGAGCTTTTCTTGTAATGCTGACACATCTGTGAGAAGAGCCGCCTACGGGCTTGTTAAGAATTACAATTCCGCTATACTCGCTCATTGGGTTGCTCCTTTCAGAAGCTTTGAAAGCTCATCTGTAAGAGTCTTTTCGCTATCCGCAATGCTCATACCGCATATAGTGCAGCCAGCAGCTTTTTTATGACCGCCACCGCCGAACAGGCGTGCAACACTCTCAACATTATAATCGCCTAAAGAACGCAGACTTACCCTGATTGAGCCATCGTCAAGCTCTTTCAAAAATGCACTTATCATAACACCCTCTATAGTTCGGGGAATTTGTGCAAGTGCTTCGGTGTCCTGTTTAGAGGCCCCGTATTTTTTCATAATCTCCTGAGTGATTTTTGCAGTGGCAATAACACCATTTTCATAAAGAGAAATGGAATTAATCGCTTCCGCCTTTAGCTTAAGCTGTGTCAGAGTATTTCTTTCGTAAAGCATACTGCAAAGATAGGTTGAATTTATTCCCGCATCGGTAAGTGCAATGATTATTTCATACGTACGTCTGTTTACAGATGCATACTGAAAAGACCCCGTATCTGCCGAAATAGCGCAGTAGAGGTAGCTTGCAATTTCTTTTGTAACGGGAATATCAGTAAGTGCTAAAAGCTCGTAAACAAGCTCACCCGTTGCAGAGCGTGTCGGCTCGACATAGGAAAGCGCTGCAAAAGGGGCACTCTGATAATGGTGGTCAATACAAACTGTATTTTCCTTTTGTGTGAAAAACCCTCCCCAGTCTCCCATACGGTCAGGGGCGCCTACATCAACAGCGCAGTAGCATTCATAATCAGGCATAACGCTATCTGTGCTGTAGGCAATAACGTCTGACTCCATAAAGCTGAGATAATGGGAGAGAGGCTCCTGCGTGAAAACATCTGCTTTTATACCCAGAGAGCGCAATGCGTTTCTAAGTGCAAATGCACTGCCGATACAATCCCAGTCAGGATTTACATGAACAAAAAGTGCAACAGAACTGCATTTTGTAAGATGGTCTATTACTTTATGCTGCATAGAAAATCCCCCTTCAGTTCTTTTCGCCTATATCGTGCAAAAGCTTATTTATGTGTGCACCATACTCGATGGAATTATCCTGTTCAAAGGTGAATTCAGGAACACATCTAAGCTTTATACGGCTTCCTATTTCACGGCGTATAAAGCCTGATGCCGCACTAAGAGCTTTGATAGCAGCTTTCTTTTCCTCGTCGGTACCCATAATGCTAATATAAGCCTTTGCATAGCGTAAATCATTGGTAACATTTACACTGACAACACTTGTCATCATAGGAATTCTGGGGTCCTTAAGCTCACGTATTACACTGCTGAGCTCTTTTTTTATTTCTTCAGATATTCTGTCTGTTCTTTTAAAAGACATAACATTTCCCTTCTTTCAAAAATAAGTAAATGAGGGTTTCTCTCATTTACTTATTTTATCTTTATTGTAGATAATTATTAGACTTAGGGATAGGAAAAAAGGTCTGGGCATTTTTAACATCCCGTTAGCGAGCGACTTCTTCCATTACAAAGCACTCTACATTGTCGCCCTCTTTAATGTCGTTGAAGCGTACAAAGCCCATACCGCATTCATAGCCGCTGGCAACTTCCTTAACGTCATCCTTGACACGCTTGAGGGAGTCAAGCTCGCCTTCGTGTATAACTATACCGTCACGTACTATTCTTACGCTGCAATTACGCTGAATTTTACCGTCTGTAACGTAGCAACCGCCGATAGTGCCTACACCGCTTACCTTAAAGGTCTGACGGATTTCTGCATGACCTATTACAGCCTCACGGAAGGTAGGTGCAAGCATACCCTTCATAGCAGCTTCGATTTCTTCGATAGCTTCATAAATTACACGGTACATTCTCATATCAACCTTATTAAGCTCAGCTGCGTTTCTTCCGCCAACGTCAGGACGAACATTAAATCCGACAATAATTGCATTAGATGCAGATGCCAGTGTAACGTCGCTTTCAGTAATAGCACCTACTGCGCCGTGAATTACACGGACACGTACCTCTTCATTAGAAAGCTTTTCAAGACTCTGTCTTACAGCCTCAACACTACCCTGTACGTCTGCTTTTACAATAATATTTAAATCTTTTACATCGCCCTGCTGAATCTGGCTGAAGAGGTCATCAAGATTAACTCTCTGTCTTGCTTTGTTAGCCTCGTCCTTGATTTTTTGCTTTCTTGTTTCAACAACGTGGCGTGCAGCACGTTCGTCTTCTACTACGTAGAATGGATCGCCGCCCTCGGGAGTTTCGCTAAGACCTACAATCTCAACAGGTGTAGAGGGGATAGCCTCTTTTATCTTCTTACCATGATCGTCTACCATTGCTCTTACCCTGCCAACAGCAGTACCTGTTACGATAATATCGCCCTGCTTAAGTGTACCGTTCTGTACTAAAACAGTTGCTACAGGACCTCTGCCCTTGTCGAGCTTCGCCTCGATAACAGTACCCTTTGCACGGCGGTTAGGATTAGCCTTAAGCTCCTTCATTTCCGCTGTAAGGAGTACCATTTCAAGAAGAGAATCAATGTTAAGACGCTGCTTTGCGCTAACCTCAACACAGATAACATCGCCACCCCATTCCTCGGGAACAAGACCGTGCTCTGTAAGCTCCTGCTTAACTCTGTCGGGGTTTGCGCCGTCTTTATCTATCTTGTTAATTGCAACAATTATGCTTACTTCAGCCGCCTTTGCGTGGTTTATAGCTTCTATAGTCTGTGGCATGATGCCGTCATCAGCAGCAACAACCAAAATCGCAATATCTGTAACAAGTGCACCTCTTGCACGCATAGCTGTAAATGCTTCGTGTCCGGGGGTATCAAGGAATGCAATCTGATTTCCGTTTATGTTTACCATATATGCACCGATGTGCTGTGTGATACCGCCTGCCTCGCTTGCAGTAACGTTTGTAGAGCGGATTGCGTCAAGAAGACTGGTCTTACCATGGTCAACGTGACCCATTACGCAGACAACGGGGGGACGGGGAAGAAGGTCTTTTTCATCGTCGGGGGCATCAGCATCGCCAAAGAGTCTGTCTTCCTCGGTGATGATAATTTCTCTCTCTACCTCTGCGCCCATATCCTCTGCAATAAGTGCAGCTACGTCATATTCAATATCCTGTGTAATAGCAGCCATTATTCCAAGCTGCATAAGTCTCTTGATGATTTCTGTAGCAGAAACCTTGAGCTTTTGTGCAAGGTCGCCTACAGTAATGAGGTCAGGAATAATAACGTGCAGCTTTTCTTCCTTTTCCTTTTTAGGCTTGGGAGCTTCAGGCTTAACAGGCTGATTTTTCTTTTGTGACTGCTGCCTGTTCTTATTCTTCTTTATACGCTGCTTGTTGGTTTCTGTGTCCTTAATTTCGGGAGCAAGCTCCTCAGCCTTTTCTTTAGCAAGCTGTACATCAAGGTCAACAGCGTTTGTTCTTGTATCAACGTAGCGCACATTTTTGGTAGGTGTAATAACCTCGTCAATAGGCTCGTCAATAATTTCCCCAGTCGCCTGTGGCTCTTCCTTTTTCTTTTCTGCCTCAAGAGCACGCACCTTTTCCTGATGTGCGTTAATATAGTCCTCAATGGTAGTGCCATCGTCAAACTTTTGTGTGTAGTAATCCATTACAATGCTCATCTCGTCTGCATCGAGAGAAGCAGCTGTACTCTTTGTAATTCCCGCAACGTCTGCAAGCATTTTTACGATTTCTTTTCCGGGAATATTTATAGCCTTTGCTATTGCGCTAATTTTCTGTTTTGCGATCATTTTTGAGCACCTCCGTAAATTTTAACGATAGCCCCGGCAAAGCCTTCATCACAAATTCCGGCAACGGGCATATCTTTTTTGCCGACCGAGCGGCTGAGTTGGACTTTGTCTGAATAAAATATCAGCGGCACGTCCCATTCTCTGCATTTGTTTTCAATGCTTCTTCTGTTGCTTTGCCCTATATCGCTTGCTGCGATAACGAGCTTTGCACGTCCTTCGTCAAGAGCCTTTTGTGTCATGAATACACCAAAAGACACTTTTTTGGCACGAACTGCCAATCCAAGCATACCGAGTAATCTATCGTTCATTTAATCAGTTCCTTTTTAACATTTTCACTAAGCTGCGGCGGCACTGCTCCTTTAAAAGCACGCTCAAAGGAACGCTGCTTTTCGAATTTTTCGCCGCAATCGCCGCTTCTGCATATGTATGCACCCCGTCCGGGAAGAGAACCCGAAGTATCTACAGAAAACTCACCGTCTTTTTTTGCAATCCTTAAAAGCTCGGCTTTTGTTTTCATCCGTCTGCATACTACGCACATTCTAAGTGGAGTTGACATTTAGCTCTCCTTTCCAAAGGCGCCGCCGTCACTCTTAATATCAATTTTCCAGCCTGTAAGTCTTGCAGCAAGGCGTGCATTCTGACCTTCCTTACCGATCGCAAGAGACAACTGGAATTCAGGTACTGTTACAAGTGCTGATTTATTCTTTTCATCGATTTCAACACTAAGCACCTTTGCAGGATTAAGAGCTGCGCTGATGTATTCTGCGATATCGTCGCTGTAGCGTATTACATCGATTTTTTCATCGTTAAGTTCCTGTACGATTTCAGCAACACGGATTCCCTTTTGTCCTACGCAAGCGCCTACAGGGTCAATATCGGGATTGTCTGAATGTACGGCAAGCTTACTGCGGCTTCCTGCCTCACGTGCGATGCTCTTAATAACTACTGTTCCGTCAGCAATTTCAGGAACTTCTTTTTCAAAAAGCTTTTTCACAAGACCAGGATGTGTTCTTGAAACCATGAGATTAACACTCTTTGTGGTTTTCTTTACTTCAAATACGTATACCTTAAGTCTTCTTCCGGGAGTATAGTCCTCACCGGGAATCTGCTCAGAGGGGGCGAGAAGTGCCTCAGCGCTGCCAAGGTCAATCATAACACCTCTGCGGTCAAGCTTTTCAACCTTACCACTCATAACATCGTTTTCTTTATCGCTGTATTCGTCATACATATTTCCACGCTCTGCCTCACGGATTTTCTGTACAACCATCTGCTTTGCAGTTTGTGCAGCAATTCGTCCGAATTTAGCGGGTGATGCTTCAAAGTCAACGCAGTCACCAATCTGGTAACGCTTATTTACAGCCTGCGCTTCCTCAAGCGTAATCTGTGTGCAAGGGTCCTCAACCTCTTCCACAACAGTTTTCTCCTGATAGCAACGGAATGCACATGTTTCACGATCAATAACAACCTTAACGTTGTCTGATTTACCAAAATGGTTCTTGCATGCTGTGATAAGGGAGTTCTCAATTGCCTCCAGCAGTGTCTCACGGCTAACGCCTTTCTCTTTTTCCAGTATATCCAAAGCTTCCATTAACTCTTTGTTCATGATTTTCTTTCAACCTCCTGTTATTACTTAATTAAAAATCAAATGCAAGTCTGATCAGTGCGATATCCTTTCGTTCAAAAACCATCTCTTCTTCCTCTTCAAATTCCAGAGTAACGGTTTTTTCATCCCAGGCTTTTAAAATTCCGATAAATTCTTTCTGGCGGTTCACCGGCTTGAAAAGTCGTACTTCCACCTCTTCTCCCATGCTGCGGACAAAATCTTTATCCTTCTTCAGCGGTCTTCCAAGACCCGGGGAGCTAACTTCCAGAATGTAAGCATCATCGATGAAGTCTTTCTGATCCAGCAGATCGGAAAAAGCTCTGCTTACCAGTTCGCAGTCATCTACCGTGATTCCTCCCGGCTTGTCGATGTAAGCGCGCAGATACCAGTTGCCTGCCTCTTTCACATATTCCACATCCAC
>JAZRLV010000080.1:0-10296 GCA_045646985.1 Clostridia bacterium | reverse complement strand
TATAGTAAATTGCTGTAATTGCGCATCTTCTTTTTCATAGACCTCTGTATCTTTCATCTGTACCCACGCATATTTCCCGTTCATAGTAACAAGACCCCAGCCTGACGGGGTTTCTCTTTTTATTCTAAGAACAAGTCCTTTGGGAACAGTATACTTTATCTTGCTTCCGAGCTTTTCAGAGACAGAAGGAACACTGTATAAATTCACCTGATTCTCTTTTACAGCTATTTCTGTATTTTTCGTTGAGCTGTTTCCCGTAGCCTCCGCTGCATCGTTGTAGGAGTTACGTGTAAAGCTAAGATTTATCCAACCGCTTTTTTTGTTAAAAACAACAAGCCCCCATGTTCTTTCCTTTTTTATAATCTTCATTTTGGAGCACGCAGGAACTGACGTTATTTTATAACTTTTTTCGTCGGGCGAAATATGAAGTGACATCTCCCCATCTACAGAAGCTGAATAAACATAGTCAGCCGCCGAAACCGCAATCGTTGTTCCCATTATAATTATAAGCATAAAAAACAGACTTAATATTTTTTTCATTTGAGTTCCTCGCAATACACAAAGTTTTTCCTGATACATTCTACATCATTTGACGCAAAATGTCAATATACGAAAAACAGTATGCCGCTTTGCACATATCGCACTTTAATTTTGCGCAAACTCCTATATAGCGAAAAAAGAACTGACTCTTAACACAGTCAGCTCTTTAGATAAAATCAACCCTATTATTTATCAGCCAGATATTCATTAAGCTTTGCAACAAGTGCGTCTGCATCTGCACCGTGCACCGCACAAGCCTCTTCAATAGACTCACCGCTTGCAGAAGGACAACCCAGACAGTGCATACCTATTTCCAGGAAAAACGGAGCAGTACCTGCATCCATATTAAGAACATCCAAAATGATAGTGTCTTTTGTTACTTTAGCCATGAAAACACCTCCCTTAAATGATATTATACACCATACAAATTAATTTTACAATGTTTTTTTGACAATATTTCAAACAAAAAGCGGTGACAACTTTTGCCCTCTTGGGCTTTAATCCCTCTGATAAAAAAACCAACCACCCTGTAGGATGATTGGTTTTTTTGGTGCCGATGGCGGGAGTCGAACCCGCACGGTGTTGCCACCGACGGATTTTGAGTCCGTTACGTCTGCCAATTCCATCACATCGGCTCAGCACTTCTGTTATTATAATACAAATAAAGTAAAAAATCAATAGTTTTATTTTATTTTTTAATATTAGCAGTGCTTAAAAGTCAGTCTTTTATTCCAAGAAATCCTTAAGTTTCTTACTTCTGCTGGGGTGGCGGAGCTTACGGAGCGCCTTTGCTTCAATCTGACGTATGCGTTCACGTGTTACATCAAACACACCGCCAACCTCTTCAAGAGTTCTTGCTCTGCCGTCCTCCAAGCCGAAACGAAGACGGAGAACCTTTTCCTCTCTGGGGGTAAGGGTATTAAGAACGTCCATAAGCTGCTCTTTAAGAAGCATAAACGAAGCGGCCTCACTGGGTGCAGGCGCATCATCATCGGGGATAAAGTCTCCAAGGTGGCTGTCCTCTTCTTCACCGATAGGTGTTTCAAGTGAAACGGGTTCTTGCGCAATCTTCATTATTTCACGCACTTTCTCAAGACTCATTCCCATTTCCTTTGCAATTTCTTCAGGAGAAGGCTCTCTGCCCAGTTCCTGAAGAAGCTGTCTTGACACACGAATCAGCTTATTAATAGTTTCAACCATATGAACGGGAATTCTGATTGTTCTTGCCTGATCAGCAATAGCACGGGTAATAGCCTGTCTTATCCACCATGTTGCATACGTGCTGAATTTGTAGCCCTTTGTGTAGTCAAACTTTTCAACAGCCTTAATAAGACCTAAGTTTCCCTCCTGAATAAGGTCAAGGAAGAGCATACCTCTGCCAACATATCTTTTTGCAATACTTACAACAAGTCTGAGGTTTGCCTCTGTCAGTTTTTTCTTTGCATCCTCATCGCCATCTGCCATAAGGCGTGCATACTCAAACTCTTCATTGGGAGAAAGCAGCGGCACCTTTCCAATTTCCTTAAGATACATTCTGACATGGTCGTCTACATTAATACCTTCGGGAACAGACAAATCCTCAAGGTCCTCTTCGGAAATCTCAATTTTTTTAATTTCCTGCTCGATATCGCCAACTATATCAATATGCATTTCCTCGAGCTTGTCATGTATCTGTTCAATCTTTTCCTCGTCAAGGCTTTCAATATCAGAGAGTGCCTCTTCTATTTCACGCTCTGTCAGCATTCCTTTCTGCTTTCCTTTTTCAATTAATTCCTTTACCTTTGTGTTTGCATTTTCACTCATTCTACCACTCAATCCTTTCACCTGACCCGATATATAGTCTTAACCTCTTTGTTTTTTTGATTTCAAAAGCTCACTTATCAAGGCAACATCACCATCATTTTGCGCCTTTTGCAGCTTCTCATTAAATATTTCGTTTTCAATTATCTGTGCAAAATCCTCTGCCGCTTGCATACTGCTCGATACATTTTGTACTGACATCAGTACATTTGATAACTCCCTCTCGTTTCCCAAAAGCGCCGTCAGAAGATAATCTGCGCATTTTCCTGTTTTGTTTTCATTATAATATGTGCATATATGCGTGTAAATTTTTTTATGTATTTCTTCTGTGAAGCTTTCCTCACTAAATTTGTCCGCAAATTTTGTATAAACCTTGCCATCCTCTGCCATCATGGCAAGGATCCCTGCCTCCGCCATTACCCTTCGCTTTGATTTTGGCTGCGGTGAGGGGGAGTTTCCAACACTTTGCCTTAAATCTCTCGCAACCTCCTTGCGGATATTCCTTGCATTTGCTTTTCTAACCTCGCTGTTTATTGCATCAGTGCTGATACCGCATTTTGCGGCAAGTCTGTTTACATACACCTCTCGCTCCACTGCATTTGAAATCCCCGAAAGTAGCTTTGCCGCTTTTCCCATCATCTCTATTTTTTCAGATGCGTTATTCAGGTCAACGCCACGAAGTATCATATCTATCCTGTGCTCCGTTACGGTTTTTGCCTTTTTTATAAGTTCCTCAAAGGCGTTTGCGCCGTGTTTTTTTATAAAATCATCGGCATCCTTTCCGTCGGGAATTTCTATTACCTTAAGTTTAGTATCAAATTCTTTAAAAATCTCTGCCGCACGCTCGCACGCTTTTTGACCTGCCTCGTCACTGTCATAGCACAGATAAACGGGGCTTTTTGCAATGAGGCGTGCCTGGTCACGGGTAAGTGCCGTTCCGCATCCTGCAACTGCGGCATTTATCCCCGCCTGATGAAGCGAAATGACGTCCATATACCCTTCTACAAGAATATAATACCCTCTATCGCTTTTTTTAGCTATATTAAGTGCAAAAAGATTTTTCCCTTTATCATATACTATACTTTCAGGCGAGTTCATATATTTTGCCCCGTCACCCGAAAGTATTCTTCCGCCAAACCCTATTATATTTCCCCTTACATCAATAATGGGAAACATCACTCTTTCACGGAAGCGGTCATATACATGCCCCTTGTCATTATGAATGCAAAGCCCGGATTCCACCATCAAATCACGGCTGTATCCTTTTTCTCGAAGATGCTTTAAAAGTCCGTCCCAACCCTTTGGAGAAAAGCCTATACCAAAGGAAGCAACCGTTTTCCCCGAAAGTCCTCTTTTTCTGAGATAATCCTGTGCCGTTGCCCCATCGGGCGAAAGCAAATGTTCTCTGAAAAAGCGTGCCGCATCACGATTCATAGAGTATAGCTGCTGCTTTCGCTTATACTTCTCCTCATCTCTGCCGCCCGCAGAATCCTCGGGAAGTCTTATTCCCGCTCTGTCGGCAAGATAGCGCAGTGCATCAGGGAAATCAAGCCCCTCTGCATTCATTACAAACTGAAGCACACTTCCGCCTGCACCGCACCCGAAGCAGTGATAAAGCTGCTTGTCCGCACTAACATGAAAAGACGGTGTTTTCTCACGGTGAAACGGGCAACAGCCCATATAACTGCTTCCCGACCTTTTCAGGCGCACATAACCCGAAACAATATCCACAATGTCATTTGCCGAAACAACTTCCGAAACAAGCTCTTCCGAAAAAAACGTTGCCATATTAAAACCTCTTAATTAATGTTATAATTCCTTTTTCGACACTCAAATCAAAAATCCTTTTTTTATTTCAAAAAACCTTTGAATAAGTGTTCTTTAAATATGAATAAGTAATTAAAACAGTTGACGAAAATCGCTTACCTATGATATAATGTAAAATAATTATGGGATAATATACCCATTTGTACTAAATATGCTGTATTTTACAGCGGAACGGAGCTTTCTATGATAAAAAGTATGACAGGCTACGGCGCAGGCACTTCACAGGTAAACGGGAAAACATTTACTGTTGAAATAAAATCAGTAAACTCACGCTATAGCGATTTTTCAGTTAAACTCCCCAGAATTTATACATTTCTTGAAGATGCACTTCGCAAAGCCGCAGGAGAAATAATAAAACGTGGTAAGGTTGATATATATATAAATGTAGAAACAAGCGGCGAGAGCGACTGCGTAGTTAATCTTAATAAGCCGCTTGCAGAAGAATATCTCTCGGCACTCAGAAGTCTTTCGGAATCTTTGGGAATAGCAAGCAATGCTACCGCAGAAACCTTTTTGCGTATCCCCGATGTGTTTTCAGTAGAAAAAGCGCCCGAGGATAATGAGGCTATTACTGCCGCTGTATTGGAAGCACTGCGCAGCGCCCTTGATAGCTTTGATAAAATGCGTATTGCCGAGGGAGAAAAGCTTGCCCTTGACCTTAAGGAACATCTTTCTTTCATTGAAAATGCAACAGCAGAGATTGAAAAGCGTTCTCCCGAAATAGTAAATGAATATCGCCGCCGTATTGAGGAAAGAATGCGTGATATACTCCAGGGCGCATCGTATGATGAAACACGCCTTTTGACAGAGGTTGCCATTTTCGCCGATAAAGTCAACGTAAACGAAGAAACCGTCAGGCTTAAAAGCCATGTTTCACAGTTTTTGCAGATGATAGCAGATGGCGGCTGCGTAGGAAGAAAAATTGACTTCCTTATTCAAGAAATGAATCGTGAGATAAACACCATCGGTTCTAAGTCCAATGACCTTGACGTGGCACGTATTGTTATTGATGTCAAGGCGGAAATTGAAAAGCTGCGTGAACAGATACAGAATGTAGAATAAAGGATTTGATATTATGAAGCTGATAAATATCGGTTTTGGCAATTTGGTTTCCGATATACGTATTGTCAGTATAGTTCTTCCCGAAAGCGCCCCCGTAAAAAGACTTGCGCAGGAGGCACGTGAAAAAGGAATGCTTATAGACGCTACATACGGAAGAAAAACCAAAAGCGTTATCGTTACTGACAGCGAGCATGTGATACTGTCGGCACTGCCACCGGAAACTATTGCGCAACGTCACAGCGGTGCAGGAGAAGTCAGCCCCGCAAATGAAGAAAGGATTGATACAGATGAATAACAAGGGCTTGCTGCTCGTTGTTTCCGGTCCGTCCGGTGTTGGAAAGGGAACAGTGTGTGCAGAATTTATAAAATCGCACCCCAAGTGTGCTCTTTCAGTTTCAGCCACAACACGCTCTCCCCGTGAAGGTGAAAAAGACGGTGTAAATTATTATTTCCTCACAGAGGAGGATTTTAAACAAAAAATATCCTCGGGCGGCTTTTTAGAGCATGCTGTATTTTGCGGAAACTACTACGGAACGCCTAAAGCACAGGTTATGGAAATGATAGAAAACGGCACAGATGTAATTCTTGAAATTGAAGTTCAGGGTGCAATGCAGGTAAGATCGCATTATCCTGAGGGTGTGTTTGTATTCGTAATTCCTCCGTCAATGAAAGAGCTTGATGAAAGACTTCGTGGAAGAAACACCGAGTCTGACGAGGTTATTTCTCAAAGACTTACCCGTGCAAAGGAAGAATTCGGCTATATTGAAAAATATAACTACACACTTCTTAATGATACAGTTGAAAATGCTGTGCAAAGATTAGAGGCTATAATCACTGCTGAAAAATGCCGTGTGGCACGTAACTTTGAACAGCTTAAGCAAATGCTTTAATATTGATTAATTTTTAAAGAAAGGTTTTGATTAAATGTTATACCCCGAAATCGGAAAACTTATGGAGGGACTTGATTCCCGTTATTCACTTGTAATTCTTACTGCAAAGCGTGCACGTCAGCTTGCTGCCGATTCAACAAACGACAAGACAGTTTCCCGTGCAATAAATGAAATTGCAAACAAGAAAATCAGAAGCGTAAAAGGCTCTGCACAAGAGAGATTTTCAGATGCTGTTGCACAGTTTACAGCAATGAGCAGTGAAGAAGAATAATTATGATTGCTCAGGTTTATGTTAATACTAAAAACCTGAATATTGATAAACCCTTTGACTATATTGTTCCAAAAGATATGGAGGGGAAAATTGCCGTCGGCACAAGAGTAAAGGTTCCTTTCGGCGGCGGAAATCTTCCTAAAGAGGGTTTTGTTACTGCGCTTAAGAACGAAAGCGATTTTGACTCGCTAAAGGCTCTTTCCTCTGTTTCTGATGAGCTGCCCGTCCTTACAAATAGCGGGGCACAGCTGTGCTTTTATATGCGGGAAAGGTATTTTTGCACCTTTTCTGAAGCGGCAGCGCTGATGCTTCCCCCCGGAACTGATGTAAGGTTTGAGGAATGGATTTCGCTAAGCCATAAATATTATGAAAATACCGCCTTGTGCAAGGGACTACGTCAGGAGCAGCTTGTAGAATTTCTTAAGGATAATGACGGCTGTGCAGAGATGCTGCAAATAAAAAATGTATTAGGCAAAAACGCACGCAATGTTATAAATGCACTGCTAAATAAGGGAATTTGCGAAAAAAGCTTTCGTGATAAGCGGCGTGCAAATGAGAAAACAATGCGCCTTGCTTATTATTGCGGCGAGGAAGATATAGCAGATGCTATTATTTCTCTCCAAAAATCTGCGCCTAAGCAAGCGGCTGTGCTGAGCGCCCTCAAAGAATTTGGCGAGCTTAGCATTCCCGATTTGATAAGTGCGGCAAACACTACACGAAATGCGGTGGAGTCGCTTTATGTGAAGGAGCTTATTTCCTATCGGGAGGTTGAAATTCTCAGAAATCCGCTTGACCATAAGGCAGATCAGGAAATTACTCCCCTTGTTCTTTCCGATAAGCAAGCTACGGCTTCGCAAACAATATTAAAAGAAGGAAAAGGAACATTTCTGATTCACGGTGTTACGGGAAGCGGAAAAACAGAAGTATATATGAGCATCGTTTCTGATGCTCTTTCACGAGGGAAGCAGGCAATAGTGCTTGTGCCCGAAATATCCCTTACCCCACAGATGACGGGAAGATTTTTTAATCGTTTCGGAAATGACGTGGCGGTAATTCACAGTGCCCTTTCACTGGGAGAGAGGCTTGATGAGTGGCGCAGAATACGACGAGGCGATGCGCACGTTATTATTGGCGCAAGAAGTGCAATTTTTGCGCCGTGCGAAAATATAGGGGCAATAATAATTGATGAGGAGCACGAGCAATCCTATAAATCGGAATCCTCCCCCCGCTACCACGCAAGAGATATTGCGGCATTTCTTGCAAAAAAGCACGATTGTCCGCTTATTCTCGGCTCTGCGACACCGAGTATTGAGAGCTATTATAAAGCAAAAAACGGCGAATATACACTTGTGGAGCTGCTTGACAGATTTAATAAAAAGCCTTTACCCGAGGTTTATATTGCAGATATGCGTACAGAGCTTCGTGAGGGCAATAAAACAGTGCTTTCCAGACTTCTTGCAGGTGAGATTCAAAAAAATCTGGAAATGGGCGAGCAGACTATTTTATTTTTAAACAGACGTGGTTATTCTACGTTTGTATCGTGCAGAGATTGTGGCTTTGTATTCTCCTGTCCACAGTGCAGTGTATCGCTGACATATCATAAAAACACTGACCTGCTTACATGTCACTACTGCGGTCACCGTGAAAAAGTGCAATCTGTTTGCCCTAAATGCGGAGGAACTAAGGTTCGTGACTTTGGCAAAGGCACGCAAAAAGCACAGGAACAGATTGAAAGCATCTTCCCTACAGCAAAAACACTCCGTATGGATGCTGATACGACAAGCGGAAAACGGGGCCACGAAAAGCTTCTTGATAAATTTTCTGCGGAAAAGACCGATATCCTTTTGGGAACACAAATGGTTACAAAGGGGCTTGATTTTGAAAATGTTACCCTTGTCGGTGTGCTTGCAGCCGATGCCTCGCTGAATATAGACGATTTCCGCTGTCAGGAGCGCACGTTTAACCTCATAACACAGGTTTGCGGCAGAGCCGGCAGGGGCAACAAGACGGGGCGTGCCGTTATTCAAACCTATGACCCCGAAAATCCTACTCTGCTTCTTGCTGCAAAGCAGGACTACAAAGCATTTTACGAAGAAGAAATTGAGTACAGACGGGCATTTTTCTATCCCCCGTTCTGTGATATAATAAATATAACTGTAAGCGCCTCTGACAAAGAGGCGGCACAGATGAGTGCATCAAAAATAGCTATGAAGCTTAAGGTTGCACTGAGAAATCAGGAGGGCTGCTGCTTTTACGGACCTGCGCCTGCACCGCTTAGCCGGCTGCAAGGCCGCCATAGATACAGGCTGTGGCTCAAATGCGATGCAAATGAGCTTCTTATAGCAGAGCTTCGCAATATAATTCATGAAAAACATTCGTCACGCAGCTCGGATATCTCCGTAGCGGCAGACGTAAATCCAATATCGCTCATATAAAAGGAGAAAAATTATGGCACTTAGAAAAATCAGAGAAATAGGCGATTCATGCCTTAAAAAGAAATGCCGTGAGGTAGAAAAGTTTGACAGCAAGCTTCACACACTTCTTGACGATATGAAAGAAACCCTCACTCTTGCAAACGGAGTAGGGCTTGCTGCACCGCAGGTTGGAATTTTACGCAGAGTGGTTGTAATAGACCTTGGCGAAGAGGGCGGCATGATTGAGCTTGTAAACCCTGTAATCACCCATACTGAGGGCAGTGTTACAGGTGTTGAGGGCTGCCTCAGCGTTCCCGGAAAAGCCGGAGAGGTGGAGCGCCCTCAAAAAGCAACTGTAAAAGCATTCGACAGAAACGGAGAGCCTTTCGAATTTACAGGTGAGGATTTATACGCACGTTGCATTTGTCACGAATGCGACCATCTTGACGGAATTTTATATGTTGAAAAGGTTATAAAATTTGTTGATATGGAATCTGAAGAAGATTACGAGGACTGATATATGAAGATACTTTTTATGGGAACACCTGAATTTGCAAAAGAGTCGCTTAAGGCACTTGTTGAGGACAGGCGCAACGTTGTATGCGTTATTACACAGCCCGACAAGCCTAAGGGCAGAGGCTACGAGATGTCTATGCCGGATGTAAAAAAATACGCACTGGGGCAAAATATTCCCGTGCATCAGCCTCCGACACTTAAAGACAACGCTATTTCTTCTTTGCTTGAAGAATATAATCCCGATGTTATAGTTGTTGTTGCATATGGCAAAATTCTGCCTGAATATATTCTTAATTTTCCAAAGTATGGCTGCATTAACATACACGGCTCACTCCTTCCTGCATACAGAGGTGCTGCCCCCATACAGCGTGCTGTAATTGACGGGCTTAAGGTAAGCGGCGTAACCAGTATGTATATGGAAAAGGGACTTGACACAGGCGATATGCTTATAAAAGAGGAGCTTGAAATATTGCCTGATATGACCGCCGGCGAGTATCATGATGCGCTTGCAATCGTGGGCGGAAAGGTGCTCCTTGATACACTTGACGGCCTTAAAGAAGGGACGCTGTCACCGCAAAAACAGGACGATTCCCTTTCATCGTATGCCCATCAGCTTTCAAAGGCAGAGGGAGAAATTGATTGGAGCGCTACAAACGAGCAGATTTACAACAAGGTCAGAGGGCTTAACCCCTGGCCTATGGCTTACAGCTTTATAGGAACAAAGCGCTTTGTTGTAGACAGTGTTTTAAAAAGTGATGAATGCGGAAAAGCCGGTGAAGTGCTCTGCGCAGACGAAAACGGACTTTTAATTGCCTGCGGAAAAGGCAGCGTACTCATAAAAAACATAAAACCCGAGGGTAAAAAGAGAATGTCTGTGGCAGACTATCTTCGTGGACACAAGATTGAAAAAGGCACAATTATCGGGAAAGGATGAATTAAACAATGTTTGGATATTATTATGGCGGCAGCGGATATA
>JAZRLV010000079.1:0-28202 GCA_045646985.1 Clostridia bacterium | reverse complement strand
GGACCTTAACGTATGTTCAAAGCGTGGTCTTTCAGAGCGTTTTGACTCGACAATCGGTGCAGGAAGTGTATTGATGCCTTTTGGCGGTAAGTATCAGCGTACACCCGTACAGGCAATGGTTAATAAGATTTCCACACCCGATGGAGATACACAGACATGCTCTCTTATGAGCTGGGGATATAATCCATTTATTATGGAAAAGAGCCCGTATCACGGTGCATATCTTGCAGTTGTGGAATCTGTATGTAAGCTTATTGCACACGGCGGCTCGTTTAACGAGGTTTATCTTACATTCCAGGAATATTTTGAAAAGCCCAAGGCAGATGGCGCACGTTGGGGCAAGCCTATGGCGGCTCTTCTTGGTGCGTACAAGGCACAAAAGGATTTTGAAATTGCTTCAATCGGCGGTAAAGACTCAATGAGCGGAAGCTTTGAAAACATCGACGTTCCGCCTACACTTGTTTCCTTTGCTGTAACAACCGATGATGTAAAAAATATCATTTCACCCGAATTCAAGAAGGCCGGAAGTAAGGTTTATCTTATTAAGAGTGAATATGATGAAAACAACCTTCCTGTTGCATCTTCTGTTAAAAAGGTATTTGACACTGTTACTTCGCTTCAAAGAAGCGGTAAGGTGCTTTCCTGCTACACCCCCACATACGGCGGTATTGCAGAAGCAATCCTTAAAATGGCTATGGGTAACGGCATCGGCTTTAAATATGATGAAAATATGACAACAGAGGAGATTTTCGGCTACTCTTATGGCTCGTTCCTCATTGAAACAGACAGCGAAATTGAGGGCGCAAAGCTTGTTGGTACTACAAGCGAGCTTGACGAGATTTCTATAGGAAACGAAAAAATTGCTCTTTCAGAGCTTTGCTCGCTCTATGAAAACAAGCTTGAAAAAATCTATCACTGTAACATAGAAACACCTGACAAAAAGGTTGAATCATTCAGCTATAATGGCGAAAAGGTGAGAGGGGCATCAATCAAGGTCGCATCTCCCAAGGTGCTTATCCCGGTATTCCCCGGCACTAACTGTGAATATGACAGTGCAAAGGCATTTGAGAAAGCAGGTGCAAAAGCTGAAATATTTGTTATAAATAACCTTTCTTCTGCAAATGTTGCCGAGTCTGTTTCGCAGTTCGCCAAGAAAGTGAACGAGTCACAGATAGTATTTATTCCCGGTGGATTTTCCGGCGGTGACGAGCCTGACGGAAGCGGTAAGCTGATAACTGCATTTTTCAGAAATAAGGAAATCAGCGAGGCAGTTATGAATCTGCTTCATAACCGTGACGGACTTATGGCAGGTATTTGTAACGGCTTCCAGGCACTTATAAAGCTTGGACTTGTGCCATATGGTGAAATCAGAGAGGCAGAGGAAAACAGCCCCACACTTACATTCAATACGATTTCACGTCACCAGTCAAAGATTGTAAATACCCGTATTGCATCAAATAAGTCACCCTGGCTTTCTCTTACAAATGTAGGCGATGTTTTCTCCGTTCCGATTTCGCACGGTGAAGGACGTTTCCTTGCAAGCGAGGAGCTTATTGAAAAACTGGCGAAAAATGGTCAGATTGCAACGCAGTACGTTGACCTTGAAGGTCGTCCCACATATGATATTCAGTATAATCCCAATGGCTCTATCTGTGCGGTTGAGGGCATTACCTCGCCTGACGGAAGAGTGCTTGGTAAAATGGGACATTCTGAAAGAATCGGTGCTAACCTCTACAAAAACGTTGAGGGTAATTATGATATGGGAATGTTCCTTTCAGCAGTGAAATATTATGAATAATTTGTGACATCGGGTTGATTATTTGAGCCAGATGTTGTATACTTAAAATTAAGGAGATGATAAAGGTGGATGAAATCAGAAACAGGCTTAACGAAAACAGAAAGGCCAGAAAAAGAAAATATCTGATTGGAATTATTGCAGTGGCAGCTTTGATACTATTTGCTGTTTTATTTGAAAAAAACATTAATTCAAAATTACAGGATATTACTATTATGAAAAGTGAAATATCTGATGAAAAGGCCATCTTTATTCCTGTTAAACAGCTCGATACAAATATAATCGCAGTAAAGGTAAATGACGGCAGTTACCGTCTGGCGTTTGACGATTGTACAGGATGCTACCTTCAGTTTGGTAAGCATGGAAGCTTTGAAAACAATTCAGATAACACAGGACTTATCTGCAAAAATTGTGAAAGCGAAGTAATGTATGAGGAAATGGGATTTTTACCCGAAGAAAGTATGCCTTATCCTATAATTGAGAGTGAGATATCCTCTCTTGAGGACCGCTTTGTTCTGGGGGCAGACTACCTTGAGGCAAAAAAGCTTACAATAGAAGATATGCGAAAAGGCAAGGTCGCAAACGATTACAGCGAAAATCCAAATAAATAGTAAAAATTCACAGGCATTTAACCTCTTTTTCTGTTTACACTAACAGAGAAAGAGGTTATTTTTATGAAAACATTGTTTTTTTTAATTATGATACTGATGTCAGCTTGTGCACAAAAGAAAGAAATATCACAGGAGAAAATCTCCTTTGAAACAATAAATCGGGAAATAACACCGCCCCCTGTATTGGTGGAGGCAGAAATAACACTGGGCGAGGCTGTAACTCCGATAATTGATACGGGAATAAATCGTATATCAAATATAAATCTTGCGTGCAAAAGTATAAATGGAATGGAGCTTGCTACAGGTGGGGAATTCAGCTTTAACCGTGTAACAGGAAAGAAAACTGCTGCACGTGGATACAAATATGCACCGGTTATATTTAAAGGTGAAAAAAGCTATGGAATAGGCGGTGGCGTATGTCAGGTGAGCACTACGATATATATGGCGGCACAAAATGCAAAGCTTTTGATTACCGAGCGCCACTCTCACAGTGAAAGTGTGGCATATGCACCCGATAATAATGATGCTACGGTAGTTTACGGAGAAAAGGATTTCAGATTTAAAAACACATCTGGGGATAGTATCTATATTTACGCATGGGTACAGGAGGAAAAGGTATACGCAAAAATTGTCAAAAAAAGCATTGTTGTGAAATAATTTAATAATAAACGGTTGACAACGGAAAAATAATATGATAATATTTTTATGTTGGTAATTAAATATTAAAAACTATGATGGAGAGTGCGTCTGATTAACTTTTGAGAGAGGCAGCGGTCGGTGAAAGCTGCTAAAGGGAGGCAGATTGCTGTAGCTCCTGAGTTGTTGGGAAGAAAGCGATTATTCGTGAGTAGAACCCTTCCGAGAATGCTGCGTCAGTGCATAGGGCTTGTCAGAGTCCGAAGTGGCACAGGGGGTAACAGCCTGTGCAATTTGAGTGGTACCACGGGTTTATTTTCAGCTCGTCTCAAGGAATATCTTTGAGACGACTTTTTTGTGTTCTCGGGATATATACTCTATGAAAGAGAGGATGTATAAAAAATGGAAGAAACAATGATGACCGGTCTGGATTTTAAAATTAGTGAGGTTGCTGCCAGAATCAAGGAGCTTAGGCAGATTGACGGAATTTCTGTTGAAACTATGGCAAAGCTCACAGGTGTGTCACGTGATGAATACGTTGCCTGTGAAGAGGGTAAGCATGACCTTAGCTTTGCGTTCATTTACAGATGTGCGCTTGCATTCAAGGTTGGTGTAACCGATATTATAGAGGGCGTAAGCTCTAATCTTAAATCCTTTACCGTTACACGTAGCGGCGAAGGCTCAATAATAGATCAGGCGCATGGTATGATTTACTACAACTTAGCATCTGCCTTTAAGGGCAGAGTTGCAGAGCCGCTTTATGTTCATGCAATATATGATGAAAGTGCAGAGCGTGGCGATATCGAGCTTACCAGCCATGACGGCCAGGAGGTTGATATTGTTATAAAAGGCTCTCTCAAGGTACAGGTGGGAAGTCATAGTGAAATTCTTTACGCAGGGGACAGCATTTATTATGACAGCTCTGCCCCGCATGGTATGGTAGCAGTCGGCGGAGAGGATTGCGAATTCTACGCAATCGTTCTTAACGGAGAAAAGAAAGAAATAGAAGAAGAAAAAGCTATTGTTAAGAATCCCAAGTATAAGCCCCACCGTGAATATAAGAGAGTATATCATAATTTTATCGAAACGGTAGAGGACGAAAACGGATGCCTTGAAAAGATTTCCTTTAAGAATGAGGACAAGTTCAATTTTGCGTTTGACGTTATCGATGCTATAGCTGACAAAAAGCCTGAAAAGCTTGCTATGCTGCATCTTACCAAAAATAAGGAAGAGAGAAGATTTACTTTTGCCGATTTCAAGCGTGAATCAGCAAGATGCGCAAACTATTTTGAATCAATAGGCATTAAAAAGGGCAGCAAGGTTATGCTTGTGCTCAAACGTCATTACCAGTTCTGGATAGCAATTCTGGCACTTCATAAAATCGGTGCAGTTGCAATTCCTGCAACATATCTTCTTCAGGAGCATGACTATGAATACCGCTACAATGCAGCAGGTGTTGATGCAATTCTTTGTACTGCAGATGATGATATTGCAGAGCGTGCAGAAAACGGCGCAAAAAATGCCACAACACTTAAAGAAAAAATTCTTGTTGGCGGAAAAAGAGACGGCTGGAGAGACTTTGACAGTGAATATAAAGAATTTTCAGACGTATATGAAAGAAAGGCAGATTCTCCCTGCGGAAGCGATGATATGCTGATGTACTTTACATCGGGTACTACAGGAAATCCGAAAATGGCACTTCACAGCTATACTTATCCGCTCGGGCATTTCCATACAGCCAACTACTGGCATTGTGTTGACCCAGAGGGGCTTCACCTTACTATTTCAGATACCGGCTGGGCAAAGGCTGCTTGGGGTAAAATTTACGGTCAGTGGCTTTGCGAAGCGGCACTGTTTGTATATGACTTTGATAAGTTTGACGCCGCTGATATTTTGCCTCTGTTCTCTGAATATGGTATTACAACCTTCTGTGCACCGCCTACAATGTACAGAATGCTTATGAAAGAGGATATTTCAAAATATGATATGTCCTCTGTACAGCACGCAAATACTGCGGGCGAAGCACTTAATCCTGAGGTTTATAAGCAGATTAAAAACCTTACAGGACTTAGAATTATGGAGGGCTTCGGTCAGACAGAAACAACATGTCTTATCGGCAATCTTTACGGCAGAGAATATAAATTGGGCGCTATGGGTAAACCCGTACCGCTGTATGACGTTGACATTGTTGACCCTGACGGAAATAGTGTTGACGTAGGTGAGAACGGTGAAATTGTAATCCGCACGTCAGAGCGTGTCCCCTGTGGACTTTTCAAAGGATATTATAAGGATGATGAGAAAACTGCTGAGGTTTGGCACGATGGTCTGTATCATACAGGCGACGTTGCATACCGTGACGAGGACGGCTTCTACTTCTATGTAGGACGAATTGATGATGTTATCAAGTCATCGGGCTACAGAATAGGACCTTTTGAAATTGAAAGCGTTATTATGGAGCTTCCCTATGTTGTTGAATGCGGAGTATCAGCAGCACCCGATGAAGTAAGGGGTCAGGTTGTTAAGGCAAGCATAGTTCTTACTAAGGACACTGTTGCCAGTGAGGAACTCAAAAAAGAAATCCAGACGTATGTAAAGGAACATACTGCACCTTACAAATATCCCAGAATAGTAGAGTTCAAGGAATCACTTCCCAAAACTACAAGCGGAAAGATAATAAGAGCAAAACTGTAATATTAAGGAGCTGTGGCAACACAGCTCCTTAATTGTATAGTTGCAAATATGAAAAACATATGATATAATGACTGGCAGTGCAAAGGGTATTGCTATTGCGATGAAAAAACTATGCGTCATACAACTTTTACAACACTAAATCGAATGGAGGATAATATAAATGGCACTTCACATTTTAGACGAGGCGAATCGTTGTCTTCAATGTAAAAATCCAACATGTCAGAAAGGCTGTCCCATAAATACACCTATTCCTGAGGTTATTGGTCTTTTAAAGAATAATAAGCTTGACGAGGCTGGAAAGATACTGTTTGAAAATAATCCGCTTACTACTATTTGCAGTTTGGTCTGCAATCATGAGAAACAGTGCGAGGGTAATTGTGTGCTGAATAGAAAAGGCTCTCCGGTTCATTTTTCAGCTATTGAAAATTATATATCTAACGCATATGCTCCTAAAATGCTTAATGGACCTGCAAAGTCAAATGGTCAGAAAGTTGCTATTGTAGGCTCCGGACCTGCCGGACTTACGATTGCGATTATTCTTGCCCGTTATGGTTATCAGGTGACAATTTTCGAGAGTAAGGATAAAATAGGTGGGGTTTTACGTCATGGAATTCCAGAGTTCAGGTTACCAAAAAGTGTGATAGATGATCTTCAGTACCGTCACATAGAGCTTAAAGGAATAAAAATTCGTCCTAATATACGTATTGGCGATGCTATTGGTGTTGATGATTTATTCAGAGACGGATACAAGGCTATATTTATAGGTACGGGTGTGTGGCGCCCTAATACACTACATATTAAAGGTGAAACCTTTGGCAATGTTCATTTTGCAATAAATTATCTCAATAATCCTACTGTATATAAATTGGGAGAAAGAGTCATAATTATTGGCGCCGGTAATGCTGCTATGGATGTTGCCAGAACAGCAGTTAGAAGCGGTAGTCGGCAAGTAACCTGTTTTTCTATTGAAAAAAAGGTAGCGGCAAGTGATTATGAATATAGCTATGCAAAGCTTGAAGGAGTAAATTTTCAATATAATCTTAAGCCCGTAGAAATTCTTGACGATGGAGTAGTTTTTCAAGAAGTTATAGAGCATGATGACGGAACGATTGAAATAGTAGAGGACAGTAAGAAATTTTACCCCTCCGACTCTGTTATTATTGCCATCAGTCAAGGACCAAGAAATATTATCGTATCTACCACAACAGGACTTGAAGCAAACCAATCAGGACTTTTGGTGGCAGATGAATATGGTAATACAAGCAGACCTGGTATATTTGCATCCGGCGACGTGGTAAACGGTGCCAGAACAGTTGTTGAGGCGGTTGCCCACAGCAAAATTGTGGCAGAAACCATGCATAGATATATTCAGGGATTAGATAACGGCATATAGTCTTTTTTAGTGCATAATGTATTGGATATTGTAGGGAAAAGAAGCCTAAAATTGGGAGAGATATATTGGTATGGATATTATACAGACTTTTTATGACAATTTAGCTTCTGAATATGATAAGCTTTTTCTTGATTGGCATGCTGCAACCAAAGAACAAGCCTTAATATTGGAGCATATTTTTCAGAATAATAATTTTGATATCACTGCTAAAATTCTTGATTGTGCTTGCGGCATTGGAACACAGGCAATAGGACTTGCTTCTCTTGGGTACGATGTAACCGCTTCTGACATAAGCAATGGTGAACTTGCAGAGGCGAAAAAGCGGGCTTTAAACCATAATGCAAATATTTGTTTCGAGCGTGCAGATTTTCGTGATTTATCCAAAACATTTTCGCAACATTTTGACATTATTATAGCTATGGATAATGCTTTGCCACACATGCTTACAAAGAATGATTTAGAAATAGCTGTTAAGAGCATCGCAAAATGCACAGCATCGGGCGGTATGTTTGTTGCAAGCATCAGAGATTACGATGCTTTGCTTGCTGAAAAACCACCCTATTCGCCACCATATATACATAAGGCGCAAATGGGGCAGAGGGTATCTTTTCAAACATGGGACTGGGATGATGACCGTTATAAACTTACCCAGTATATAATTGAAGATGATAAAAAACTGCAAATAAGTAAATTTGAATGTGAATACAGGGCAGTTAAAAGAGAAGAGCTTACAAATCTACTTGTTTCCAATGGTTTTACTAGCGTGGTGTGGAAGTTTCCTACCGAAACTGACTTTTATCAACCAATAGTAATTGCAAAGAAATGATTTTTTGCCAGTTTTGACAAAAGTTTATAATTATATATATTGCTAAAGGAGAGATACAAATGATATATGTTCTTCAGATTGTTAATACTCACGGAATACGAGGAGAAGTAAAGGCGCTTCACTACACGGATGGGGAGAGCTTTTTTAAAAAAGTAAAAACAGTATATAAAAAAGATAGTACGCCAGTTAAAATTCTTTCGTGGAGATTTCAGAAGGGCAGTGTTCTTTTAAAGCTTGAAGGTGTAGATGATGTTGATACTGCCGAAAAGCTGAAATTTACTCAGCTTTATGCAAAAGAGGAGGATTTGCCAAAGCTTCCTGATGGTGAATACTATTTCTTTGAGCTTATAGGGCTTAAAGCAATTCTTCCCGATGGGAATGAGCTTGGAGAAGTAACCAATGTAATTGAGAACAATGCGGCAAACCTTCTTGAAATAACAAAAAAAGATGGTGAAAAGGTGCTTGTTCCAAATATCCCCGTATTTGTCAGCAGGGTTTCTACAAAAGAGGGAGAGATACACCTTACGCCCATTGAAGGACTCATATAACGGAGGATGCTATGAAATTCAGTGTACTTACACTTTTTCCGGAAACGCTTGAATTTTTGGGAGAAAGTATTATCGGAAGAGCAACTAAAAAAGGAATTATTGAAACAGAATATATAAATATTCGTGACTTTTCAAAGGACAAGCACAGACGTGTTGATGATTACCCCTATGGTGCGGGCGGCGGAATGGTTATGCAGCCGCAGCCTATATATGACGCATATAAAAGTGTCGCAGGGGAAAGCAAGCCGCATGTTATATATATGTCGCCTCAGGGACAGACGCTTACACAGCAAAAGGCGAAGGAGCTTTCAGGGTATGAGCATATTGTGATTTTGTGCGGACATTACGAGGGTGTTGACGAAAGAGTTCTCGAAGAAATTGTTGATGAAGAAATTTCAATCGGTGACTATGTGCTGACGGGGGGAGAGCTTCCTGCAATGGTGCTGATAGACTCTGTGTGCCGTATGGTGGAGGGTGTGCTGGACAGCGAAGAAACTGCAAGCACAGAAAGTCATTATAACGGACTTTTGGAATATCCGCAATATACCAGACCACCCCAGTTTTTAGGTAGGGAGGTCCCCGAAATACTTCTTAGCGGACATCACGCAAATATTGAAAAATGGCGCAGAGAACAAAGCATTTTGCGCACATTAAAAAAACGTCCCGAATTACTTGAAAGGGCAGAGCTTACAGAGAAAGAAAAAGAGTGGCTGTCTGAAAAAAGTAAGAAAATTTGTATAGAAAAACCCTGAAATTTAGCATTGACAGTGAACTTTTAAATGTTATAATTATTAATGAAGTTTTTTCTAACATAATTAAGGTGATAAAATGACAGGCGCAGAAATTTATTATAATAAAATGACAACTACCCCTGTTTCAAGGCTGATTATTACACTTGGAATTCCTACTACAATTTCAATGCTTATAACAAATATCTATAATATGGTTGATACGTATTTTGTAGGAACATTAGGGGAAAGTCAGCAGGCGGCGACGGGTATTCTTTTTACATTGCAGGCGATTATTCAGGCGCTTGCCTTTATGCTTGGTCAGGGGTCGGGAACTATGGTGTCAAAAGCGCTTGCCGACAAAAATGCACAAGAGGCGTCAGAGTATGTTTCGTCAGCCTTTTTTCTTGGTGGCGGCGCAGGGCTTTTGCTTACTGCAACCGGGCTTATCTTTCTTAAACCTTTTCTTACTTTCTTAGGAAGTACAAGCACAATATTACCCTATGCCTGTAATTATGGAATATGGATTCTGATTGCGTGCCCGTTTATGGTATGCTCTTTTGTGCTTAATAATAACCTTCGTTATGAGGGGAAGGCTTTTTATGCTATGATAGGACTTACTATCGGTGGAGTGCTGAATATTTTCGGAGATTATCTGCTGATAAAAATAATTCCGCTGGGCGTATCAGGTGCAGGAATTTCTACAGCCGTTTCGCAAATAGTAAGCTTTTTTGTTTTGCTTTATTTCTACCGCAAAATGGCACAAAGCAGTATTAAAGCAAGCTATGTTTCAAGGAATGGGAGCTTATACCTTAGCATTATGCGTGTTGGTTTTCCAGCTTTAATCAGACAGGGACTCGCATCGATTTCTAATGGTCTTTTAAATAATCTTACAAAGCCTTTTGGCGATGCAGCTATTGCAGCAATGAGTGTTGTAAACAGATTTTCTGCATTTGTAATGTGTGTGGGACTTGGAATCGGGCAAGGCTTTCAGCCGGTTGCATCGTTTAACTATCAGGCGAAAAAATACCGCCGTGTGAAAAAGGCACTTATATTCACAATGCTAATCGGACTTTGTATGGTAGGTGCTATTGCGTTAGTGGGAATAATATTTACACCGCAAATTGTTTATTTATTCCAAAAGAGCAAAGCAGTATCAGATATTGCTGTGTTTGCACTTCGCTGTGCTTTAATAGGAACTTTGTTTCTTCCATTGTCGGTGCCTGTTAATATGCTTTATCAAAGCATCCGAAAGGCCGCAATGTCGTCTGTACTTTCGCTTTTAAGGTCGGGACTTGCTTTTATTCCCGTACTACTTATTACAACAAAATTGTGGGGAATAGTCGGTATTCAGATATCGCAGCCACTTGCAGATGTAATAACTGGGCTTGTAAGTATACCGTTTATTATTCATTTTATGGTGAATACACCAAACGAGGATGATTAAAATGAAAGAACAATTTTCAAGAACACAGATGCTTATAGGAGAAGCTGCACTAAAGACTCTTTCGCAGTGCCGTATTGCAGTATTCGGTATTGGCGGCGTTGGGGGATATGTTGTGGAGGCTCTTGCACGCAGCGGTGTGGGGAAAATCGACCTTATTGATAATGATACCGTCAATCTTACAAATATAAACCGACAGATAATTGCAACACATGACACCTTAGACGAATATAAGGTAGATGCAGCAAGGGACAGGATTTTAAAAATCAATCCTGATGCACAGGTAACGGTTTATAAAACATTCTATCTTCCCGAAAATTCTTCACAGTTTGATTTTTCTCTCTACGATTATATTGTAGATGCAGTTGATACTGTTACTGCAAAAATTGAAATAATAGTAAATGCAAAGAAAGCAGGCGTTAATGTAATTAGCTGTATGGGAACAGGAAATAAGCTTGACCCAACACGGTTTGAGGTTAGTGATATTCATAAAACCTCTGTCTGTCCGCTTGCAAAAGTAATGCGCAGAGAATTGAAAAAGAGAAATATTGATAGCTTAAAGGTAGTATATTCTAAAGAAGAGCCAATAAAGCCTTCCAATACTGACGAGTCGTTAAAAAGGCAGCCTCCGTCAAGTATAGCTTTTGTACCGTCAGTTGCAGGGCTTATAATAGCAGGCGAGGTTATAAAGGATTTAATAAAGGAGAAATAACAGTATACAAATTTAAAAATTAATTTTCCGGGGAGATTTATAGAATGATTTGGAGTGTAAGGTTTTTAGTTAATAGTATTTTGCTTGGTATCGGACTTGCTATGGATGCGTTTTCCGTGTCACTGGCTAACGGGCTGCATGATAATAATATGAAAAAGGGCAGAATGTGTGCTATTGCAGGAACATTTGCCGCATTTCAGTTTTTAATGCCGCTTGCAGGCTGGATTTGCGTACGTATTGTGGCAACACATTTTAAAGCCTTTGAGGCTTTTATTCCCTGGATTGCGCTTTTACTTCTTGCTTATATAGGCGGAAAAATGCTTTGCGAGGGTATGCACAATGAAGAATGCCAAAACGGGGCAGCTTCACTAGGCGTGACAGAGCTGATAATTCAAGGGATAGCTACATCGATTGATGCCCTTTCCGTAGGTTTTACAATAGCTTCTTACAATGCAGCGATAGCGTTTTTCTGCTGCCTGATAATTGCGGTTGTAACCTTTTTTATATGCTTTGCAGGGCTTGTTATAGGAAAACGCTTCGGAACAAAGCTTTCGGGAAAGGCAAGTATACTGGGCGGTGCTATATTGATACTGATAGGTCTTGAAATATTTGTAAGTAATATTATATGAAAAAAAAACTAACAATATAATAAAAAAAGTATTGAAAAAATGCGCAGAAGATGTTAAAATATATAGTCGGTTAGATGTTTAATTTATAAGGATGGAAGGGATTAAGATGGCAAACAAGGAAAGAAGAGTTGGTACGATATCAAGAGGTATTCGTTGTCCTATAATCCGTGAAGGTGATGACCTTGCCCAGATAGTTACACAAAGCGTTCTCGAGGCTGCACAGTTTGAGGAATTTGCTCTGCGTGACAGAGATGTTATTTCTATTACTGAATCCATTGTTGCAAGAGCGCAGGGTAACTATGCTTCTGTTGATGATATTGCAGCAGATGTTAAAGCAAAGCTTGGCGGTGAAACAATCGGCGTAATTTTCCCGATTCTTTCAAGAAACCGTTTTGCTATATGTCTTAAAGGTATTGCAAAGGCTGCTAAAAAGATAGTTCTTATGCTTAGCTATCCCTCTGACGAGGTAGGTAATGAGCTTATAAGCATTGATAAAATTGATGAAGCAGGTGTTAATCCTTACTCTGATGTTCTTTCTCTTGCTCGTTATCGTGAGCTTTTCGGTGAGAATAAGCATGAGTTTACAGGTATTGACTATGTTCAGTATTATGGCGATTTAATCCGTGAATGCGGCGCAGATGTGGAAATAGTATTTGCAAATCAGGCCAAGACAATCCTTGATTACACTGATTGTGTAATTAACTGTGATATTCATACACGTGCACGTACAAAGCGTATTCTTAAGGCGGCAGGGGCAAAGGTTGTTTGCGGTCTTGATGATATTTTGAATAAATCAGTAGATGGCAGCGGCTATAATGAAAATTATGGACTTTTAGGCTCGAATAAGTCTACAGAGGATAAGGTAAAGCTTTTCCCAAGGGAGTGTAAGGACCTTGTTCTTGATATTCAGAATAAAGTTCTCCAGGCTACAGGCAAGCACGTTGAAGTAATGGTATACGGAGACGGTGCGTTTAAGGACCCCCAGGGTAAAATTTGGGAGCTTGCAGACCCTGTTGTATCTCCTGCATATACAGACGGACTTGTTGGTACGCCTAACGAGCTTAAGCTTAAATATCTTGCTGATAACGACTATAAAGATTTGACAGGCGAAGCCTTGAAGGAAGCTATCTCTGCAAGTATTAAGGCAAAAGAGGACAACCTCGTAGGTAATATGGCGTCTCAGGGAACAACCCCACGTCAGCTTACCGACCTTATCGGCTCGCTTTGCGACCTTACCAGTGGTTCCGGAGATAAGGGAACACCGGTAGTTCTTGTTCAGGGATATTTTGATAATTATACAAACTAAGAAAAGGAGGTGTAAAAAACTCGGTTTTTTACACCTCCTTTTTTGGGGTTAGGAAAAAATGATTCAGAACGGATAAACTGAGCCAAGCGTAGCTTGGGTTACCCGAAGCTGTATGTGTATACAGCGAGAGGCGAAGTTTATTCGTAGCAAAAAGGCTTTGAAATAAAGAAAAATCGATTAAAATGAGATTTTTCAACCAATAAAGATTATTTTTCAATTTATTCGCTATCTGTATTCTGTATTTTAGTTGCCTTTTTGCAGTCTGGACTTTTTTTACATCCCCTTTTTTTATCGTATAGGAAGAGACTATTAATGAGATAGTGTCAAGAGATATGCAGTTATAATAATAGTTGAAAATGTATATAGTGTCATTGCAATAAAAAATCTTGTGCTCAGCCGCTTTTTCTTTTTTGTTTGCAGCAGTGGCTGAGAAAGCGAATTAAGATATGTGTTTACGATACGTTGTGCTTCAGTTACAGCATCAGATTCGCATATTTGTGATGTGTCACGCAGTATGAAAATTGCCTGCTCAATGCGGGAGGAATTTATATTGTCGAGGACAACAATTTTCCGTGTGTTGTTTTTCATATATACCAGCTCCTTATGAGTTCGTTTTACATTTACAATTATTACCATATCTGCGCTTCTTATACCTTGCTATCACACAAATCTATCCGATATATGCCGCAACAACAGTAAGGTCGTCTGTAGCCTCGTGCTTTGACAGCTCCTTTGCCTGTGAAAGTATTTTTTGCGCAAGCGCTTCAGGCTCATTGCCGTCATAATCATTAATTAACTCTTTAATCCAGGGCATACGGCTGTTTTCAGAGGAAATGATGCCATCTGAAACAAGAACAACCATGCTTCCTTTTTCAGAAGGTATTGAAAAGGTCTGCGTGTCGCCTGATGCAAAGGAGCCTGCGGGGAGTGCACCGCCCGGAATATGGGTAACGGTATCCTTGGTCTTTGCATATGTTCCGGCACCGCCGCATTTATAAACCTTTGAAGAGCCGTCGTCAAGGCTTATAAGACATAAATCAATGGCAGCCAGTGTCCCTGAAAAAGCGCACAAAAGCATAGAGTTAATAATATTAATAGAGCTTTGCGCATCAATTCCTGCTTCCAAGAGACGCATCAAAAGCTTTGCACAGGTGCGGCTTTCACTGCGTGCAACCTCACCACTGCCCATTCCGTCGCAAAGAATAATGGCATATGTATGCCTGTCCACAAGGGAGTAAAGGGTGTAATCGCCGCTGACCTTTTTGTTTGCTTTGATAGCTCCGCATACGGCAGTTGTAATTGAAAAAGATGGTTTGACAACATATGTGCAGGTACATTCTCCGCAATTACGCAACCCGGTACGCACAAAAGGCATTCCGAAAGTGCTTTCAAGTACTTTGCATACTGCGCTTTCGCATCTGCCGAAGCCGCCGCAGCTTTCCAGTGTTATCCGCACACGTGTTTCTTCCTTAGCTCCGCTTACGAATACCTTGCCTGTAGCAATACCCTCTTTACGCAGACGGAATTTTAAATCGTCTGAAGAAACTATGTCGCACTCTCCTGTATCTAAAAGCTTATCCGCACTTTTCCCGAGTATTTGTGCAATCCCTGTAAAGCTTGAGTATACGGCACTACGAAATTCGTTGATTTTTTCCGTCCACATACAATCATTTTTATATACTTCAAACATTCTTGTAAATTCTGCTACGAATTTGTCGCCTCGCAGACAATGTACGGGAGCCGCCTCGGGTGTAACACTCTCGCCATTGTGAAGCTGTGCGGATAAAAGATCCATTGCTTCCTTTGTAGCCTTTGCGTCACGTCCCCAGCAGTATTTGCGAAGTCCGCAGCTTGCGCATACCTTTCTTGCGGTACGGCGGTACAAAAGCAAAGTATTGTTTTCGTTGTTGTTACGAAGATTAAAAATTCGCTTGAAGCTTTCCTCACAGCTGTTAACGGTTGATTGTGCAGCTTTGAGATTGCTTGCGGCAAGCTCAAATGCAGGGGGATAGCTGTTTGAAAAATGACTGATGCTGTCAAAGATTTTTTGCGGAACGCAGTAAAGAATTATACATGCCAGTGCTGTATCAAATATATTTATCAATACCTCTGTAGAACCGTTTGACAAAATCGTAACCACAGCATTTGCCATAATGAATGAAACGCATGCAGACCATCTGCCGTATTTTGAGAAATATCCGCTGCATAAGCCTGACAGTGCAAACGATGCGGCGCACGCATCAATTCTGCCTCTGCTAAGACAGCAAATTATACCCATAATTATACCTGCACTGCATCCGTGCATGCTTCCGAAACGTACAGCAAAGGCAAGTACACACAATACGCACAGTGTGCCTGTCAGTGTAAAAATACCGCTGATGCCGAAATTCCCAAATCCGCACAGTACACCTCCGGCAAAAAGTGCTAGTGAAACAGTTTCCTCGGCAGTAAGCGAGCGGCGTAGCTTAAGAGAAAAAACAAGCGGCATCGAAACACTAAAAGCGGTTGCGCATATCCATATTGTTGCGCATTCCACAATCAGCACCACTACATCGTAAATCAATGGATAACCACCGACTGTAACATCGGCAAACAGCAGAAAAAAACCGGAACACAGCATAGCGAGGGCTGCTATTACGGCTGAAATTTTCGGGCTGTTATATTTTTGCGGCAAAAATCGTTCCATAATAAGTGAAAAAAGTACGGTTGCAATTATGTACTTGCCTATAATAAGAATCCCTTTTCCCTTAGTTAGAAGCCCTAAAACGGCAAAAAGTGCGCACAGATATGTACCGCCCGAGCCAAAGGAAGCTGCAAACAGTGAAAAGCCAAGCGGACAGGCACCGCCTACGAAAGCTGTTCTCGACAGTAAAAATGCGCATATACATTTTATTATAAGCTGGAGAGAAATATTGTTTTTGAAAATCGGGGGAGCAGTATTAAAAAATTTTCGCTTATTTTTCAGCCGTTTTTTCAGCGGCACAGGCATAGCCTTACTCATTGGTAAATCATCCTTTCAAAAAACATCTGAAATTATTTTAGCACCCTTTATATGGAAGTTTTTGTCAAACGGTGCGCAATGTATAAAAACTTTTCGCCATAAAAAAGCACGATTTAACATTAAAACCAAAAAAGTTTAAAAAATGTGCTTTATAACCTTGACTTTATTTTCTTAAGGAGTATAATGGGGGCAAAAGAAGGTGTAAGGGTATGAAAAAACACACAGTTGATATGACAAAAGGCAGTGTATTCAAACATCTTATTAAGTTTGCAATTCCAATCATGATTGCGGGCGTGCTGCAAAATCTTTATAATGCCGCCGATATGGTTGTTGTTGGAAAGTTTGCAGGAAAAGAATCTCTTGCGGCGGTTGGATCGACAGGCTCGGCTATAAATCTATTGGTGAATACCTTTATCGGACTTTCCTCTGCAACCAACGTTATTGTTGCAAGAAAATTTGGTGCAGGAAATAAAAGCGGTGTTTCCAAAGCTGTACATACCGCTATTGCGCTTTGTATAGTGGGGGGAATTGTTCTTTCTGTGTTGGGAATGCTCCTTGCGAAGAAAATTCTGCTTTTGATGGATTCTCCGCCTGATGTTATAAAGCTTTCAACCCTTTATATGCGGATATATTTTGCAGGTATTCCGATAATGCTTATTTATAATTTCGGAAGTGCAATAATGCGTGCTGTGGGCGATGCTAAAAGGCCAACGTACTTTCTTATGTGGTCGGGACTTATTAATGTTACGCTCAATCTTTTGTTTGTGATTGTGTTTAAAATGGATGTTGCGGGAGTTGCGATTGCAACGGTTATTGCACAGCTTGTTGCAGCACTTCTTGTTTTAAAATGTCTTATAAAGGCTGATGATTGCTACAAGCTGGATATAAAGAAAATAAAAATAAATATGTCAGAATTTAAAGAAATTCTTGCACTTGGAATTCCTGCCGGTATGCAAAGTGCAATGTTTTCACTTTCAAATGTTATAATACAATCATCAATCAACTCTGTCGGCTCTGTTGCAATGGCAGGAAATTCAGCAGCAGTCAGTGTTGAGAGTATGGTCTATATTGCATTGAATTCATTTTTCCATGCGACACTGACATTTATAGGACAGAATTACGGGGCGCACGATTTTAAACGTATCAGAAAAGGATTTATAACTTCTATGGCACTCGCCCTTTGCGTAGGAATTGTAGTTTCAACTGTTTTTACTTTCTTTGCAAGACCACTCATAAGCTTCTATACTGATTCTTCTGCGGTAAGCGATGTCGGTGTAATGCGTATGGGAATTATTTGTTCTATGTATTTTCTGTGCGGAATGATGGAGGTTGCGACAGGGGCTTTGCGTGGCATGGGTGTTGCTGTGCGGTCAATGCTCACCTGTGTTGTAGGGGTGTGCTTTGTCAGAATAACGGCGGTTATAATCGGGGCGCCGTATAAAGAGGTTTCAGACCTTAAAATTCTTTGGTACTCTTTCCCCGTTTCATGGGTGTTGACAACTGCTATTCTAACTGCACTGTTTTTTATGGTTGTAAAAAACAGAGAAAGAGAATGGAAAAAAAGGGAATGTTAAAAAAGTCCAGAACGCAAAAAGGCAGAAAAATATAAGGATATAGCAAGCTTAAAAACATTAAAGCAGCTATAATTTGTTGAAAAAACTCATTATATTCGTTTTTTCTGAAATTTTAAGCCTTTTTGCTACGAACAAACCTCGCCTCTCGACGTACCTGTGTACGCCTTCGGGTAACCCAAAGCCAAGGCTTTGGCTTGGTTTGTCCGTTCTGAAGCATTTTTTCCTATTCCCACTAAAAGGGACTGTTAAAAAACTCGTTTTTAACAGTCCCTTTTTTTCTTGACTTTAAATTCACCTATAGTATAATTATAAGTGAAAGGAAAAGGTAATTTATATGAAACGGATAGCAATGGGAATACTTGCGCACGTAGATTCAGGGAAAACAACTCTTTCCGAAGCGATGCTCTATCTTAGCGGTGACATACGCAAAATGGGCAGAGTTGACCATAAGGACGCGTTTTTAGATACAGATGCAATAGAAAAGGAGAGGGGTATCACCATATTTTCAAAGCAGGCAGTAATGTCGCTTGAAAATATGTCGGTGACACTTCTTGATACCCCGGGGCACGTCGATTTTTCAGCAGAAACGGAAAGGGTGCTGTGGGTGCTTGACTATGCAATTTTAGTTATAAGCGCTACAGACGGTGTGCAGTCGCACACACGTACACTCTGGAAATTGCTTGAATCTCACGCTGTGGGAGTATTCATATTTGTAAATAAAATGGATATTTGCGAAAAAAGCAAAGAGCAGCTGATAGAGGAGCTAAGGCGGGAATTATCAGACGGCTGTGTGGATTTTAAAAGCAGTAATGCAATGGAAGAAATTGCGGTGTGCGACGAGAATCTTATGCATCAGTTTCTTGAAAACGAAGCTATAGAAAAAGAGGATATTTCCTCTGCAATATTTGAAAGGAAGGTTTTCCCGTGCTTTTTTGGCTCTGCACTGAAAAATGAGGGGGTAGACACCCTTATACAAGCCATCGGGGAATATACATCAGACTTTCAGAATAATAAAGAGTTTGGAGCAAAGGTGTATAAAATATCAGATGATGAAAAAGGAAACCGCCTGACTCATATGAAAATAACAGGCGGAACTGTTAATGTGCGTGATAAAATACGCTTTAAGGATGCAGAGGAAAAGGTCAGTGACATTCGTATATATTCAGGTGCAAAGTATAAAAGTGTGCAGACAGTATATCCGGGTGAGGTGTGCGCAGTTTGCGGTCTTACCCAAAGCTATGCGGGGCAGGGCTTGGGATTTGAAAGTGATGCGCCGCCGGCAGTTCTTGAAAGCGTGTTCACCTATAAGGTAGTGATTGAGGACGGGACAGATATCCGTGTCGCTCTTGCAAAGCTAAGAAAGCTTGAGCAGGAGGAGGACAGCCTCCACGTTATGTATAACGAAACACTGGGTGAAATCCATATTCAGATTATGGGCGAGGTACAGCTTGAGGTTATGCAACGGGTTCTGAAGGAACGTTTTTCACTTAGTGCATCGTTTGAACGTGGAAGTCTTGTATATAAAGAAACTATTGCCACTGTATCAGAGGGCATCGGACATTATGAGCCGCTCCGTCACTATGCGGAGGTGCATCTTGTGTTAGAGCCGCAAAAAAGGGGCAGCGGAATAGTTTTTGATACCGATTGCCGTGAAGATGAGCTTGCAAGAAACTGGCAGAGATTAATCCTTACTCATCTTAAAGAAAAAAATCATGTGGGTGTGCTTACAGGCTCGCCCATTACAGATATGAAAATCACGCTGAAGTCAGGCAAAGCACATCTTAAACACACAGAGGGCGGCGATTTTCGTCAGGCAACCTACCGTGCTGTAAGGCACGGCTTAAGATGCGCAGAAAGTGTGCTTTTAGAGCCGTTCTATTCATTTGTATTAACACTGCCTACAGAATTCACGGGAAGAGCAATGATGGATTTGGAGCAAATGAATGCAAAAATCAATCCGCCCGAAATTTCTGATGATACTACAACGCTTAGCGGTGAAGCACCCGTGTCAAAGATAGACGGTTATCAGAAAACTGTTACGGTATATACACACGGTCTTGGAAAATTGTCCCTTTCACTTAGCGGATATGACGTGTGTGAAAATGCTGATGAAGTGATTGAAAAAATCGGATATGACTGCGATGGTGATATTTTAAATACGGCGGATTCTGTCTTTTGCAAGCAGGGGGCAGGCTTCAGCGTGCCCTGGGAACAGGTTACGGATTATATGCATCTTGACAGTGTGCTTGCACCAAAAAGGGTGGAGGAAATAACCCCCGTGAATGTGCGCAGAAAAGAAATTGTCTATGACGAGGACGAGCTTGTGCGTATTTTTGAACGCACCTACGGAAAAATTGTGCATAAAAATCATAATGCAATGAAAACCCCTAAAGATGTAGCCGTGCCTAAAAAGGTGCGCTCCTCTGCGCAGAAGGAGGGACCCGGATATCTGCTCGTTGACGGCTACAATATAATATTTGCATGGGATTTTCTTAAGGAAATTGCAAAAGACAGCCTTGAGGATGCACGGAATATTCTTATTGATAAAATATGCTCGTTTAAAACCTTTCGCCCGTATGAAATTATTCTTGTTTTCGATGCGTATAAGGTTAAAGGAAACAGGGGCGAGGTTGAGAAAATACACAATATTACAGTTGTGTACACAAAGGAAGCGCAAACAGCCGATGCATATATAGAAAAAGCGGCGCACGAGCTTGGCAAAAAGTATCAGGTACAGGTTGCAACAAGTGACGGCATAGAACAAATGATAATCTTAGGCAGCGGTGCACGAAGAATTAGTGCGGCAGCATTTATCAAGGAAATTGAAGAGGTAGAAAAGGAAATACAGCTCATAATAAAAGAAATGTATTAGATTTTAGCACACAAAACTTGACTAAATCGCTAAAAAGCGGTATACTGTATGTTATGGAGATGAAAATTTGTTTATCATATAAGGAGGTCAAACATTATGGCAAGAAAGAAAAAAACCATGGATGGTAACACCGCCGCCGCATATGTCTCATATGCGTTTACTGACGTTGCTGCTATCTACCCCATTACTCCTTCCTCAAACATGGCTGAGGTTACGGATGAATGGTCAGCAAAAGGCAAGAAGAATATCTTCGGCAGAACTGTAAAGATTGCTGAAATGCAGTCAGAGGGTGGTGCTGCAGGTGCCGTTCACGGCTCACTTACAGCAGGTGCTCTTACAACTACTTATACTGCTTCACAGGGTCTTCTTCTTATGATTCCCAATATGTACAAGATCGCAGGTGAGCTTTTGCCGTCAGTTATCAATGTATCTGCACGTGCGCTTGCTTCACATGCTCTGTCAATTTTTGGTGATCATCAGGACGTTTACGCATGTCGTCAGACAGGTTATGCAATGCTTTGCTCTGTTAATCCTCAGGAAGCTATGGACCTTGGTGCAGTTGCACATCTTACAACAATTAAATCAAGAGTTCCGTTCCTTCATTTCTTTGATGGTTTCAGAACTTCTCACGAATATCAGAAAGTTGAGTGCTGGGATGACGAGCAGCTTAAGAAGCTCGTAGATATGGATGCTATCGAAGCATTCCGTCGTCGCTCTCTTAACCCCGAACATCCTGCACAGCGTGGTACTGCGCAGAATCCTGACGTTTTTTTCCAGGCAAAGGAAGCAAACAACAAGTTCTACGATGCAGTTCCTGCTCTTTGTCAGGAATATATGGACAAGGTTAATGCAGAAATCGGAACAGATTATAAGCTGTTCAACTACTACGGCGCAGCTGATGCTGAGCACGTTATTGTTGCAATGGGCAGTGCCTGCGATACTATCGAGGAAACTGTTGATTATATGACAAAGAAGGGTGCAAAGGTTGGTCTTGTTAAGGTAAGACTTTACAGACCTTTCAGTGCAGAGCACCTTATCGCCTCTATTCCTGACACTGTTAAGAAAATCAGCGTTCTTGACAGAACAAAGGAATGCGGTAGCGTTGGTGAGCCTCTTTACCTTGACGTTTGCGCAGCTCTTCGTGATTCTAAGTTTAAGGATGTTGAAATTGCAGGCGGCCGTTACGGTCTTGGCTCAAAGGATACAACTCCTGCTCAGATTATCGCTGTTTACAACAACACCGATAAGAAGAGATTTACAATCGGTATCAATGATGATGTAACATTTACATCTCTTGAAATCACAGAAAATCCCGACACAACTCCCATCGGTACAACAAGCTGTAAGTTCTGGGGTCTTGGTGCTGACGGTACTGTTGGTGCAAACAAGAACTCCGTTAAGATTATCGGTGACCACACTGATATGAACGTACAGGCATACTTTGACTATGACTCAAAGAAGTCAGGCGGTCTTACAGTTTCTCACCTTCGTTTCGGTAATGCTAAGATTACAAGCACATATCTTATCAACAAGGCTGACTTTGTTGCATGTCACAAGGCTTCTTATATCAGAAAGTACGATATGGTTAGCGACGTTAAGCCCGGCGGTGTATTCCTTCTTAACTGCCCCTGGACAAAGACAGAAGAGTTTGAGGCTCATATCCCCGGACAGGTTAAGCGCTATATCGCAGAAAACAACATTCAGTTCTATGTAATTGACGGTGTTGCTATCGGTAAGGAAATCGGTCTTGGTAACAGAATTAATACAGTTCTTCAGAGTGCGTTCTTTAAGCTTGCTAATATTATTCCTGCTGAAGATGCAATTCAGTACATGAAGGACGCTGCTACTGCTTCTTACTCAAAGAAGGGTGAAGCTATTGTTAAGATGAACCACGATGCTATCGATATGGGTGCACAGAAGGTAGTTAAGGTTGAAGTTCCCGAAAGCTGGAAGAATGCTAAGGATGAGGACCTTACAGTTAAGTTCGACGGTAAGGGAAGACTTATTGAATATGTAAACAATATTCTTAACCCCATTAACTCCTTTGCAGGTATGAAGCTCCCCGTTTCAGCATTTGTTCCTTATGCTGACGGTGAAGTTCCGCTTGGCTCTTCTGCATTCGAGAAGCGTGGTATTGCTATCGACGTTCCCGAGTGGAGAAGTGAAAACTGTATCCAGTGTAACTTCTGTTCTTATGTATGTCCTCATGCTTGTATCCGTCCTGTAGTTCTTACAGAAGAGGAAGCAAAAAATGCTCCCGAGGGTATTAAGTATATTAATATGACAGGTCTTAACGGACTTTACTTTGCAATGGCTGTATCTGTGCTTGACTGTACAGGCTGTGGCTCTTGTGCAAATGTATGTCCCGGTAAGAAGGGTGAGAAGGCTCTCGTTATGCAGCCTCTTGAAACACAGGAAGCAAGCCAGGCTATCTTTGATTATGGCACAAAGCTTCCCTCAAAGCCCGAAGTTTTGGAGAAGTTTAAGGAAACAACAGTTAAGGGCAGCCAGTTCAAGCAGCCTCTCCTTGAGTTCTCAGGCGCATGCGCAGGTTGTGGTGAAACACCTTACGCTAAGCTCGTAACACAGCTTTACGGCGATAGAATGTACATTGCAAACGCTACAGGTTGTTCTTCAATCTGGGGCGGAAGCTCACCTTCTACACCTTACACAGTAAACGAAAAGGGTGAGGGTCCTGCATGGGCTAACTCACTGTTCGAGGATAATGCTGAGTATGGTTATGGTATGTTCCTTGCTCAGAATACACTTCGTGAAGACCTTGTTAAGAAGGTTGAGGGTGTTAAGGAAAATGCTGATGATGCTGCTAAGGCTATTATCGACAAGTTCCTTACAACTAAGGAAGATGTAAATGCTAATAAAGTAGCTACAGCAGAGCTTGTTGAGGTTCTTGCTAAGATGAATACTCCCGAAGCTAGTGAAATTCTTAAGGATAAGGAATACCTTTCCAAGAAGTCTGTATGGATTCTTGGTGGTGACGGCTGGGCATACGATATCGGCTACGGCGGTCTTGACCACGTACTTGCAAGCGGTGAAGATGTAAACGTACTTGTATTTGATACAGAGGTTTACTCTAACACAGGCGGTCAGTCTTCAAAGGCTACTCCTACAGGTGCTATTGCAAAATTCGCAGCAGCAGGTAAGGAAGTTAAGAAGAAAGACCTTGCAGCAATCGCTATGAGCTATGGTTACGTATACGTTGCACAGGTTGCTCAGGGCGCTGACAACAACCAGTGTATCAAGGCATTTGTTGAGGCAGGCTCTTACAACGGACCTTCTCTCATCATTGCATACGCTCCCTGTATCAATCATGGTATCAAGGGCGGTATGAGCATCGCTCAGACAGAAGAAAAGCGTGCTGTTCAGGCAGGTTACTGGCATCTGTTCCGTTTCGATCCTCGCAGGGCTGCTAACGGTGAAAATCCGTTCGTTCTTGATTCTAAGGAGCCTTCTGAAAGCTACGAAGAATTCCTTATGAACGAGGTTCGTTACAACTCACTTGCTCGCAGTAACCCTGAAAGAGCAAAAGAGCTCTTCGCAAAGGCAGCAGAAAATGCTAAGGCTAAGTATGCACACCTTGTTGAGCTTGCTAAATAAGAAAATATAGATTATAAAAAAAATCGCAGGAGATAATTCCTGCGATTTTTTTATGCTTTGTATTCTTCTAAAATTTCAGTATACATCTCCCAACCGAGACATTGACCACAGCTTCCGCAGTATGCCTGATACTCGATTTCAAACGGAGTATCACAACGGGGGCATACAGGGAAAGCTCCGCTTGTAGGATTGATATATGCTCTTGTTACCTGCATTGGCAAACGGTGGGAGTCTTTTTTGAAACTCAAAAATATTCTACGCAATTTCATCAGATTCATTTTCAAAAGCCTCCTTAAGCTCCTTAAGAAAAGAATCTACATCAGAGCAGTAGTAAATTAAAAATAACGAAAGCGTAAGCGCACTACAACTGCTTTGTCCATGATCAAGATTAATATATGAACGTATATCCATTACGAGTGCTTCTGCCATCTGTTCCTGTGTGATGCCAAGTGCAGAACGTGTTTGGATAAGATTATGGTAGAAAATAGTTTTTAGAATTTTGGAGTAATGTTTTCGCATAGTACGCCTGCTTTCATTTGGTTACGACACAATTCTACCATTAATTACTGACGTGCAACACGAGGTATAGTTCGTGTTTTAGAAAAAAGAAGAAGTATTTCCTTTTTTGTCATTCAATAACGTTTTATGCCATAATACATCTTAAAAATGCGTATTATAGTATAAAAAAGAGGTAAATACAAACAAAATGTATGTATATAATAACAAATAATTTCTGTATATGAATAAATTGTTAATTTATAATATTTATGAGGTGTTTTTATGAAACAGAAAAATTTTGATACATGGCTTGCAATAGGATTAAATATATTACACTACAGAAAAGAGCAGGGAATGACTCAAATGCAACTTGCAGAGAGGGCAGGAATAAGCAATGCTTATATTCAAAGAATTGAAACTGCCGCATCTTCATGTACCCTTGACACGCTTATGGATATTGCGGAAGCGTTAAGGATGCCACTTAAAAAATTATTTGAATTCAGGGACTAAGAAATTGTCGGCAATTAACCTATATTGCCGGCAATTTTTATGTATCTTTAAAAAGATATGCTAAACTTCTTATGATTTCAAAGGACGGGGGATAAGCTTGTGAAAATAGCAATATGTGATGATGAAAAGGTTTTCAGAGAAAGTACAGCTATAAGTATTGAAAGGCTGTTTAAAGAACGAAATATCCAGTGCAGAGTATATGATTTTGAAAATGGAGAAAAGCTGATTGCAGGCTATAGCGAGACAAGATATGATGCGGTGTTTCTTGATATTGAAATGCCTTTAATGGACGGATTTGAAACTGCAAAAAAACTTATGGCAATAAATCCGGAGGTAAACATAGTATTTATCTCCAACAAAGAATCAATGGTGTATTCATCATATGAATATAGCCCCGTATGGTTTGTACCGAAATCACAAATGTTTTTATTATCTGATGCTATTAATAAGATACTTGCAAAAATTGAAAATAAAAAGATAGAGGAGAACTATCTTTCGTTTAGCGTTGAGAAAAATAAATTGGCTGTAATTGATGTAAAAAATACTTTGTATATAAAATCAGAATCGCACTATATCAGAATTTATCACGAAAATGGTGCGGTTTCAGAAAGCTACAGAAATACACTTGATTTTATGGAAAAGAAATTGAGCGATTACGGCTTTATACGATGCCACGAAAGATGCTTGGTAAATTACCGGAAAATCTATACAATTAAGGCAGCAAACTGCATTTTGTTTAATGGAGAGAAAATTCCAATCAGCAGAAGCAGAATGGAAAAAACAAAAGAACATTATCAAAGCTATATAAGGAGTATGGATTGATGGGTACATATGTAGAATTGCTTTCAAATTTAGTGCAAACTTTTATTCTAACATGGTTTATATCCACCTTTTTTGGATTCAAGTACGACGGGTTAATAAAAGGAATAGCTTTTTTGAGTGTTTGGATTATTACCTTTGTTGAACTAACACTTGTGAATCGTTTGATTGTGTATGAAGGAATAATAGCAGGAATATCAATAATAACATTAATTGTATATGCAAAAATATTTTTAAAAAGTTCTTTCCTGGCGCATTCTTTTTTAGTGTTTTTTTCATATGCTATTGTGTTTTCTGCTTCAAGTATTATCCTCTTTTTGTTTTCTTATTTATCAGGAAATAATATAGAAAGCTTAATTTTAGATTTTAATATATGGCGAATTGCTATGATTTTGCTTATTAGAAGTGTTGAATATATTATTTTTAGTTTTATTATCAAGGTAAATGATAAATATATACTTACCAAAAAAGAATGGGTGTTGTTTATTTCAATGCCGCTTATGACATGGATTGCAGTTACTTTGATGACCAATGCAGCAATTATATCTGAAGAAATTCTGTCATATATGTTTTATATTGCAGTAATTATGGTGTTTATAAATATCATTACATATTATTTTATGCTTAAAATAAAGCATGATTCCAATACAAAGCTGGAATATGAACTACTGAAAATGCAGCATGAAAATATTAAAAGCACAGAATCAAATATGAAAGCATTGTTTGAGAGTGTTTATTCCCTTAAGCACGATTTGGACAAGCATCTTTTTGCAGTTAAGGATATGGCGGAAAGAAATGATTGTAAGGAGATTGAAAAATATATATCAGGTATCATAGAGCATAGTACAGAATCGGTGCAAAAAGTAATTTTCACAGATAATGATGTATTTAACGCAATTATTAATACGAAGCTGGCAATTTGCAAACAGAAAAAAATCACTACAACTGTTAGCATAGATAACGAGGCTGTTTCCTATCTTCAGAATGAATGTATCACAGTGATTTTTGGAAATCTTCTTGATAATGCGATTGAAGCAGCAGAAAAAACAACGCAGCGTGTATTATCCCTTGTTGTTACATTAAAAAGGCAATATATCTCAATATGTGTGGAAAACAGCTTTAACGAAGAGTATTCAGACATAACACTTGAAACAACAAAGAAGAATAAAACAGGGCACGGCTTCGGAACAAAGAATGTACGCAGAGTTGTGGATGAGTATGACGGAATGTATCAGCATTTTTTAGGGGACACAGGCAGATTTTGCTGTCATATACTTTTGCCGAAGGGCAGTATTAATGCAAAAACTAAAAAATAATTGCAGAATTTGACAAAAAAGCTACTGAATTTGACAAATGTATTTAATTGCAAAATTTAATCAGCTATACTAAAGACAGAAAATTATTTGGGGGGTGTTCCCTTGATAAAAAATCTGTCGGCAAGTATAGCTGATTTTTATGTACGAAAAAATATTATTAACAGCGAAGAAAAGGAAGTATATCAATGGGGTGTTTCCTTAGTATTAAATGACGTTGTGACTTTTTCTTTAGTACTTCTTTTATCTGCACTGCTATCGCATATTCGTTTCGGTGCAGAATTTCTGGCAGTATTTTGCCTTACCAGAATTTATTGTGGTGGATATCATGCAAGAAAGGAATCTATATGCAGACTTACCATGATAGTCGTATTTTTACTTGTCCTGTTTGGTGCATACATACTTTCAGATTGTTCAATCTATATTTTGTTATCCGTTCTGACTGTTTCTTTTTTAGTGTTGCTGCCGTTAATACCGGTCAAGCATCCAAATAAGGTTATGACAGAAGAACTGAAAAAAAAGGGGAGAGTCAGGGGAAGTTTGTCATACATTGCATTTGCAGTGTTGTCGTTATTATTTTACTTGTTTGTAAGTGAAATTGACGCAGTTTTAATTGCCTTATCCCTAAGTGCCGTTTCGGTGCTTGCGATAATAGGAACATTTACTAATGAAAGGGGGGTA
>JAZRLV010000078.1:0-3388 GCA_045646985.1 Clostridia bacterium | reverse complement strand
CGCAGACCGTCTTGTATATACTGACCCATTGAGTGAAGGTCTGTAGAAAAATCTACCGCTGCGGGGAATATACCCTTGTTATCTTTACCCTCACTCTCACCAAAGAGCTGCTTCCACCACTCTGCAAAGTAGTGTACCTGTGGCTCGTAGTTTACCATCATTTCGATAGTTCTACCCTTTCTGTAAAGCGCATTTCTTGCCGCAACGTATTTGTAGCAATCGTTTTCCTCAAGAGACGGATTTGCATATTCACGCATTGCGTCATATGCGCCCTGCATCAGTGCATCTATATCAGCACCGCTTGCCGCAATCGGAAGAAGTCCCACCGCTGTAAGTACGCTGTAGCGTCCGCCTACATCATCGGGAACAACAAAGGTTTCATATCCTTCCTCGTCAGCAAGTTTTTTAAGTGCACCTTTATCCTTATCTGTTGTTGCAAAAATTCTTTCACGTGCGCCCTCTTTGCCGTACTTTTCAACAAGCAGCTTGCGAAGTATTCTGAATGCTATTGCAGGTTCTGTAGTAGTACCACTCTTTGATATGATATTTATGGAGAAATCTATATCCTTAACCGTTTCAACAAGGTCTGCAAGGTATGTTGCACTGATGCTGTTTCCCGCATAGAATATCTGAACACCGTTTTCTCTTGCATCTTTATTTACATTGAAGAAATTGTGATTGACCATCTCAATCGCCATTCTTGCCCCTAAGTATGAGCCTCCGATACCGATAACAATAAGCGCCTCGGAATTGCTCTTGATTTTTTCCGCCGCTTTTTTAATACGCTCATATTCTTCCTTATCATAGTTTTCGGGAAGATTTACCCAACCAATAAAATCATTACCCAAGCCTGTGCCATTATGAAGCATTTCATGCGCTGCTCCAATAAAAGGCGCAAGAGCATCTATTTCCTGTTTTGAAACAAATTGTTCAGCCTTGGAATAATCAAACTTAATTTTCGTCATTATTACATCTCCTTATTTATTCCCCGAAGCCGTTGGGGTTTTTGCTCTGCCAATTCCATGCGTCAGCGCACATCTTTTCAATACCACGCTCTGCCTGCCACATAAGCTCCTGCTTTGCCTTTGATGCATCTGCATAGCATATTGCAACATCACCGGGACGGGGGGCTGTTATAACATACGGGATTTCTTTACCGCAAGCCTTTGAGAAAGCCTCTACTATTTCAATCACACTGTAGCCCTGCCCTGTTCCTAAGTTATAGATATGCACACCGCCTACATTGCTTTTTTTCTCAACTGCTTTAAGATGACCAAGTGCCAAATCAACAACATGGATATAATCACGCACACCTGTGCCGTCCTTTGTAGGATAGCAATCGCCAAAAACGTTTACCTGCTGAAGTCTGCCTACAGCAACCTGTGCCACATATGGAAGAAGATTGTTCGGGATACCCTTGGGGTCCTCACCTATTTTTCCACTTTCATGCGCACCGATAGGATTAAAATAACGAAGAAGTACAACGCTGAATCGGTTATCCGAAACATATACATCACTTAAAACTCTTTCAAGCATGTGCTTTGTTGCACCATAGGGGTTTGTAGTAGAAAGAGGGAAATCCTCTTTAATCGGAACTGTTTCGGGACTGCCGTATACAGTTGCCGATGATGAGAATACAATATTAAACACCTCATGACTGCGCATTACATCTACAAGATTAAATGTACCTGTCATATTATTATGATAATACTCAAGAGGCTTTGCCACAGATTCACCTACAGCCTTAAGTCCGGCAAAATGAATTACCGCATCAAATTTATTTTCTTCAAATACTTTAGAAAGTGCCTCTTTATCAAGAAGGTCTACTTTGTAAAAAGCAAAGTCCTTTCCCGTAATTTCCTTTACCGCTTCAAGTGATTTTTCACTTGAGTTACTAAGATTATCAACAACCACAATTTCGTGTCCTGCATTAATAAGCTCAACACAGGTATGACTTCCGATATATCCGGCACCGCCGGTAACAAGTATCTTCATAAAATATGCCTCCGTTTCATCTCTTACAAACATATTTTATACTAAGCAGCTATATAATGTCAAGTAAAAGAAATGTTAGTTTTTATATGAAATAATCGAGGAGAGTGTTATTTGTGATTAATTCACCTACTTTAAAACTTTTTATACAAAAAGCGCTCATTCCGGTAGGGCATACCATGTATGTATACGGCGGCGGATGGAATGACGAAGATACGCTTGCCGGCATTGAGGCAACAAGCATAGGAGAATCATCTGCATGGCGTAATTTTTTCAACACACAGGGGGCTCATTACAATTTCAAGAATTTTATGCACTGTTCATCACTGGGGCTTGATTGTACAGGTTACATAGGCTGGGCAATTTACAATCTTTTCAATACACAAAACAATCTTGACGGTTATGTTTTTGGATCACGTATATTAGGCTATCGTCTACAGGAAATGGGGCTGGGAAGTGTAACAGAGGCACAAAACGTCACCAATCATCGTTGCGGCGACATATTCTTTTCACCTGTGCATCGTCACGCATACATAGCCTTGGGCGAGTTTTGCGACAAAAGTGTTGCACTTCTTCATTCAAGTCCCCCGGGAGTTATGCTCAGCGGCACCCCGTCCCCTTGTGGGATAAAGCCCTCTCTTGCACAAAAATGCGCAAAGAGTTTCATGCAGAAAAAGCATCCTGAATGGACAGTTAAATTCTCATGCTGCGACAGAGGGATGGACTATCTTTATAATTATCACAGATTTCGTTTTTTCAAGGTTGTAGTAAGCGACCCGGAAGGGATTTCTATGTGCTCTCCACAGGAGATTTTATCATATATATCCTAAAATATTACATTTCGACAAAATCTTTTTAAATCTTTGTAAAATCCCTTTTTACCTTTAAATGGAAAATATTTTTGTAAACCTGATTTTCTGCTTAAATACGGGGGATAAGTTTTTCACAGATTTCAAATAAATTATTATGATTTCCTGTGAAAACTGTGAAAAACTCCTGTTAATAACCATAAATTCAGCCTTCTTTATGTTAAAAACTCTATTTTTTGTTAAAAACGGTTGTATTTTTTATGTAAACCTAATTTTACATAAAAAAATAATAATTTGTTAATTATATAAACCAAATTTATTACAAATTTCGACAAAAATATTTCTCTGATTTTATATTTATGATATGCACCCCAAAAGTTAGACATTTTTGGGGTGCATATCTTGTTTTGGGGAAAGAAAAAAATGCTTCAAAACGGACAAACTGAACCAAAGCGAAGCTTTGGGTTCCCCGAAGGCGTACGGCGTCAAAGGAAAGCAGACATCGCTTCAGTTTTGCAATTACTGCAAAACATTCGCTCAATGCTTTTCTTTTCCTTCTCCCCAAAAAGCATAGTCTGCTTTTCGGG
>JAZRLV010000077.1:0-9826 GCA_045646985.1 Clostridia bacterium | reverse complement strand
ATATTTCATCTTGCCCGATGAAATCCCGAGATTCCGGACGGTGTCGCCTCTGTATTAACAGCAGCCTTTTGGGAATTGATGATACAGTCGAAATGCTTTATGACTATGTAACAAGATTTATGAATATGAAAAAAACGCATTAAAACTGTTGAAATTTGTCTTATAATGAGGTATAATTATGTAAATGCCTAAAGGAGAAAAGCTATGGAAGAGAGAAGAACAACCACCGTTGTAATAAATAATGCGGAATACAGAATAGTTTGCGAGGCTGACGAGGAATATGTGCGCCATGTAGCATATCACGTTGATAAAAAAATGAGGGAGCTTATTTTAAGGGACAAAAGACTCTCAACCTCAATGGCGGCAGTGCTTACAGCTGTAAATATTTCAGATGAATATATGCAGGCACAGGAGGATAATGAAAAGCTCCGTGCACAGCTTCTTAAATATGCCGAGGAGGCAGGCGCAAGCAAGCTCTCACTTGATAAGCTCAATGCGGAGGTGGCACGTCTTCGTGCTGAAAATCAGTCGCTTAAAATGAATGTTGTTAAGCTTGAAACAGAGCTTAAGGCGAAAAATAATTGAAAAGGAAACGGCACGTTCTTGCATTGAAACGGGAACGTGTCTTTGTGTTTTGTTATGAAAAATATCAGACGAACTGAGCTGCTCTCGCCTGCGGGTAAGTGGGAGGCGTTGCTTGCTGCCGTACAAAATGGTGCCGATGCAGTCTATATTGGAGAAAAGTCCTTCAGTGCAAGAAAAAATGCAGCAAATTTTACATGGGAAGAAATTAAAGAAGCAGTGAAGTATTGCCATATAAGGGGAGTAAAGGTGCATCTTGCACTCAACACACTGGTATCAGACAGTGAACTACCCATGTTTGAAAAATCAGTTGTGAAAGCTGCTGATTGCGGTGTTGATGCTTTGATTGTTCAGGATATAGGTGCAGGAGAAATAGCCCGCAGTATATGCCCTGACATGGAGCTTCATGCAAGCACACAGCTTACTGCGTGTAATGCATATGATGTAGAAGCCCTCCAAAAGCGTGGCTTTTCACGCATAGTGCTATCAAGGGAGCTTTCCGAAAAAGAAATCAGACACATTCATGATAACACTGATGCAACGCTGGAGGCTTTTGTACACGGGGCATTGTGCATAAGCTTTTCAGGCAAATGCCTTATGTCCTCTTTTATAGGCGGCAGAAGCGGGAATAGGGGAATGTGCGCTCAGCCGTGCCGTCAGAAATACAGTTCTTGCTTTAAAAACGGATATTTGCTAAGCCCCAGGGATTTGTGCCTTGCTGATGAAATCGATAAAATGTACCATAGCGGAATAACGAGCTTTAAAATAGAGGGCAGAATGAAGAGCCCGGAATATGTTGCAACTGTGACAAATATATACAGAAAATATCTTGATAGCTTATTGCCTCTTTCCAAGGAGGACGAGGAACGTCTGAAAAAAATATTTGTTCGTGGCGACGGATTTACAAAGGCATATTTCTGCGAAAAAAACACTCCTGAAATGATGAATTACTCTATAAGTAATGACAAACTCTCGTCACGTGCCGATGAAAGTGTTTTGAAAGAAGCACGCAATTCTTTCAAAGAGGGCGTAGAAAACCGAAAGGTAAGTGTTGATGCACGGCTTGTTCTTAAGAATGGAAATGAAGCTGTTCTTACTCTTAATGATGGAAAAAACAGTGTTAGGGCTTTCGGGGCAAAAGTACAGGTAGCTCAAAACGTTGCACTTTCACACGAGCGTGCGTATGCGCAAATTGCAAAAATGGGACAGACACCCTTTGTATTGAAGGAATTTGAGTTTGACGCAGAGGATAATATAGCTTTAGCCGTTTCCGAGCTTAACAGCCTTAGAAGAAAGGCGTGCGATATGCTTTGCGATGCGAGAAGTAATATAAATAAAAAAGAAATTTATAGCTTTGAATATCCTCTGGAAAAAAAGAAAAAATATACTCAAAGCAATATTTGTGTACAAGTGCGCACGCAGGAGCAATTTGAGACAGCTCGTTTTGCCCAAAGAGTGCTTGTGCCGCTCTCTCTTTGGGATACAATAACTCCCGACGAGAGATGTTGTGTTCTTTTGCCGCAAGTGGTACTTGATGAAAAAAAGGTTTTGCAGCAGCTTTCAAAAATCCCTGTATCATATGGTGCATATGCTTCAAGTGTGGGAATGCTCTCTCTTGCAAAAACAGACGGAAGAAAAGTATATGCCGATTGGAGTACGAATATATATAACAGCGTATCGGCAAATGAATTAGGTAAAATATGTGATACAATAACTCTTTCTCCCGAGCTTTCGCTTGATGATATCAGAAAAATATCTCAAAGAACAGAAACAGAGTGTGAGGCTCTCTGTTACGGATACCAGACAGTAATGACCTCCCGTGCGTGTCTTATACGTGGAATTACGGGAAAATGCGATTGCAGCAATCCTATTGAAATAAAGGATAAGACGGGTGCAAGCTTTAAAATTATAGGGGATAAGGAGTCACATATTAATACTGTGCTTAATTCACGTCCTACATTTATGGCGGATAAGCTTAATGAAATCAGAAAATGCGGAATAGATTGGATAAGGCTTGTGTTTACAACAGAAAGCGCCAAAGAAACAGAGAAAATAATAAAAATGTATCTGGGTAAAACACCTGTAGAAAAGCCTGCTGAGTTTACAAGAGGCTACTTTATGAAATGATATCTTGAAATTATGGCTTGATACGTGTATAATGAAATTGGAGGACTTTTGATGGGAAAATTTGACGGAATACTTTTGTGCAGCGACCTCGACGGAACACTGCTTAAGAATGATAAGAGCATATCAAAGGAAAATATTGAGGCGATAGAATACTTTAAAAAAGAAGGCGGAAGATTTACTTTTATAACAGGAAGAATACCGATATTTGTTAAAGATATCTGTAAAACGGTTAATCCAAATATTCCTTTTGGCTGTATCAACGGCGGTGGACTTTATGACTATGAAAAATCAGAATACGTGTGGAAACAGACCTTATCTGATGATGTTATGGCTTTAGTTGAATACGTTGATAAAAACCTTCCCGAAATAGGTATTCAGGTCAATACCTTTGAAAAGGTGTATTTCAGTAAGGATAATTCAGCTATGGAGAGATTCAGAAGGGTTACAAAGGCGCCCAACCTTGTTCGCCATTACAACGATGTTAAAGGACCTTTATCAAAGATAATTTTTGCCAGTATGGATGAAGAAGCTATACGCAGTCTTATGGAAATGCTTGCATCACATCCATTGTCTGAAAAATTTGACTTTGTACACTCTGAAAGGACATTGTATGAAATTTTGCCCAAGGGTATAGGCAAAGGTGTTGCCGTTTCTAAGCTTGCACAGATGTATAATCTCGATATAAATAAAACTATAGCCATAGGTGACTATTATAACGATATTTCTATGTTTAATACCGTAAAGACAGGAATTGCCGTTTCTAATGCATGTCAGGAGGTAAAAGATATGGCAGACTATGTAACTGTAAGTAATGAAGAGCATGCAGTAGCAAGTGTTATTTATGATATTGAAAGCGGCAAGCTGCCTTAATTGAAAAGAATATTGTATCAGCTTAAATTAATATAAGAAAGGAAATTGTTATGGGAAGACTATTTGGAACAGATGGTGTAAGAGGTGTTGCGAACAGAGACCTTACATATGAGTTAGCGGCAAAAATTGGGCAGGCAGGTGCATATGTTCTTGCAAAAGAGAATAAGCATACCCCAAAAATTCTTATAGGTATGGATACACGCAGAAGCGGTGCTATGCTTGAATCAGCACTGGCAGCGGGTGTTATGTCTATGGGCGGTAATGTTGTGTGCGCCGGGGTAGTTCCTACACCTGCGGTTGCATATATTACACGTACATTAGGCTTTGATGCCGGTATTGTAGTGTCTGCATCACACAACTCTGCTGAATTTAACGGAATAAAGTTCTTTAATTCCGAGGGGTATAAACTGCGTGATGAAATAGAAGAAGAAATAGAAGATATCGTTCTTGATGATAACCCCGTTGCACAGCGCCCCATTGCAGAAGGCGTCGGTACTTTAATAAGGGATGAATCCTTAGCAGATAAATATGTTGATTATGTATGCTCAACAGTAGATGTAGACTTTTCAGGACTTAAGATAGCACTTGACTGTGCAAATGGTGCTTCAAGCAAGACTTCTCCCGAAACCTTCCGTCGTTTAGGGGCAGAGGTTTTTGTGCTCAGCGATACCCCCGACGGTATCAATATAAACCGTAATTGCGGCTCTACACACATGGAAAGTCTTTGCGAATTTGTCAAGAAAAATTCATGTGACATGGGATTTGCCTTTGATGGTGACGCAGACCGTGTGCTTGCCGTAGACGGAGAGGGAACCCTCGTTGACGGTGATGCAATTATGGCAATATGCGGCACACATATGAAAAAAGTAGGCAAGCTTAAGAATAATACGATTGTTGCAACAATAATGAGTAACCTTGGTCTTTTCAAAATGGGCGAGGCTGAGGCAATCAACGTTGCAAAAACGAAGGTTGGCGACAGATATGTGCTTCAGGAAATGCTTGAAAAAGATTATTCCCTCGGTGGGGAGCAGTCAGGCCACGTAATTTTCCTTGAACATAATACAACAGGTGATGGTCTTATAACAGCACTCCAGGTTGCGCAGATTGTGAAAAAAGAGGGGAAAGAGCTTTCGGAGCTTGCCAAGGTTATTACAATTTATCCTCAGGTGCTTGTCAATGCCCGTGTTGCAAGAAGCGGAAATTCTGAATATATCGAAGATGAAGTGATTATGGATGAAATTAACCGTCTTAACGCAAAATATACCGTAAGGGGAAGAGTGCTTATTCGTCCCAGCGGTACAGAGCCTCTTATCAGAGTTATGATAGAAGGTAAGGATGTTGCTGAAATCACCGCAGATGCACAGGCTTTGGCAGCACTTTTGGAAGAAAGACTTAATTAAATATCCCTTTATGGAAAAAAGTTCTTGATATTTATATGGAAATGTTGTAAAATATATCTTAAAGTAGTTATAAATTCATTTACGAAAGGATAGAAGAAAATGATTTCAGCAGGAGATTTTAGAAACGGTGTTACTTTTGAATATGATGGAAGCGTTTTTCAGATAATCGAGTTCCAGCATGTTAAACCCGGTAAAGGAGCAGCGTTTGTAAGAACAAAGATTAAGAACGTTATTTCAGGCGGTGTTGTTGAAAAAACATTCAGCCCCACTGACAAGATGCCTAAGGCACATATCGACCGCAGAGATATGGAATATCTCTACTCTGACGGTGACCTTTTCTATTTCATGGATCCCGAATCCTATGAGCAGATTCCCGTTAGTGCAGACCAGCTCGGCGATGCTCTTAAGTTTGTTAAGGAGAATATGCAGGTTAAGATTCTTTCCTACAAGGGAAATATCTTCGCTATTGAGCCTCCGAACATTGTAGAGCTTGCAATTACAGAAACAGAGCCTGGCTTTGCAGGAAATACAGCAACCGGTGCTACAAAGCCTGCTACTCTCGAAACAGGTGCAGTTGTACAGGTTCCGCTGTTTATTGACAATGGTGAAACAATTAAGGTTGACACACGTACTGGAGAATACCTCGGCAGAGCATAATAAAGGGAATGTAAAAAAAGTCCAGAACGCAAAAAGGTCACAAACATATTTAAAAAAACTTATATTCAAATTTTTTAGGAGGACAATATGAGCTATTTAACAGAAAAAATGGCATATATCACAGGTCTTGCAGAAGGTCTTGAAATTGATGAAACTACTAAAGAGGGTAAACTCCTTGTAGCAATCGTTGAAGCTCTTGCAGATATGGCTGACGAGATTGCTGAAATAGAGGAAATTCAGGATGAAACACAAGCACAGCTTGACGAGGTTGATGAAGACCTTGACGCACTTGAAGGCTATGTGTACGATGATGAAGATGAATTTGATGACGATGACGAGTTTGGCGTTGAATGTCCCTCATGTGGTGATATGATTTATCTTGACCCCGAAACACTTGAATCTTGCGGTGATAAAATTGTATGCCCCTCATGTAACGAGGAAATTGAGATTGAGTTTGACTGCGATTGCGAAAATTGCAGTGAGTGCGGAGAATAATTTATTCTTCGCAAATGCTGTCACGCCCATGCATTGTGCATAGGGTGTGACAGTTTTTGTTAATTGTCAGAAGCAGGGAGAAACGAAATGGAAAAAGAACTGTGCTTAAAAATAAATTTTTAACAGTAGAAATTACAAGCCTTGGTGCAGAACTAAAAAGCATTATTGCCCGTGACGGGAAAGAGCGCCTTTGGCAAGGGGACAGCGCTTCGTGGGAGGGACAGGCTCCGCTTTTGTGTAAATTGCCTGGGACAGAATTTTTGTGTATTGAGCCTTGATGCGGACTTCCGGATTATTACGGAAAAGTGAGGGAACTTTCCGAAAAACCCCGGAATTATTAAGCTTGAAAAGAACGGTGCATTTGAAAGAGTGCATACGATTGTAATAAATTAAAGAAACAGAAAGGGTAATATATTATGAAACGTACTACCATAAAACAGCTTTACAGAAGCACAGACCTTAAACAAGGGGAAAAGGTTCGTGTGGCAGGATGGATACGCTCTATCCGTGCTAATAATAACGTAGGCTTTGTATCAATCAATGACGGTAGTTTTTTTGACTGCCTTCAGGTTGTTATTGAAAAGGATAAGCTTGAATGCTACGATAAAATTGCCTCTCTTAACGTAGGAAGTGCAGTTTATTTTGAGGGTAGCATCGTGCTCACTCCCAATGCAAAGCAACCGTTTGAGCTTAATGCCGACTCTGCCGAAATAGAGGGTGAATCAACTCCTGATTATCCTCTTCAGAAGAAGCGCCATTCAAACGAGTATCTTCGTACCATTGCGCATCTTCGCCCCAGAACAAATACGTTTTCTGCGGTATTCCGTGTAAGAAGTATACTTGCATATGCAATTCATTCCTTCTTCAACGAAAGAGGTTTTGTGTATGTTCATACTCCAATCATTACATCAAGTGACTGTGAGGGCGCTGGCGAGATGTTCAGAGTAACCTCTCTTGATATGGAAAACCCTCCAAGAAATCCTGACGGAAGCATTGATTTTTCACAGGACTTCTTTGGAAAGCCCACTAACCTTACAGTAAGCGGTCAGCTCAACGTTGAAACACATGCAATGGCGTTGGGCGGAGTATATACATTCGGTCCTACTTTCCGTGCTGAAAAGAGTAATACTCCCCGTCACGGTGCGGAGTTCTGGATGGTAGAGCCTGAAATAGCTTTTGCAGACCTTGAGGACGATGCACAGCTTGCTGAAGATATGCTTAAATATATAATCAAGTATGTTCTTGACAACGCTCCTGAAGAAATGGAATTCTTCAACAAGTTTATAGATAATACACTTCTTGAAAGACTCAATATGGTGCTTAATTCCGACTTTGGCAGAGTAACATATACAGAGGCAATCAAGCTCTTACAGGAAAGCGGAGAGAAGTTTGAATATCCTGTAGAATGGGGTATTGACCTCCAGACAGAGCATGAACGCTATCTTACTGAAAAAATCTTCAAACGCCCTGTATTTGTTATGGATTACCCAAAAGACATCAAAGCCTTTTATATGCGTATGAACGACGATGGAAAGACTGTTGCAGCTATGGACTGTCTTGTTCCAGGGGTTGGAGAAATCATCGGCGGCTCTCAGCGTGAGGAACGTCTTGACCTCCTTGAAAAACGTATGGAAGAGCTTAATCTTGACCCCAAGGATTACTGGTGGTATCTTGATTTGCGTCGCTACGGAAGTGCTAAGCACGCAGGCTTTGGTCTGGGCTTTGAAAGAGCACTCATGTACATCACAGGTATTCAGAATATCCGTGATGCGATGAGCTTCCCCAGAACAACAGGCTCAGCTGAATTCTAATAAACGAGGGAAGATATATGAAAACATTATTGTATATTGCAGGAATAATTCTTTTGTTCTGGTTGTTGGGTCCCGCAATAGGTCTTGCAGTTACATTCGTTGTTATAGCTGTGGTTTTGTGGAACAGACGTGCGATTATACTTACACAGCTCGCATCGCAGACCTATTATATTAAAGGCAATGTTGAAAAAGGGGAGAAACTCTATCAAAAGGCTTATAAGACGGGGCTTATGACGCCAGAATGTAAAATTTCGTATTCCTCATTTTGCCTTCGTGAGAACCGCTTTGACAAGGGCAGACGACTTCTGAACGAAGTAATTAATTCAAGTCGCAGCGCCACAAAAGATAAGATAAATGCAAAACATAATCTTGCCGTTCTGACATGGAAAGAGGGAAATCTTGACGAGGCGATAAGTATTCTTGAAATAGTTCACAAGGAAATGCCTGCGACCAATACCTACGGTACATTGGGTGTTCTTTATCTTGAAAGGGCAAAGAAAGATAAAAACTATGCCGATGCACTTGAGTTTATGGTTGAAGCTTATGACTATAATGACGGGGATAAGACAATCGCTGATAATCTTGGTGAACTCTATATGCATATGGGAGAATATGAAAAAGCAAAAGAGGTTTACTCAATGCTTCTTGAAAAAGAAATGATTACCCCAATGCCATACTATAATTATGCTCTTGTACTGAAAGAATTGGGCGATATTGACGGCGCAAGGGAAAACCTTGAAAAGGCTCTTTCCTGCCGCTTTACAAGCGTTCTTACAGTTACAAAAGAAATGGTGCAAAGTGAAATTGATAAACTAAGCTAACAGAAAGGGTGCAGCAAGACTAATTGCTGCACCCTTTAAGAAAAATTCTTGACGTAAGAACGCTTTTGTGCTATTATATACGAGGTGGATAAGTTGGAAAATAAGTTTATGAGAATTGCACTTGAAGAAGCATTTTTAGCTGTTGCAGAGGGGGAAATGCCCGTAGGTGCTGTTATAGTTAAAGATGGCGAAGTCATAGCAACAGGGCATAATATCCGCAATGTCTGCCATGACCCAACACTGCATGCAGAAATTGTTGCAATAAGAAAAGCTTGCGAGAAGCTTGGTGATTGGCGCCTTTCAGATTGTGACTTGTATGTCACTCTTGAGCCGTGCGTAATGTGCAGCGGTGCTATTATAAACTCTCGAATGAAAAGCGTGTATTTCGGTGCATATGACCCCGAATACGGCGCAGCAGGCGGTAGAATAGACTTGTTTTCAAAATCATATTTTGGTAGTAATACCAACGTTTATGGCGGAATTATGGAGGAAGAATGTACTTCCATGCTGAAAAACTTCTTTGTATCACTTAGAGAGGGTAAGAAGAATTTAATATAATATGGAGGGGTATCGAAGTGGTCATAACAGAGCGCACTCGAAAGGTTGTACATCAAAAAGAACTTTCTTGAGCTGAAACCCCGATATTATGGGATTTTTACTATTTATGATTTTAGTAAAATCTGTTTGTTTTGCCCTAAATTTTGCCCTAAATGTGAGTTTTGCCAAAATTGTGGGTTTAACATATAAAAATTAAATATTTGGAGATGTACCCAAGTGGTTGAAGGGTCCGGATTCGAAATCCGGTAGGTCGGTTTTGCCGGCGCTAGGGTTCAAATCCCTACATCTCCGCCAGTGTTTATGCGGGTTTGCAGGTTTGCAAGCCCGCATTTTCTTTGCTCAAAAGTGGAAGAATCCCCCAAAAAGTGTAGCTATTTGCCCTGAAGCTCTTCATTTTCCTCTCCAAAAATTATTTCATTCATTTTTTCCATTGCAGCAACCGTATCGGAATACTCAAGGTGCGAATATGTATTTGCAGTTGTTCCGAAATCGCTATGTCCCATTA
>JAZRLV010000076.1:0-1589 GCA_045646985.1 Clostridia bacterium | reverse complement strand
CCTACTGTATCGAGGGAGCTTTTTATGGAAAACAGATTTCCAACACCGTAATCGGTTATAGCAATCATAATACCCCTTTTGTAGACGGAATATCGTCCTTTACCTCCGCATCAATTTTAACAGCCATGCGCAATGAGCGTGCAACAGCCTTGAACGCACCCTCTATAATATGGTGCGAGTTTCTGCCTGAAAGCTCTTTTATATGCAGTGTAATACCTGCATTAGAAGCGAATGCAATGAAAAATTCCTCTACAAGCTCTGTATCAAAATCCCCTACCTTTGGTGTGGGAAGCTGTGCATCGTACACAAGCATACCTCTGCCGCTGATATCTACAGCCGATAGAATAAGTGCCTCGTCCATAGGAAGAATTATATTTCCATAACGGGTAATTCCACGCTTTTCTCCAAGTGCCTGACAAAGTGCCTGTCCCATAGCAATACCGATATCCTCTGTTGTGTGGTGGTAGTCAACCTGTGTATCACCGCTGCAAAGCACCGAAAGAGTAATATTGGCGTGCTTTGCAAAAAGCTCCAGCATATGGTCTAAAAAGCCGCAGCCTGTTTTAATTACACCTTTTTCACACACATCAAGGCATATATTAACCTTTATATCTGTTTCTGCTGTTTTTCTGTTAATCGTTGCATTTCTCATTTTACTATTCCTCCTATAGTATCAACAAGAGTTTTCATCTGCTCATATGTACCGATTGTTATTCTGTTATAATCACAAATTTCCTTTTTATCAAAATGACGTACCAAAATTCCGTTTTCACGCAGCTTTTGATAAATTTCACTGCCCGATACCTTAGGGTGCTTTGCAAAAACAAAATTCGTCGTGGAATCCGTTAATATAAACCCTAACTTTTTAAGCTCACGCACTGTATATTCACGTGTTTTTATAATCTCTTTGCAATTTGCTCTTGTATATTCTTCGTCCTCTAACACGCCTATACCTGCCGCCATAGTCATTTTGTTTATGTTATAGGGATTGGTCGAATACTTTATAGTGTTAAGGTCTTGTATAAGCTCCTTAGCACCAACTCCAAAGCCGAGTCTTGCCCCCGCCATAGAGCGTGACTTTGAAAAGGTCTGCGTCACCAAAAGATTGTCATACTTCTTTGTAAGGGGAACACAGCTTTCATTTCCAAAATCAACATATGCCTCGTCAATAACGACAATGTTATCGGGGTTTGATTTGACAATCCTTTCAATTTCGGCTGTAGAAAGTGCTATTCCTGTGGGTGCGTTGGGATTTGCAATAAAAATATTTTTATTTATTCCTATATAGTCCCGAGCGTTAATCGTAAAATCTTCATTCAGCGGAATTTGCTTATAGGGGACAGAATTAATCTCGGCAAATACCGAATAAAACCCGTAGGTTATATCGGGAAAAACACAACCATGCTCGCCGTCGCAAAATGCCATAAACGCAAAATTCAAAATTTCATCAGAGCCGTTGGTAAACAGTATTTGTTCGGGTTTCACACCAAAAAGCTCGGCAGAAACAGAATTTAAATCTGTGCACTTGGGATCGGAATAAAGGTTCAAGCGCTCCGACTCACGCCTTGCCGCATCATAAACGGAGGCAG
>JAZRLV010000075.1:0-1820 GCA_045646985.1 Clostridia bacterium | reverse complement strand
TATGGTAATATACATAATGAAATAAGAACTTACAGGAGGAAAAACGATGAAAAACCAGATAAAACTGCTTATTGCAGACAGTAACCACGAATTATTATCACAGATGAGGTCCTTTTTTGACAGCAAAAGCGATATTGAGCTTATTGGGTGCACGGCCGATGGCGGAGAAGCTGCCGATAAAATAAGACAGCTGCACCCCGACGCTGTGTTAATGGATATAGTGCTACCGAGGATAGACGGCATCGGACTTTTAAAAACAATCGCCGCTATGCCCAGAATTCACAGACCTGTAGTAATCGTAACAAGCGGCAGCAAAAAAGAGCATGTGACAAATCTTTGTATGCAGCTTGGTGCAGATTATTTTATGATAAAGCCGTGTGACTGCGAAACAATTTACGAGCGTATTCGTCTTTTATGCATGCCAAGACAGTCGCACAATATAATTACTGATGCCTTTGCACTTGATAAGGCGCACTCAAATGACAGACCATCTGACAGAGCTATTGAGCTTTCCGTAACAAAGACAATCCATTCTGTTGGTGTTCCTGCCAACATAAAAGGATATCAGTATCTTCGTGATGCTATTATTATGAGCATAAAGGACACCGAGCTGATTAATGCCGTTACAAAGCAGCTTTATCCCAAGGTCGCTGCTTGTCACAACACATCGCCCAGCCGTGTGGAAAGAGCTATCAGACATGCTATTGAGGTTGCGTGTATTCGTGGTAATGAAGAAGAGCTTTATAAATTATTTGGTTATACTGTAAGTAATAACAAGGGAAAGCCTACTAATTCGGAATTTATTGCTATGATTGCTGATAAGCTAAGATTGGAGATGCTCGTTTCCTGATGAAAAAACGTGGACTGTTATGGGGTAGCCTTGTAGGATTTACTAACGGATTTTTTGCATCAGGTGGCGGTATAATTGCTGTAATGATATTAAAGAAAGTCTTTTCACTTGAGGAAAAGAGGGCACATGCCACCTCCATTATGATTATACTTCCCCTGACACTAAGCGGAGTAATTGTATATACCATTTCGGGGCACTCTGATTTGCCTGTTATAATAAAGGCTGCTCTGGGTGCTGCGCTGGGTGCTGTAGTGGGGGCAATGCTTCTTTCAAAGCTCCCCCCAAAATACATCCGCATAGGCTTCGGTGTTGTTATGGTGGCTGCATCACTGCGAATGTTTTTCGGAGGATAAAAAAATGCTTACATCATTAATTGGATTTATGTCGGGGATATTAAGCGGAATGGGGGTCGGAGGCGGAATGCTGCTTATTCCTGCGGCAATAATGTTTCTCGGTCTGGGTCAGCACTCGGCGCAAAGTCTGAATCTGTTTTGCTTTATTCCGTCAGCCGTATGCGCAATTATCGTGCACATCAGAAAAAAGAATATTGATTTTAAAACCGCACTGCCCCTTATACTTACGGGTGTACCTTTTTCTTTGTTAGGTGCGTATATTTCTACCAATCTTTCTGCATCTATACTGGGTAAATGTTTCGGCATTTTTATCCTGATATTTGGAATAAGAGAGATTGTAACAGGAATAAAATCATAAGGGATGTTAAAAAAGTCCAGACCGCAAAAAGGCAACTAAAAAACAGAGTATAGGTAGCGAATAAATTGAAGAATAACCTTTGTTGGTTGAAAAATCTCATTTTAATCGATTTTTCTATGTTTTAAAGCCTTTTTGCTACAAACAAACTTCGCCTCTCGAGCGTCGCAAGGCTCGCTTTTGTTTAAGGTTTTTCAAACCTTAAACTTGTCACTCGTTTGCTCCTTTTCCCCTTAAAGTCTTGCGACTTTCGGGGACCCCG
>JAZRLV010000074.1:0-12821 GCA_045646985.1 Clostridia bacterium | reverse complement strand
GACAAAAGGTCAGGGCGCAGGCGGTAAGGCAGAAATCGGCAAGAAAGCCGCAGAAGAAAGCCGCAGCGAGATTGAGCAGGTGCTTAAGGATGCTGATATGGTATTTGTAACAGCCGGTATGGGCGGCGGTACAGGTACAGGTGCGGCTCCTGTTGTTGCAGGCATTGCAAAAGAGCTTGGCGTTTTGACTGTTTCAATCGTTACAAAGCCTTTCGGTTTTGAGGGAAGAAGACGTATGATTCAGGCTGAAGAGGGTATCGAGCAGCTTAAGGGTAACGTAGATACACTTGTTGTTATTCCTAACGACAGACTTCTTGATATCAGCAACAATAAAACAAGTCTTATTGATGCATTCAAGGATGCTGACGAGGTTCTTCGTCAGGGTGTACAGGGTATATCCGACCTTATCGTAGGTGCAGGTCTTATCAATGTTGACTTTGCAGACGTTACAACAGTTATGAAGGATGCAGGTCTTGCTCATATGGGTATCGGTCGTGCAAGCGGTGAAAACCGTGCTGAAGAAGCTGCAAGAATGGCTATTGAAAGTGCTCTTCTTGAAACAACTATTGATGGTGCTACAGGTGTGCTTATCAATGTTATCGGCGGCGCAAATCTTAACCTTCATGAAACAAATGCAGCTGCACAGCTTATCGGCGATTGCGTAGATGAGGATGCAAACGTAATCTTCGGTGCAGCTATTGACGAAAGTCTTGAGGATGATATCATTATCACTGTTATTGCAACAGGTCTTGACGGAAAGAAAAAGGATAAGGGCAGTGACTTCTTCGGCTCAATCGGTGGCGGAGACAATGATTTGGAAATCCCCGGATTTTTGCAGAAGCCTAATTTTGACTAATAAGGAGAGAAGAACGTGGAATTCTTTGATAAAGTAAAAAAAGTCGCACTTGATGCTGCGGCAGTATCAAGCAAGCAGAGCAAAAAGCTCTATTCCATTACAAAGATTAAGCTTGAAATCGCAGAAAAACAGAATGCTGTAAAGAGTCTTTATAAGGAAATCGGATTTGATGCATATAAGGCTTATAAAGCACAGAGCGATATAACAGAGTTTATAAAAAACAAGCTTGAGAAAATTGACTTGATTGAGGAAGAAATTGCATATCTCCGTAAAAATATTGACGATATTAAAAATATCGAAGAGCTTGGTGTGGAGGATATTCCGACCGAGGATACAGCGGCAGAGCATGCAGTTGTCATAGAAGAACAGACAGAATATGATGAGGCAGAGACGGAGCCAATAGATCCCATAGAGTAAAAAAATATGTTTCAGGGGCTGTAGCAAAATGCGTACACCACACAAGGCAAAATAAATGCCTTAATAAAGCTATTTAATTATAACTGTAGTGTAAAAAGAAAGATAAACTTAAGGAAGAAATTCGTCATTTGACGAATTTCTTCTGTTTTAACGCCTTGTGTTTTGAACAAACTTCGCCTCTCGACGTACCCTCGTACGCCTTCGGGTAACCTGAGAAAGCCTATATTAGGCTTTCTCAGCTCAGTTTGTCCAATCTACGCTATTTTTCGTCCAGCCCAAAGGAGCTGTAGCAAAATGGAATTCATTTTGCTACAGCTCCTTTTTGTGTGTAATAATGGATGATAAAAAGAAATAATTTTTTAAAGTAAAAACAGTTGTATATTTTTGCAGTTTGTGTTAAAATGACATTGCAACACAATCGAATATTTTTTGCGCATAAGGGGTACGTTTAACTTTGGTAAAAACGTACGCCTTGACGTCGTACCCCGTGTATGCGTGGAGTTCGATTGTGTTGCAGCAGGTCAGGCTGCGTTTTTCGGTGCGTAGTCTTTATGGCTGCGCACTTTTTTATGTGTTTGGAATAATGGGGTAGAAAAAATAATTTTTTAAAGTAAAAACAGTTGTATGTTTTTGCAGTTTATGTTAAAATGAATTTGCGACATAGTTTAATATTGATAATGGCAGGCATACTAACCTTGGTAAAAATGTATGCTTTGGCTTTTTTATGCCTGTCTTAGGATATTAAACTGTGTCGCAACAGAGTCAGAGCTACGTTTTTCAGTGCGTAGTCTTTATGGCTGCGCACTTTTTTATAACATAGGAAATTGCGTGCGAAAAGTACGCAATTTAGCTTGTTTCAAACAAGCGTACCGCCCTGCCCCCAAGATTGGGGGTCAGGGGGCTGATGCGTTAAAAACGCTTTTTTAATTTATAAGAAGGCTGTGAGGATATGAAAAATTCAAACAAGAAGCATATATATAAGGAAACTCTAAAGATAGATGAAAATTATGGGGTTGATGAGCTGCGCAGATTGTTCAGATATAAAGACAGGGAGAATAATATTGTGATAACAGATATGAAACATATCCATTCTTGTTTAGTTATATCAGATTTAGGTGCAATTTCAAAAAAATATAGTACAGATAAGATTGTTGTATTTGACGCAGATACATTAACTCGGGAGGTTTGGAAGGGGTCATCAATTCTTGTAATAAACTGTATTGAGGAAAATGGAAATATTTACTCCTGTAAAAAGACCTTTTCTGATGCAGAAGATCAAGAAAAGGTCTTTGAATATGAAATAAGAATTAATAACATAATAAACAGAAAAAATTATTTTTTAAACCGTCTTTTTAGGAGATAGGAAAAAATGCGTTCCGGACTTTTTTTACATTCCCCTTTATATAAACTTCATAAATATAGGTGCAACAACTACTGTCATAATTCCCGCAACAGCTATTGCAAGGCCACTGATAGCGCCCTCCGTCTTTCCCATTTGGAGTGCTTTGGCTGTTCCCCCTGCGTGGGAAGAGGTGCCGATAGCAGCTCCCTTTGCAACGGGGTGCGTTATTTTAAATATACGGCAGATGGTTTCTGCAATAATGTTTCCGAAAACCCCTGTAACTATGATTGAGATTGCAGTCAGTGCCGTAATTCCGCCAAGCTCCTCGGCAATTCCTATACCGATAGCTGTTGTAACAGATTTAGGCAAGAATGATGCATATGTAGCCTCATCAAGCTTAAATATTACAGTTACCAGAAAAATACAAAGCGCAGATGTAATTACCCCTGAAAAAATGCCGATAAGAATTGCTGCGGCGTTCTTTTTAAGAACGGAAATTTTTTCGTACAGCGGTACGGCAAGGCAAACCGTTGCAGGGGTGAGAAAATAGCTTATTAATGAAGAGCTGCTCTCATAAACCTCATACTTTGTACCTGTTGCAAGAATCATTATCACGGTGAACACAATGGAAAGAAGCAGGGGGTTACACCATTCCTGCTTAAGCTTTTTTTGTATAACAACACTTACCACATAAAAAGCAACTGTGGCAAAGGTGTAGAAAAATACAGATTCACTGAGCATGGGGCTTCTCCTTTCCGTTGTGATTTATTATTTTTTGGGTTACAACGCCTGTTACAACCATTACAACCGCAGTTACCAAAAGCATCATAATAATGCAGGGCAAGAGAATAGGCTTTATGATTCCCCAATACTTTATTATGCCTGCCGCAGCAGGGATAAACATAATGGGCATGGCATCAAGCAAGAGATTACTTGTTTCCTTAATATGGCTTATCTTGAGAAGTCCGCTTGATAAAAGAATAAGCATAATGATAAGTCCATATATACTGGCAGGAACAGGAAGCGGAAGCGTTTTGTTGAGTAATTCCCCAACAAAGGAAATTCCCATAATTATTGTAAGTTGTCTGATGTATTTCATAGCACTACCTCAAATCTTCATGGTAAGAGAGATTCTCTTTTTCTCCTTATCTACGTCAAGGATTTTTACCTTTACAATATCGCCAACACTTAAAACGTCTGTGGGGTGCTTAATGAATTTATCTGAAATCTGAGAGATGTGAACAAGACCGTCCTGATGAACACCTATATCAACGAATGCACCAAAGTCGATTACATTGCGGACAGTTCCCTCTAAAATCATACCGCATGTAAGCTCGTCAAGCGACATGCAACCACTGCGAAGAAGGGGCTTGGGAAGCTCATCACGCATATCCCTGCCCGGCTTTGCCAATGTATCGCATATGTCACGCAACGTGAACATACCGATATTGAATTCGGCGCAGATTTCTTCGGCAGCTTCTTTTGTTATTCGATTAATAATGTCGGAAAAGACACCCTTTGAGATTTCTTCCTGAGAGTAACCGCATTTTTGAATAAGTGCCTTTGCAGCGTCATAGCTTTCGGGGTGAACAGACGTGTTATCAAGAAAATCCTTTCCGCCGGGTATACGCATAAAGCCTGCGCACTGAATAAATGCTTTATTTCCAAGCTTATTAACCTTGAGAAGCTCTTTTCTCTGTGAGAAAGAGCCGTTTTCTTCACGATAATCTACAATGTTTTTTGCAACAGCTGCAGAAATTCCTGAAATATAACTAAGAAGTGATGCTGATGCAGTATTAAGGTCGACACCTACGTTATTAACGCAATCCTCAACAACACCGCCCAATGCTCCGGAGAGCTTTTTCTGGTTGCAGTCATGCTGATACTGTCCTACGCCTATTGAACGAGGGTCGATTTTCACAAGCTCGGCAAGAGGGTCCTGAAGTCTGCGTGCAATGGATACTGCGCTTCGCAGTGATACATCGTAATCGGGAAATTCCTTTGCGCCAAGTTCGCTGGCACTGTATACAGATGCCCCGGCTTCGGAAACTACCATATATTTAACGGGGGTTTTAAGCTCACCTATAAGCGAGGAAATGAATTTTTCGCTCTCACCTGTAGCTGTACCGTTGCCGATAGAAATAAGCGTTACATTGTTGCGCTCTATCATTCCGATTATTTGTTTTTTTGCTTTCTCTAAGTCATGATGCTCCAGCGTGAAGTAGCCTACACCCGTTTCAAGTACCTTTCCTGTATGGTCTACAACTGCCAGCTTGCAGCCCGTTCTGTAACCCGGGTCTACGCCAAGAACAGTATGCCCTTTTACGGGGGGTGTCATAAGCAGATTTTTCAAATTCACGCTGAAAAGACCGATAGCGCCGTTTTGCGCACGCTCTGTAAGAGTGGTACGGATTTCGTTTTCTATAGACGGAGCGATAAGTCTTTTGTATGAATCCTCAATCGCTTCTGTAATAAGGGCAGTAAGCTGTGTACTACCGCTTTTTATAAGAGCCTTGCAAAGATATGATGTGATAATTTCTGTTTCAAGCTCAATTTTTACGCTGAGCACTTCGTCCTTTTCGCCTCTGTCAATAGCAAGAATACGATGGTCGGCAATGTTTTTGACAGGCTCTGAAAACTCATAATACATTTGATACACTGCGTTTTCGTTCTTTGATTGCTTGCTTGTAATTATACCGTTCATATAAGTAAGTCGGCGTATGTTCTTGCGGAAATCTGCATTATCGCTGATATCCTCTGCAATAATGTCCTTTGCTCCGTCAATAGCATCTTGTGCACTGAGAACGCCTTTTTCTTCATCGATGTACTTTTCTGCTTCTTCATATATATCGCCCGAAAACTCTTGCTCCATAATAAGCGCAGAAAGCGGCTCCAAGCCTTTTTCACGTGCTACGCTGGCACGGGTTTTTCTCTTGGGGCGATAGGGGCGGTAAATATCCTCAAGCTCGGTAAGTGTCTTTGCGTTTTCTACCGCTTTTGTGATTTCGTCCGTCAGCTTACCTTGCTCGTCTATAAGGCGGATAACCTCTTCCTTTCTTTCCTCTATAGCACGAAGCGCACCAAGGCGTACACTGATAGAACGAATCAACTGGTCGTCCATATTTCCTGTAAGCTCCTTGCGGTATCTGGCGATAAAGGGAATAGTATTGCCCTCATCAAGCAGTGTTATTACGTTTTGTGTTTTTGCTTCATCTATCTGAAGCTCACTGCACAGCTGTTTTAAAATATCCATTATAGTACCTCACTTAAAATTTAAAAATAGCACCGACTATACCTGCAATAATAATGTAGAAAATCGGATGCAGCTTAATCTTGTTTGTAAATACAAGAAGCAGTGCAAAAAGAATTGCGGCTTTAATGCTGATTGCTTCAAAGAAGTTTCCTGTGTTTGTAAATATGCCGCTTTGTATCATCATTACTGCGGCGGAGGCTATCATACCTGTCACGGCAGGGCGTATAGCATAAAAAGAGCGATTGACATATTTGTTTTCTTTAAATGCATTAAGAAGCTTTGCCACCAAAAGAATAATAATTACCGACGGAAGCACAAGTGCAAGGGTTGCAATAAATCCGCCGAAAAGTGCGGCAACTATTCCTCCATGCTCATATCCGACAGTGTAGCCTACATACGTTGCCATATTTACACCGATTGGACCGGGGGTAGACTCACCAACGGCAATCATGTTGCCCAGCAGCTTTTCGTCAAACCAGCCGTAGGTGCTTCCCATAGCTTTCAGGAATGGGATTGTTGCAAGACCGCCACCGATTGAGAAAAGTCCTGTTTTGAAGAATTCAATAAAAAGCCTTAAAAAAATCATTTAGTGCTTCCCCCTTTCTTCATTGTAGCAATACCCACAAGTGCTGCTGCAAGCACAATAAATACGGGGGAGAGTGACGGCACGGCTACCGACGCAATAAATGAAAGCAGTGCAATTATAGCACACAGCTTATCTTTGATGGCTTTTTTCCCCATAGTCAGCACAGCGTTTATAATAAGCACAGCAACACATACCCGTATGCCGCCAAAAATATGCTGCGTTATTTTGTATTGCATAAAATTCTGAAGAACTGCGGCGATAACAGTTATTATTATAAGCGACGGGAACACTACTCCTGCTGTTGCAGCAATAGCCCCCAAAACACCCTTGTTTTTATGTCCAATAAAGGTAGCTGTATTTACTGCTATAACTCCGGGGGTACATTGAGCCACTGCGTAGTAGTCAAGGACTTCCTCGTCAGTTGCCCATTTTTTATTTTCCACGACCTCTCTCTGAATGAGAGAAAGCATTGCATATCCACCGCCAAAGGTGAATGCGCCTATTCTGAAAAAGGTGCAGAATAAATCCAAAAGCATTTTCACAAAGTTCACCCCTTAGTTGTTTTCAATAACGGTATAAAGGGATGCGGCATCGTTTTTGAGAGTATGCTCCTTTATATCTTCAATTCTGACCTTAATGAGTCTTTCACCGAAACGGATTTCTACAATATCACCGCATTTTATTTCGGCACTTGCCTTGCACACCTTGCCGTTTATGCTTACTCTGCCTGCATCACAGGCTTCATTGGCAACGGTACGCCGCTTAATTATTCTGGAAACCTTTAAAAATTTATCTATTCGCATTTTTTACACCTCGTTATAGAATGCGTGGAATGCCTTATATGCCATATACACATCTAATTTTGACACAACCTCAAACGGAGCATGCATGCTGAGCACGGGAACACCGCAGTCAACAGTTTCAACACCTAAGTTTGCCACATACTGCGCTATTGTTCCGCCACCGCCTGCGTCTACCCTGCCAAGCTCGCCAACGTGCCATAAAACACCGTTTTCGTTGAAGAGTGTACGGATTTTCGCCATAAGCTCTGCCGATGCATCGCTTGAACCGCTTTTACCACGTGCGCCTGTGTATTTTGAAATTGCAACACCGTAATTTATTTTTGCACAGTTACGCTTTTCGTAAGGAGCAGGGAAACTGGGGTCAAACGCCGCATTAACATCAGCGCTGAGGCAATAGCTCTTATCAAGACAGCGAAGCAAATTCAGCTGTGTTGCACCCTCGCTTGTAAGATTCATCATTTCAAGAAGCATCAGCTTCATAAAATCACTCTTTGCGCCTGTATTTCCCATGCTGCCTACTTCTTCCTTGTCGGTAAGAATACATACGGCAGTTTTTTTGCACGCCTCAGTCGTAAGAATTGACATAAGTGCAGGATATGCGCACACTCTGTCGTCATGCCCGTATGCACCTATAAGACTTCTGTCAAAGCCTATATCCTTTGCATTTGCGGCAGGAACTACCTGAAGCTCTGCGCTAAGAAAATCTTCTTCACAGATTCCATACTTTTCGTTAAGAATTGAAAGTATGTTTGCCTTTACTCCCTCTTTGTCGTTCCCGCCTGCGGGAATAGAGCCTATAAGAATATTAAGCTGCTCGCCCTCTATAATTTCGGGGGCAGTTTTTTTCATCTGGTCTGCGGCAAGGTGGGGAAGAAGGTCAGTAATTACAAAGGTAATATCATCATTTTCGTCCCCGATTCGTACATTAACGGTTTTACCGTCTTTTGTTATAACAACTCCGTGCAGTGCCAGGGGAACAGCTGTCCACTGGTATTTTTTTATACCGCCGTAGTAATGCGTTTTCAAATAGCCAAGCTCGCCGTCCTCATAAAGAGGATTAGGCTTAAGGTCAAGGCGGGGTGCATCAATGTGTGCACCGACTATATTAACGCCATCGCAGATTTTTTCGCTGCCGATAACTGCAAAAAGGACACTGCGCAGCTTGTTTACTGCATAAACCTTGTCACCCTCACAAAGTGTGGAATAGCTTTCAAGCGGCTTAAAACCGCATTCCTGTGCAATTCTTATAGCCTCGTCCACCGATTCACGCTCTGTCTTGCATTTTGTAAGAAAGTCCTTGTAACCTTCGGAAAATTTAAAAACAATTTCTTTATTAACATCTGTGCTCCAACCGTTTTTAAGCTCATATTTCATAGTGAAAATCCTTTCTTTAATAGAATTTATATTCTGCTATAATGGTCTCCAATGCAGCCCAACCGCCTAAAGTGCCCTGCTTGATTTTTCTATCACACTCGCAGCACAGTGCTATAAGCGTCTGTATATTTTCAACCTTTATTTTTTCAGCCTTGCGTGTGCATTTTTCTGCGCCGTATCCACCACCCAGCAAGGAAGTGACATTACTGTGCGATTTGCCGCTTAAAAGATGAAGCTTTGCCTTATATATTGTAACAAGCTGCCCCGAAAGCAGTGACAGCACCGACACAGGCTCCTGCTTAAGTGAGCGCAGTGTATAAAGCAAGTTGTAGCAAAGCTCACGTCTGCCGTCGAAAATTGCATCTATCAGCCCGAATACGTTTTCAAGTGCAGGCTTTACGATTACGGCATCAATATCCTCACGTGTTATGGTGGAGGATTTTGTGAATGATATTATTTTTTCAAGCTCTGTTTTTATGGGGCGCATACTTCGCTCCAGTGAATTTACAAGGTAAAGAGCATTTTTTGGCTCTATACTTTTGCCGGCGGCAGCAGCTATTTTTGTCACCCATGTTTTAAGATTTGATTCAGTACGAAGAGGGAAATTCACCGTTACGGCGCCGCCGCTTTCTGCCGCCTTTCTTACAGAGGACGGCTTTTTACCTTTGTCGGGTGCGCTTTCCCATACAACAACGCAGCAAAACGGCGCAATGGAGGAAAACAGCTTTTCCCACTGGGCTTTGTTTTTTATATTGCCCGAAAACACGCCGCATTTTTTAAACACTGCCAGTTTTCTTTCGCTCATAACAGGGAGGGTTTCCAGAAAATCCTCCGCCTCGGAAACGGGCGGAAGCTCTGAAAAGCTCTTGAAATTCATCATTTCCGACCACTCTTCAATAAGTACCTTTTTTATCTCGCCTATGCAAAACTCGATAAGGTACTCTTCAGGCCCCTCAAAGATATAAAGCGGTGCAATTTTTCCATCTTTAATTGAAGAACGCAGCTCCTCATAAAACATAATACATATCTCCGAATAAAACAAACTATTTCATTATATATTTTACCATAATTGGAAATATAATTCAATAATAAAGTGTTACTTTTAGAATAAACTTTCTCCAAAACTATTGAAATTACCGGCACAACAAAAAAGCGACCTGTCAAAAACAAGTCGCTTTCTTTGGAGCGGAAGACGAGATTCGAACTCGCGACGTTCACCTTGGCAAGGTGACGCTCTACCACTGAGCCACTCCCGCAAAAATTTAACGATATCAGTATAGCAGATAAAATTACATTTGTAAAGACTTTTTTTAAAAAAATACTAAATAAATAAAACTAATGCGCAATAGCCAGATAGAAAACGATGTTTATTCCTTATTATATATAGCCAAAATTCATTCAGCCAAAAAAATACAAAAAAATTGTTGACAATAAAAAACTGATGTGGTATAGTATTCTTACCTCACTGTGCAGGTTTTTTTTACGTGCACAAAAAATGGGGGTAAATATTCATTGGAGGCGCAATTATGAGAGTTAAAATTACTTTATCATGCACAGAGTGCAAACAGCGTAATTACAATACTATGAAAAACAAGAAGAACGATCCTGACAGACTTGAGATGAATAAGTATTGTCCTTTCTGCCGTAAGCATACTCTGCATAAAGAATCTAAATAATAGAGGGTGAACGTAATGGGAGAAACTGTTAAGAAAAATGGAATTTTCAGCCGCATTGGTAAATCCATAAAGGCTACAAAGTCCGAATTCAAAAAGGTTGTTTGGCCGACAAAGAAACAGCTTCTGAACAACACTGTAATTGTTATTGCGGCACTTATCATTGTCGGACTTATAATATTTGGTCTGGATTCGCTTTTCTCTTCTTTAAGTAAGCTTGTTCTCGGCTGATTTTGAACCTCGCAAGGTTTGAAATTTAAAGAACATAAGTTTGAAAAAATCAAGGCATATCGGAAACTTTTCTCTTATGCCCAAAAAGGAGGAAGGGCGCTTCGCCTATATATATTATGAGTGCTGAATTTAAATGGTATGTTGCTCATACTTATTCGGGATACGAAAATAAAGTAAAAGACAGCATTGAAAAAACTGTTGAAAATCGTGGCCTTGGTGAACTCATAGGCGATGTGTGCATCCCCGTTGAGGAAGCAGTCGAGGAAAACGATAAGGGCGAAAAGAAAGTCGTTACAAGAAAAATTTATCCCGGATACGTATTTATAAAGATGCATATGACCGACGAAAGTTGGTATGTGGTTCGCAATACTCGTGGATGTACGGGCTTTGTAGGACCGGGAAGCAAGCCTGTTCCGCTTTCAGAGGCGGAGGTTGAGCGTCTTGGCGTTGAAACTGCCAAGGTTGACCTCGGCATTGACGTTGGTGATACAGTTCGTATTACAGACGGCAGTATGGAAGGCTTTATGGGTGAGGTTCTTGAAATTAACCATGAAAAACGCAAAATCAGCGTAATGGTTACAATGTTTGGCGGACGTGAAATGCAGGTAGAGTTTGACTTCTACCAGGTTGAACCGCTGGAATAATTTATTAATCAGTTAATAGGTCCTTTCGGACTTGTTATAAAGATGGGAGGACTGGCACAATTTTTTGTGCAGTTGTCCGCTATTACCACATTTTTCTCTAAGGAGGTGCAAACCATGGCTCAGAAAATCGCAGGTTATATCAAATTACAAATCCCCGCAGGTAAGGCTACTCCGGCTCCTCCGGTAGGTCCGGCTCTCGGTCAGCACGGTGTTAACATTGTGCAGTTCACAAAGGAATTCAACGAGAGAACAGCTAAAGACGCAGGTTTAATCATCCCTGTTGTTATTACCGTATATGCGGACAGGTCTTTCAGCTTCATCACAAAGACACCGCCGGCTGCAGTGCTTATTAAGAAAGCTTGCAAAATCGAAAGCGGTAGTGGTGTTCCGAACAAGACAAAGGTTGCTCAGCTTTCAAAGGCAGATCTTCAGCAGATCGCAGAGCTTAAAAAGCCCGATCTTAATGCAGCAAGCCTTGAGGCAGCTATGAGCATGATCGCCGGTACGGCAAGAAGCATGGGCGTAACGGTTGAGGAATAATTAAAGAGTATGTGGGAGGGATTAAGTCCCGATGAACCACAAGGAGGTTAAAAGTATGAAACATGGTAAGAAATATTTAGCCGGTGCTAAGCTTATTGAGACCGGTAAACAGTATGATCCTGCCGAAGCTCTTGACCTTGTTGTAAAAACTGCAAGTGCAAAATTTGATGAAACAATCGAATTTCATGCAAAGCTCGGTGTTGACTCTCGTCACGCTGACCAGCAGGTAAGAGGTGCTGTTGTTCTTCCTCATGGTACAGGCAAGAAGGTTAGAGTTCTTGTTTTTGCTAAGGGAGATAAGGCAACAGAGGCGCAGGGCGCAGGTGCTGAATATGTAGGCGCAGAAGAGCTTGTTGAAAAAATCCAGAAGGAAAACTGGCTCGATTTTGACGTAGTAATTGCTACACCTGATATGATGGGTGTTATAGGCCGTATCGCAAGAATCCTTGGACCTAAGGGCTTGATGCCCAACCCCAAGGCTGGTACAGTTAGCATGGACGTTGCAAAGGCTGTAAACGATGTTAAAGCAGGTAAGATTGAATACCGTCTTGATAAGACAAATATCATTCACTGCCCCATCGGTAAGGCATCTTTCGGTGCACAAAAGCTTCAGGAAAACTTTGACGTTCTTATGAGCGCAATTCTTAAAGCTAAGCCCGCAACAGCAAAGGGTCAGTACATCAGAAGCCTTGCAGTTGCAAGCACTATGGGCCCCGGCGTAAAAATTAATGCGTCAAAGATAAACTAATTGTTGACAAATTAAAAAATACAGTGTATAATACATTGTGTTGTTTCCATAGACAGCAGGCATAAAGGTAAGCCCTGCCGAGGAAGTATTCCTAAAAATATTCGGGATTCTTTGTGTCTATGGGCAAAGAATCCCTTTTTCATTATTTATTGTGAGGTGAGAATATGCCAAGTCAGAAAATTCTCGAAGAAAAGCAGCAAATCGTTGCTAACTTAGCTGAGCAGTTCAAAACAGCAGTTTCAGGTGTTTTCGTAGATTACTGCGGACTTACTGTTGAACAGGACACACAGCTTCGTAACAAGCTTCGTGAAGCAGGTGTAGAGTATAAGGTTATTAAGAATACTCTTACACGTT
>JAZRLV010000073.1:0-2995 GCA_045646985.1 Clostridia bacterium | reverse complement strand
TCAAACAGAGATTTTGGAACTACTAAGGCGGCAAGAATGTATTTTAGTATATCAGAGCCATCTCCCGGTGGTAATAGTTTTGATAATACACAGGTAAATCCTGTCGTTTTTAAATAAATTGTCTTGATTTTAAAAGTTGCTGTAAAAAAACTCAAGTTTTTTTACAGCAACTTTTTTATGTAATAATAACTTTTTGAGATATTTTTAGAAAATATGAATAAAATATAAATTTTAATTATAAATAGCAGACAACTTTTCTATATTGGTTGACTTAAAGGGGAGTTTGTGGTAAAATTTACTGGATTATAGAATTAAAATGCGAAAGTATGGTTAAAATTTCTTCAGACAGAGAGGTTTATATATTATGAAACGAAAAAGACGCACCAGACGTGCGCTGAAAACATTAAAGGTAATGTTTATAACTGTATTGATGATGTTTGCTGCGGTAAGCGGTATTTACTGTGCAAAGCTCTACACTACCCCTTATAGCAATATTGTAAGTGATTTCCATGAAGATACACTTGATGAGGTCGAAATTTCAAAGGAAAAGTGTAATATCCTTATTATGGGCGTAGATAAGAATGAGTCGCTTACAGATGTAATGATGCTTGCGCAGATTGACCCTGAGCGTGACAGCGCTGTTGTTATGAGTATTCCAAGAGATACCCGTGTTAAATACGGCGGACGATGGATGAAAATGAATGAGCCGCATGCTATAGGGCATAAGAACGGAAAAAAGGGAAGCGAAGCAGCGATTATTGCCATAAAAGAGCTTACGGGTATTCCGATTAACCACTTTGTAAAAGTGAATATTAATGCGTTCAGCGCTTGTATAGACGAGCTTGGCGGTGTGGATTTTGATGTACCGCAGCGTATGAAGTATAATGACCCGGCACAGGGACTTAGAATTGATTTACAAAAGGGCTTTCAGCATCTTGATGGTGACAAATCAGAGCAGCTTGTGCGTTTCAGGCGTTATCCAAATGGTGATATAGACAGAATTAAGGTGCAGCAGGAGTTTCTTCATTCGATTGCAGAGCAGAAACTACAGATGAAATATATTTTAAAGATTCCTGATATTTATAAGATAATAATAGATAATATGGAAACATCTATGACACCGGAGGATGTTGTGCAGTGCGGAAAACAGATGCTTACAATAGGTGCAGAAAATATACAGACGATGACACTTCCGGGCTCAGCACAGTATGTAGGTGAAGTATCCTATGTAATCCCTGATTACAGCGCAATTTCGCAGGTAAGGGAAACGGCTTTTGGATATGCTGATTAATCAAAAGGAAATAATTTAAAAAAAAGTAAAAAAATGCTTGCATTGATAAAGGGAAAACGATATAATAATACTGATATGTAAATTTTCCTTTATTATACAGGAAAGGTGAATGTTATGGCTGAAAATGTAAATGTTAAAATTACAATGAACGGCGGTGGAGAAATAGAGCTTGAGCTTTATCCCGATATTGCGCCCGAGACTGTTGCTAATTTTAAAGAGCTTGTACAGGCGTCTTTTTATGACGGACTTACATTTCACAGAATTATAAAAGGCTTTATGATTCAGGGCGGAGACCCGCTTGGAAATGGAATGGGCGGCAGTGACAAATGTATCAGGGGCGAATTCAAAATGAATGGCTTTGATAATCCGCTTAAACATACACGTGGTGTTATTTCTATGGCAAGAAGTCAGAATCCAAACAGTGCTTCAAGTCAGTTTTTCATCATGCATGCAGATGCTCCGCATCTTGACGGAAGCTATGCTGCTTTTGGTAAGGTTACCAAGGGTATTGAAATTGTGGACGAAATTGCAGATACACCCGTTGGGTTTGACGGGCAGACACCGAAGGTTGTTCCTGTGATTGAGTCAATCACTCTTATTTAATTTGGTAGTAAATAATTTTTATTATTATTTATATATTTTTTAAACACGAAAGGATGTTTTAAAATGGCAGTAAAAGTTGCAATTAACGGTTTTGGACGTATCGGCCGTCTGGCATTCCGTCAGATGTTCGGTGCAGAGGGCTATGAGATAGTAGCTATCAACGATCTTACAGATCCTAAGATGCTTGCTCACCTTCTTAAGTATGACTCTTCTCAGGGTAGATATGACGGTCATACAGTAGCAGCAGGTGAAGACAGCATTACAGTTGATGGTAAGGAAATCAAGATTTATGCTATCAAGGACGCTAAGGAATGCCCCTGGGGTGCTCTTAATGTAGACGTTGTTCTTGAGTGTACAGGTTTCTACTGCTCAAAGGAAAAGTCTCAGGCTCATATAGATGCAGGTGCTAAGAAGGTTGTTATTTCTGCTCCCGCAGGTAACGATCTTAAGACAGTTGTATTCAGCGTAAATGAAGATACTCTTACAAAGGATGATACAATCATTTCTGCTGCTTCTTGTACAACAAACTGTCTTGCTCCTATGGCAAAGGCTCTTAACGATTACGCACCCATTCAGTCAGGTATCATGGCTACAATCCATGCATACACAGGCGACCAGATGATTCTTGACGGTCCTCACAGAAAGGGTGACCTTCGCCGTGCTCGTGCAGGTGCTGTTAATATCGTTCCTAACTCTACAGGTGCTGCAAAGGCTATCGGTCTTGTAATTCCTGAGCTTAACGGTAAGCTTATCGGTGCTGCTCAGCGTGTTCCTGTTCCCACAGGTTCAACAACTATCCTTACAGCTGTTGTTAAGGGTACAGACGTAACTAAGGAAAGCATCAATGCTGCTATGAAAGCTGCTGCAAGCGAATCTTTCGGTTACAATGAAGACGAAATCGTTTCTTCTGATATCGTTGGTATCCGTTATGGTTCTCTCTTCGATGCTACTCAGACAATGGTAGCAAAGATTGCTGATGACCTTTATCAGGTACAGGTTGTTTCATGGTATGACAACGAGAACTCATACACATCACAGATGGTAAGAACAATCAAGTACTTCTCAGAGCTTGGTTAATCAGAAATAAGGAAAGGGCTGTTG